>CAMIWK010000109.1 GCA_946402415.1 uncultured Fibrobacter sp.
CGCAGCGGTCCATAAGCCTAAAGTCGCCGGTGTCGGGCGGAATCTCGATGTTGGTGAGCTTACCGATAAGCCTGTAGAAGCAGAAGGCGGTGAACCGCTTGAAGATGGTCTCGCCCTTGCGCTTGTTGCGCTGTGCGTAAACCACCTGGTAGCCTTCCCGCCATTTGGTGAGCATTTCGTGGATCAGGCTGGGTGGGTCCTGCAGGTCGCCATCGATGATGACCACGGCGTCACCCTGGGCGTGGTCCAGGCCTGCGCTGAAGGCGGCCTGGTGTCCGAAATTCCGGCTGAAGTTGATAACCTTGTTGTTGGGGTTTCCGGGCAGGAGACCTTCCAAAATTTCGCGGGTTCGGTCCTTGGAACCGTCGTTTACGAAAATCAGCTCATGCTCGATTTCCTTGAGTTCCTCTTCCAGGACGCGGTAGGTCTCCGCGACAATTTCTTCTTCGTTATAGACGGGAATGATGACGGACAATAGCATAAGAACCTACGGAATCAATACGGGGTTTACGAAGTCCACATGGCTGCAGTCGATGCTGCCCTTGGCGGTTGTCTTGAGGGTGAGCTTTTGGATTCCTGCAACGTCGGCATTTAGGCTGTGGAGGGCGCCTGCCTTGAAAACGGGTGTTTCTGCAAGCACGTTTCCATCGCCAAGGACCTGTACGGAAACGCCTTCACTACAGAGGGATTCATCATCCAGACCGACAGATGTACGGAATGTTTTGAACTGCCCTCCGATGCCATAAACAGTTTCGGAGGCTGCGTGGGTGGCAATGCCGTTTTCGAAGGTCTGGCCGTTTATGGTGAGCGTATGGCCCTCGATGCTCTTGTTCTTGCCGATGTTCCCCCATTCCTGCTTGTGGGATTCGTATGGCAGTTCGATCAGCTTCTTGGCTCCATTCGCCTCGTTAAAGAACGTCTTGTTTACTTGCGCCAGAATCTTGTTGCCTTCCGAGACCATATAGCGGAAAACGTTGTAGCCTGGCTGCAGTTTCTCTTCGTCGACCAGGATGCTGTAGTCTCCGGGAACGTATGCAGTATCCTTCAGGAGAACCCTGTCGTGCACAATCCGTACAGTCCAGTTCTTGGGAGCGCCTTTCTGTTCCTTCAGCTTGAAGTTGAGGAGCAGTGGCCCGGCTACACCGGAACTGTCTTCCAGAGCGCCTCTTGCGGGGTCGGAAACCTGGATGATGTTTGTGGGGTTGTAGGTCTTATGTCCGTTGAACTTGGCGATTTGTACCCAGTAGTTGTTGGTAATCAAGATATTCTTGACGCCCTCCAGGTCCATTTCCCGCTCGAACACGTCGCAGGTGGTGGCAATACGGTGTTCCACGGCCTTCTTGTGGTAGGTCTGGCTGTCCCAGCAGTCCAGGCCGCGAATGTAGTAGACGTTGTTGTTGTACTTGTCCAGGAGTCCCTTGATCTGGTCGTTCCCCATTTGGCGAACCTTGTCGTAATGGAACGCAGATACTCCGTAGGCGATAAAGTGCCAGGGCCTGCCGTAGATGAACAGCTTGTCACCGGGAGCCTGCTCGTTGAGCCATTTCCAGATTTCCTGCTCTTCGGTGGTCAGGTGGTTCCTGTTGTACATGATGTTCTTGTTGAAATCCGCCTTGTAGTGGAATGTCCAGCCGGCAAAGAGCAGCGTAAAGAGGAGCCCAAGCACCAGGGCAGCCGAAGTCTGCTTCTTGGTCTTGGAGTCAATGCTGAAGTATTCAATCAGGTGGGCTACCGGGAGCGCCGCCAGAAACGCCATGCTGGGAATCATCACCAGGCTATAACGCTGGTTGATTTCGATGCCGAAGTCTCCGGAGACGTTTTCCAGAATCATGTAAGTCTGGATATGGTACAGGGCGAGGAACACGAGGGTTCCCAGGTAGAACTTGTTTCCCTTGCGGAAGTCCATGACGGCACGGTAAATCAGGTACAGAAGCCCGGCAAGGAAAAGCCAGTTGAAGTAGGTGAGGAACGGGTTGACAAGCTCGCCCTTGTCGCTCAGGGGCTTGGTCATGACCTTCCAGTTGTTCACCAAGTCCTCGATAAAGTGCCCGTGGGCCGAGAATTCGCCGCCCTGGAAGCCGAAACCCTGGTAGTAGCTGATGGTTATCAGCACCGGGGTGGAGAACAGGGAAAGGAGAACGAAGAATACGGGCGCCTTGAAGTCTTTCTTGTCCAGCAGTTTTGGCAGGGCAAACAGGATAAAGGGCAAGAGGCAGAAGACGGTTTCTTGCCTGGTCTGGGCAAAGAAGGCAAGGGTCAGGGCAAGGAGTGCCCAATGCTGGATGGTGTTACGGTCAAAGGCCCACTTGAAAACGAAAAGGGAGAGGGCCGAAAGGAAAATGTACAGGGGTTCCACCGACATGGCCCGGAACTGGAAAAGCACGGTGGGCTGTAGCGCCATAAGGAGGGCGGCGAAGAAGGCCAGCAGGGGCTGCCTTGTCCAGGCCACGATGGCAAGGAACATCAGCAGGAATGAGAGAGGGAGCAGCAGGAGCTCACCCTTGAAAATCCAGTGGAGGTCCGTGCCGAACAGCGGCATTCCCAGGGTATAGAGGAAGGCCAGGCCCTTGGACTTGAAACTGTTGGTCTTGTTGGTGCAATCCAGCTGGCTGCCGTTAAATTCCCCCTGGTTGCAGGTGGCAGATATGTGATTGTGGTACATGTTCTGGGCGACAGACATGAACACGCTTTCATCGCTCTGGACCCTGTGGCGGGCCTCAATCTGGGTTCCCGCAAAGATGGCAAGCACGGTCGCCGAAATCAGGGCGGCAACGACAATGGGACGCTGGGGGAGAATCCCCTTGAACCATTCCCTGAAATCCTTGTTCAACGAGACACATAGCATAATTCCTATCGCTAGCTGCGCTAGGAACAGCGGCAGAGGCAGGTTCAGGTCCAGAAGCCGGATGGTCTCTTTGTGGCCTACATTGGGGGCAAGGTAAATGAGGAAGGGAATGGCTAGGGCGATGATAAGCCCGATAATTCCGACGGGGTGGGCTAAGTTTTTGAGCAACAACAAGATAAACTTTTTCATCGTTTTCAAATATAATTTTTTTGTGTTATGGCGTGATAGTTGGCCAAATTACCTTGAGAGAATGTCCAATAAAAGCTAGATTTGGTCGCGAAATTCAACACCCAAGAGGTTGGTCGTGCAAGACTCATTAGTTACCAAAGCCGCAGACAATGTCCGTATCCTTTCCGCCGCCATGGTCCAAAAGGCCAAGTCCGGTCACCCGGGTGGCGCGATGGGAGCTGCCGATGCCATAACGCTCCTGTATTCTGAGTTCTTGCGCTTTGACCCCGATGATCCGAACTGGATGGCCCGCGACCGCTTCTTTATGGATCCGGGCCATATGAGTCCGCTGCTCTATTCCGAACTGGCCCTGGTGGGTCGGCTCACTATGGATGACATCAAGAATTTCCGTCAGCTGGGTTCCCGCACGCCGGGCCACCCCGAAGTGGACGTGGCTCTGGGTATCGAAAACTCTTCGGGCCCTCTGGGAATCGGCCATGGCATTGCCTTGGGCGCCGCCATCGCTGAACGGTTCATGGTGGAACGCTTCGGTTCCATTTTGGAACACAAGACGGTGTGCCTGGTTTCCGACGGCGGTCTTGAAGAAGAAATCGCCTATGGCGTGGGCCGCATTGCTGGTCACCTGAAACTTTCCAACTTGATTTTCTTCTACGACGCCAACCAGGTGCAGCTGAGCTGCAAGACCGAAGAGGTCATGAGCCATGACTTTGTGGCCCAGTATGAATCCTGGGGATTCCGCGTTATCGAATGCGACGGCAGCAACATTGCCGAACTCCGCAAGGCCTTTACGGCGGCCTGGGCAGAGAAGGAACGCCCTGTGCTCGTTTACGGTCATACCACTATGGCCAAGGGCGCCGTTGCCGAAGACGGTCGTAGCTACGAGGGCGAGGTCAGCACTCACGGCCAGCCCCTGAATGCTGCCGGAGCATCTACCGAAGCCACCGTCAAGAACCTGGGTGGTAACCCCGAAGACCCGTTCCAGATTTTCGATGACGTGAAGGCTGGTTTCGAGGCTCGCAAGCAGGAACTTCGCGGCATCGCCGCCGAATGGAAAAAGAAGAAGGCCGAATGGGATAAGGCTAACGCCGAGAAGTCCGCCACTCTGAACGAATGGCTCTCGGGCAAGGCTCCCAAGCTGGACCTTTCCAAGCTCCCCATCAAGGAAGGGGTGGCTACCCGTGTTACCAGCGGTACGGTGCTGGGTTACCTGGCCGAGAATTTCCACAACATCATCTGCAGTTCTGCCGACCTTTCCAACTCCGACAACACCCAGGCCTTCCTCAACAAGACGGGCATCTTCCGCCCGAACGACTTCAAGGGAGCCTTCGTGCAGGTGGGCGTGGCCGAACTGACCATGGGCGCCATCTGTAACGGTATCGCCCTCCACGGCGGTCTGTATCCGATTTGCGCCACCTTCTTCGTGTTCAGCGACTTTATGAAGCCCGCCATCCGTATGGCGGCCTTGATGGGTCTTCCGGTCAAGTACGTGTTCACTCACGACAGCTTCCGCGTTGGCGAAGATGGCCCCACACACCAGCCCATCGAACACGAAACTCAGATTCGCCTGCTGGAAGATCTCAAGAAGGAAAACGGCAAGTCCGAAATGCTGGTGCTCCGTCCGGCGGACGCCTTCGAGACTCTGGCAGCCTGGGAAATGGCTTTTGAAAACAACGACAGCCCCACGGCTCTTATTTTGACCCGTCAGGTGGTGAAGAGCCTCCCCGGCGAAAACCGCTACGAAGCTGCTAAAGCTTGCCGTAAGGGCGCCTACATTGTAAGCGACAACACCGCCGCTGGCGAAAAGCCGGACCTGACGCTGGTGGCCAACGGCTCCGATGTTCTGCTGGAACATGAAGCCGCCGAGATCCTCCGCGCCGAAGGCAAGAAGGTCCGCGTGGTTTCCATGATCAGCCCGGCCCTGTTCCTCGCTCAGCCCAAGGCTTTCCGCGACAAGATTCTGGTGCCCTGGACTCCGGTGTTCGCCCTGAGCAGCGGTCTTCCGGTGCTGTTTGACCGTGTGGTGGGCGGCTTCGGCAAGGCTTGCGGTTTGGAACGCTTCGGCGCCTCGGCCCCTGCTGGCGTGCTGGAAAAGGAATTCGGCTACGTGCCCGAGGCTGTGGTGAAGGCTGCTAAGGAATACTTGGCTGAGTTCGCCCAGAACGTGGCGGATTTTAAGGCTAAGAACTAAAGGCTACTCTTGTCATGCCCGCCTCGAGCGGGCATCTCCATTACATCGGTTCGGCGATTCCTGGTCAAGCCAGGAATGACAATGGGCGATTATTTTTTCCGCTTACCCGGCGGCCCTGGCATAAAGGGGCTGCCCCCGCTTTTTTCAGCGGTAGCGGCGGCGCGGGCTTCTTGACCCACCACCACGGAATCGCCCAGCTCTAGGCCTGCAAGAATTTGCACGTTCACGCCGTCGTTAAGGCCGGTGGTGACGGGGTGGGGGACCAGTTTGCCGTTCAGGTTTATCCAGACTTTGTCGCCGTCCTGTTT
>CAMIWK010000110.1 GCA_946402415.1 uncultured Fibrobacter sp.
AAATCAGGCCGAAACGACGGCGGTTCGGGATAATCTGGAGGTTGGCCTCGTTGATAGCCTTGAAACCGTTACCGATGGAGAGCGTAGTCCTGTCGGCCTTGGCAAGACGCCAGTCGAGGATAGCGCGGGTCACGGTGATGGCACAGAAGAGAGAGGTCAAGATACCGATGGTAAGCGTAAGACCGAAACCCTTCACAGAACCGGTACCAATCTTGTAGAGGATAAGACCGGTAAGCACGGTGGTCAAGTTGGAGTCCAAGATGGCGCTGAAGGCCCGTTCGTAACCCTTGGCCACGGCGGCGCGGGCGGTAAGGCCGTTCTTCAGTTCTTCACGGATACGTTCATAAATAATCACGTTGGCGTCGAGAGACATACCCACCACCAAGATGAAACCGGCGATACCCGGGAGAGTCAGGGTGGCGTTGAACACAGACATCACAGCGGCAGTCACCAAGGTGTTGATCACCATACCGAAGCTAGCGATAAGACCACCGAGGCGGTAGTAGGCAACCATGAACACCAAGCAGAGGATAAGGCCGATAGCACCGGAACCGAAGCCCTGGACGATGTTTTCTTCACCGAGGGTAGCACCCACGCTACGGCTTTCAATAATCTTCATAGGAGCCTTGAGGGCACCGGCACGGAGAACCACAGCCAGGCGGTTGGCCTCGGCCATGTCGTCAAGACCGGTAATCTGGGCGTCGCCGTTGGGGATACGGTCACGAATCACAGGAGCAGAAATAACCTGGTTGTCGAGAACGATGGCCATCTGCTTGCCGATGTTGGCAGCCGTGACAGCGGAGAACTTCTTGGGGCCGATACCACCGAACTTCAGGGAGACGGCCACTTCACCGGCGTTGGTACCATCGCTTACACGGTAGGGACGAGCGTCAACGATGTCATCACCGCCCATTTCGGCACGGCGCTTGAGCAAGTAGAGACGCTTGGCCTTGATCTTGGAGCCACGCTGTACCGGTTCGAGACCGCTACCGAAGGCAAAGTTCACGTCGCGGGGGATCAGCTTCTGGACCCCTTCGGTCTCCAGGAGCTTCTTCACCTTCTCGATATTCTCTTCGGCGATAAAGCCGCCGTTACCGAAGGACAGGTAATAGGCGCTGAGGGCAGTTCCGACCTCGCCAGCAGGTTCACCCTCGGCAGGAGCGGCTTCCTTAGCAGAATCGGTTGCGGCAACTTCGGCTGCGGGGGCCTTACCCAAAAGTTCGTCGTCGGAGAGGGCCTTCGCCGTGTCGGCAGCTGGCTTGGCGCTGTCGGCTGTAGCGGCGTTAGCGGCAGCCACGGTAGAATCCTTAGCAGGCGCAGCCGTGGAATCAGTAGCGGCAGAATCAGCCACGATATCGGTGGTCTGACGGGTCAGGTACTGGTCGATAAGACCCACGACCTGGGTAAACTTCTCGGATTCGGCCAAAATCTTGAATTCCAGCTTGGCGGTAGAACCCACCAGGGACTTGGCGGTAGAGTCGTCCACGCCGGCCAGTTCCACCAAGATGCGGTCATCGCCGGAGGGGGAAATCTGGGGTTCGGAAAGACCGAACTGGTCCACACGGTTACGGATGATTTCCAGGGACTGGGCCTGGATATCCTTGATGTCTTCATTGGGCTTCAGGCCGGACTTGTCGATTTCCAGCGTGATGCTGGTACCACCGGCCAAGTCCAGACCGAAATTGATGGACTTGGAGCCCAGCTTCGGATTTTCCTTGAGGAAAGCCTTCTTTTCGTCGCCCTTCCTGGAGTGGACCTGGATAGAGGGCCACACGGTATAGGCCGAAAGTGCTATTACAAGGAGAATGATAAATTCCCGCATTCCAAATTTATGTTTGTTCATTTGTAATCCCTTAATAAGGCATTATACGCTAAGTTTGCGCGCAAAGATAGAAATTTTAGCCCGTAGTTACTAGTTACTAGTTACTAGAAACGGTGGATTTAAACGGGTTTGGTAAAGTTTTGGGGTTAGATTGGCGGGATAAACGGCGTTTTTCAAAAAAGGGGGAAGAATCCCCCTCGGCGGCACTGCGTTGCCACCTACCCCTTCGCCTAGGGGGCAAGCCCCCTAATACCCCCATTGCCGATGAGTGGTGTGGAGCGTGGAATTGACAACTCGGCGGCGGGTTAGTCCGAACCCTTGAGACACTTGGTGCGGCGTCCGTGATTATGTGATTTTCATAAATTCAATTATATGATTTTCATAAACAAAACTATTGATTTTTCATAAAAATTTAGCTATATTTAAAGAAAAAAAGGCATAATCATGATTGAAAGGGCAATTTTTGAGACTATTCTGGATATGGCGTCTAAATTTCCCGTGGTCACGCTGACGGGGCCTAGGCAAAGTGGCAAATCCACCTTGCTGAAATCATGCTTTGTGGACTATAAATACATTTCGCTAGAAGACACCGATATTCGCCAACTCGCCGAAAACGACCCCCGCGGATTCCTAAAGGACTGCGGAACAAAATGTATTATAGACGAGGCGCAACGCGTTCCAGACTTATTTTCCTATCTACAGACAATCGTAGATTCTCGTGACGAGTGCGGACAGTTTATTTTGTCCGGTTCGCACAATTTCTTATTGATGGAACGTATTTCGCAAAGCCTCGCCGGACGCACAAGCATCCTCAAGCTTTTCCCATTTTCCGCCGAAGAATTAAGGGCTGTTGACAAACTTCCAAATGATCTTGACGAAATTTTGCTCAAAGGTTGTTACCCAAGACTCTATGACAAGAAAGTTTCGGCAAAGGAATATTTTACATCTTACCTACAAACGTATGTAGAAAGAGATGTCCGCTTATTGCGAAACATAACCAACATGGCGGCTTTCAAGCGTTTTCTCAAACTATGCGCAGCAAGCGTCGGTTCCATTTTGAACGTTGCCTCGCTTGCCAAAGATGCGGGAATTTCTGTCATAACAGCGAATTCCTGGATTTCGATTCTTGAAGCAAGTTTTATACTTCTTCGCCTGCCTCCGTACTATAAGAATTTTTCGAAAAGAGTCATCAAATCGCCTAAAATCTATTTCTGCGACACGGGACTACTTTGCAATCTGTTGAACATTTTCAACCAGGAACAAATGCAAAAAAGTGGATTGCGCGGAGCAATCTTCGAAAATTTCGTGGTTACTGAATACATGAAAAAAGCACTGTTTAAAGGCGAAGAACCGCAGCTCTATTTTTGGCGCGACACGAACCAGAATGAAGTCGACTTGCTTTGCGAAACCGATGGTGAACTGAACGCCATCGAAATCAAGTCTGGCGAGACAAAGAACCAGAAATTCTACGACGGATTGAAGAAATTTGCCGAAGTCGCAGGCATTCCGCTAACGAACACAAGAGTCGTCTATGGCGGCGACGATTCTTACCTCGGAGAAAACCAGAAGTTCATCAGCTGGAAAGAAATAACCCCTATTCAGAATCCTTGACGCAACGGACGGAGAAACCATGGTCCTTGCTGTAATCGTGATATAGCCACGCAGATTTGAGGAAGTAAAGGTACGCATAGTAGGCGTAGTCTTTACTGAACTGCGAGGCACTCCAGAAATAGGCATTGCGGCCGACACGTGCAAAGGAGCCCTCGTAGTACGCGATGCCTGCAGGAAGCGCAGAAAAACCGTAGTCATCCGTGCCGTTACTTTCTTCACCTATCCAGCCCGTCTTGGTCTTGAGTTTCAAGCCCGCCGTGGCCCAAGTCGCATCGCCCACTGCACCAAACAGTTCCTCCCATTCACTCTGCGCGGGAACATGCCAGCCGTTGGGGCACACGCCCTGCACGTTGCCCGTACCCAGGGTGGTACAATCGTGGTAGCAGCCGCACTCGTCCTCGGACTTGCCCATGGCGGCGGCCCAGGTGTAGAGCCGCCCGTAGATGGCGCAATCGCCTTCCTCCATCGTTTGGTGTCTTCCGCCACCGCACCAACTATTCTCCGCCTGGTAATTTAAATTCTGAGCCATCCACACTTGGTCTCCGATTTTCACCATCTTGTATGTCTGACCATCACGAGCGTCTTTAAAGCAGTTCTCGTCTGTTTCAACTTCACACTGTCCACTTCCATATACAGAACTCGAGGACTTCGCAGAACTGCTGCTTGACTTTGCGTCATTTCCAGATGTATTCGAATTGCTGGACTTGGTCGATGTTCCTGCCGAAGAAGGATTGCCCTTGCTGTCGCTGGAGTCGTCGGTCACTTCGGCGGGATCGTTGGACTTGCTATCGCTCGACTTGTCACTCGATGAAGAGAAATCGCAGTCCATCTTCTCGATGAGAGTCCCGATGACCCAGCCGTTGTTACCATCGCACACAGCCATGTCATGGTATTCCGTCAGATAGGTGGCGACACACTTCTGGCTCTTGCCGCAGTCATAGTCCGACAGTTCCATGAAAGTCTCAACGGTGTCGGGAATACCCCCACGGTTGCCGCCGTTACCATTATTGCCGCCCGCCGATGAAGAATCATCGCAGGCGGAAAGGACGAAGATTGTCGCGAGTAGAAATACATACTTTTTCATAAGAACATCCATTACAAAATTTTACCCCTTAGTCAATCTTTCAAGCAACGGAGATTGTATGTGTGGCCACCAAGTCCTGATTTAAATTTCATTGGAGAATTTTTTTTTTGCCAGACCCATCTGGAATTCCACAAATATATCGCGTCTTAAAGGTCTACAATTCCCGCCAGTACAAATATAATCTGTTATATCATCTTTTAAAGAAGTCAAAAGCACAGCCTTATATCTATTTCGATTTCTGTCCACGAAATCATCGCCACCCCCCGGTAAAAGGGAAAATCCATACTCATCTTTAAATCCGTTGGCTTGCATTACCTCGACATCGGTCTTGCCACTCTTGCGGAAATAGCCAACGTCATTAATCGTCCCTTCAGTATCCCATGCCGGTGGAGCGAACAACATGCTTGAGTGTAGCGAATCCGCCCCGACCGTCTCAAAAAGTTTTTTAAATTCTGCAACACTTGGAATATGCCATCCTACAGGACATACCCCACGGACAGGTTCGGTTAAATTCGTTGTGTCAACAACGGCTTTTTCCCAGGAATAGTAGCAACCGTAGGTACTATCATCATACGCACTATTCGGTTGACAGTCATATTCCAGATTTTTTGCCATCCAGGTCTGGTCGCCAATGGTTGTAATCGGGTATTTTTTCCCGTCCCTTGAGTCTGTCAAGATTTCATAGGCGTCCATATTTTGCAACACCCCGTTAGCCAGCCATTCTTTGTCCCTGCACGTATAAGACAATACCCAAAACTTACTGACGGGTTGTGTTACGGACGCCCCTTCATTATATGAACCACACCCCTTTTTAAGTTCTATTTCAGATGAGGAGGCTTCCCTAAATGCTCCGGATTCGCATACATAAAAAGAACTCGTATCGACAGCACCCGCTAAAACACTTCCGTCAGCGTCGCATTTGAGTCCATTGGTGTTCTGTTCTAACGGTGTCGCCTTTCGCCACATTCCATTATCGCAAATAAAGTAGACCCCATCATTTTTACTGT
>CAMIWK010000111.1 GCA_946402415.1 uncultured Fibrobacter sp.
CGCCCTTGCCCGGGCGGGGCTGCGTGAAGAAGGGGTTGCCATGCATCTTGACGGCACCGAGGACGGTGAGCACGAGCAGCAGCGGGCTTAGGGCGAGAATCGCGGCCAGCGCGCAGCAGAAGTCCAGGGGACGTTTCAAGAGGCGGGCGTACATATTCCCCTAAATATAGTTTTTAGGGGGATTATGGACAAACTACAGGGGCGGGACGGGTATCGAATGCAACAGTTGTTTGCCTTTTTTCGCATTTCCCGGTTGTATATTTCGGCACTCGAACTAAAAAGGGCTTAAACTATTGACAATACGTTGTAGAATATGTATATTATAAGCATAGGAATGAAAGTGAGGTTTGACCCAAGTAAAGCGCTCGTGGTCAAACAGAAACACAACATTGACATGGAGTCCATAAGGCAGGAAATTCTGGCGGGAAGGTTCGTTACAAAGATGGTAAACAACCAAACAGAACACAAAGACCAAAGAATGTTCCTGGTTCTTGTAGATGAATACGTCCACTGCGTTCCCTTTGTCGAAGAAGACGACGGAACATTTTTTCTCAAAACGGCCTTCAAAAGCCGTTTGTACCAAAGGAGGCTTGAAAATGGCGAATTCAAAATTCATAGATGAGCCTATCGACGACGAGGAACGCGCCTTGATGGAAGCCGTCGAGAACGATGAGTTAGTTCCGCTCCCAAAAGGGGAAGAAGAGCGTATCCGGGCGGACATCATGTCCGCCTCGGCGAAGAACATCACCATCCGCATGCAGCTGGATGACCTGGACGGCATCAAGAAGATGGCGAAGGCCGCCGGCATGCCCTACCAGACGCTCATCAACTCCATCATTCACCGCTACGTGACCGGCGGAATCATCTTCAAAGTGGCTGTATAGGCGGGATTAAAAAAGCAAAGCCCCCCCCGCTAGTGGAGCTTTTTGCCACGCAGGTTGAAGTACTTCTTGGTGCCGTCGGCTGCGGTCTTTTCCAGGAGAACCTTGTTGCCCTTGACTACGAGCCTGCTGCCTGCCTTCACGGGGCTGAACTTGACCTTGCCGGAGGGAATGGCGGTGGCGTCATCCTTGGCGGGAATGTCTGCAAGTTCGTACGTGGCGCTACTCTTGGCAGTAGAGGTGTCATAAACCTTTCCTGTTGCCAGGATTGCCTGTATGCTGCCTACCAAGTATGCGAAAGGCGCGTTCCAGTTGATGGCAACTTCGTTACTTGCATAGCTGCAGGTGTTGTCATAGTAAGCTTCAGCTGCGGGCTTGCCGTTGGCGTAATCGATTCCGCAAGAGCTGGCGTCGTTAGCGCCGGTATTGGGGCCACCGGCAACCATCCCGGGAACAGGAGCTTCGATGGCGTCGGCCTGGCTCGGGCGATGATGCGGATGCATAACTTGGTTGACTCCAAATCCGGTCAGATAAGACAAATCTAGGGGGTTCCTACCTAGTATGTAATCTGCAATCCCAATGGCGGCATTGAGGTATTTTTCGTCTTTGGTGAGAATATAGGCGTGGATGAGAACCATACCCTTGTTGGCGGCGACACCGTTAGAGCCCCAGTAAAAATCTCCCTTCGCCATGGGAATTCCAAAGCCATTGTTTTCAAGAGAGGCCATATATCCATCGGCTAGGTAGAAAATCAAGGCCTTGGCCGTATCAATGTCGGCTTTTGCGAATACACTGGGATTTGTTGCGATGGTGAAGGCTTCGAGCAACAGGTTGTTCGACCAGCTCTGCAATGAGGCCTTGGTACGGTTGTACGTGAGAGTGTGAAGAGAGTCTTCGAACGCCTTGTTGCCTGAAATACGGAGAAGTTCCGCATTGGCCCAAAGCTTAGTGGTCCAATAGTTGGCGCCTGCGTAAGAACCGGTTCCGACGTCGTTGGGTTGCTTGTATGTTTCATTCGGATGTTCGTTGGCCCACATACGGGCTTTTTCTGAAGCTTTTGCGCAAGACTCTGCGAATTTTTTGTCAAAGGGTGAATATATGTCAGCGGCAAGGGCCATTACGGCTGAAAAGTTCCAGGTTGCCTCGACGGCCTTTCCGATAGCATATCTTTGCGCCGTAGCCCTTTCGGGCATGACCATACCTGCAAATTGCTTTGTGGTGAGCTTGTGGAACACGCCGCCGTCCTTGTCCTGCATGGCTAGCATCCATTCCAAGTTCCAGCGGATTTCGTCAAGAATGTCGGGTACCTTGTCTCCGCTTTCAGGAATATTCAGGTTGAGGGTGTCAAAGTAGGCCTTGTTCTGCTGGTAAAGCTGCAAAAGGGTGTAGGTGGAGATGCCTGAATTGACAATGTATTTGCCGTAATCGCCTGCGTCGTACCATCCCTTGGGAGCCTTGAACGTCTCGTTCAAGGTGGCGTCGTGGCCGGTAGATGCATGATATTCGACTGAAGTGTCGGGATGCCCCGCTGCTCGTGCATAGGCCCCGGCGTATTTTTCGTCTAGGGCCGTAGAGGCGCGCTGAAAGTAGAAAAATTTCAGGGAACCCTTGGTGACCCCTTCGAGGGCGTTGTCGGAAATAATGACAGGGTGACCGACTTCTTCATCGCCTATGAAGATTTTGTAGGTGCCTGCGGTTTTGACCTCGCTGAAATCCACTAGCGAACCGTTCGTTCCTGCGGGTTCCCACGCTTGGGCTTCGGGAATGGTGTTGCTAAAAACAACCTTTCCGCCGGCATCTTTCAAGGAAAGTTCTTTACCGACTCCGTCGATGACAACAAGTTGTTTCAGGCCGTTTGTAACGAATCCTACCTGGTTTTGGTAAACTGTAGCTGCAAAAACGGCGTTGACAGCACAAAGTGCGGGAATGAGAATTTTTTTGAAATTCATAGGAGTTCCTTTTCTAGACATTCTAAAAGTAGGTTTTGGGGGGCCTATCAGAATGTCTTGGAGTAGAAAAACTGTTTTCACTAGAAAACAGGCTTTTTTAACGATCAAAAGCGGCTGTATGTAAAAAAAATTTTTTTCTTAAATAAACTATTTTAGTGCTATAAGAGGAATTGACTATGCGAATCAAGAACGGTTTTGTGCTGCGTGAAGTCTGCGGCGAGCAGGTGATCATGGGCGAGGGCATCGGAGCTCTCGACTTCGGCAAGCTCCTGTGCCTGAACGAGACGGCGGCCTTTTTGTGGAACGCCGCCGTAGAGCAGGGCGACTTTACCGTAGACTCCCTGACGGAAAAGCTCTGCGGGGAATACGAGGTGGAACGCTCCCGGGCAGAGGCCGACGTGCAGGCCATCGTAGATAGTTGGCAAAAGGTGAACGTGCTGGAATGAATTACGTAGCTTGGCTATGGCAGAGTGTTCGCGGGGTGCGCCTGAATATGGCGTTCCGCGTGGCGGTGGGGGCGCTGCAGGTGTCCCTGGGCCTTGCCATGGTGTGGCTCAGCAAGCGATTCATTGACGATACCATCAGAAACGGCAGTGACGACGACGTGATTTTTATGGTGGGGCTCTTGGTGCTCACGGTGGTGGGCAACGTGGTGCTCCGTCAGGTGTACTATTACCTTACCTCGGTGGCCACCATCCGGCAGTCCAATGCGCTTAGGCTCTCGATGTTCGGCCGGCTGTTCACCCGCAAGCTCTATAGCGAGAAGGAACTTCTTTCGGGAGATGTGACCTCTCGATTCTCCAAGGACGTGGAGCTGGTCAGCGAGGTGGCTACGGCGAAGATTCCCCAGATGATGGTGACAGCCATACAGCTTCTGGGGGCGTTCCTGATGCTACGCTGGTTCGACCCGCGGCTCGCCTGGGCACTCGTAATCCTTACGCCGTTGGCCCTTGTGTTCGGCAAGTTCGTCTCTTACCGCTTGCGTAAAATGACTTTGAAAATCCGCGAGGGGGAAAGCCGTATCCAGATGCACGTGCAGGAGGGCGTAGAGAACAACGCCGTTCTCCGCAGTCTTGGTAGCGCCCCCTGGGTCTCGGAACGCCTGGATTCTATGCAGAGCGAGCTCCATCGCGACGTGGTGCGCCAGACCCGCTTCTCGGTGATTTCTAGGCTTGCCTTTGGTGGAGCCTTTGGGCTTGGGTACCTGATGGCCTTTGTGTGGGGCGGTATTGGGCTTAGGAACGGAACCATTACCTTCGGCGTCATGACAAGTTTCTTGCAGCTGGTGGGGCAGATCCAGGGGCCAATCCTCTCGATTCTGAACAACGCGCCCCGCCTGATTCACGCTACCGCCAGCATCGACCGCCTGCAGGAACTGCAGGGGGGCTCAGGTGCGCAGGGTGGAAAAGCCGCGCGTTCCGGGACCCGCGTGGCGCAAGATGCGCCGTCGGCTCTCGGCGCCGAGATGAAGGCTGCTGAAGGTGCGGCACGCCTTGGGGTCCGTCTGGAAAACGTCCGCTTTCGCTATGCCGGTGCCGACCGCGATGCCGTTAGGAACTACACTCACGACTTTAGGCCCGGGAGCAAGACCGCTATCATGGGGGAGACCGGTGTGGGTAAGACGACGCTGTTCCGTCTGATGCTTGGCCTTGTGGAACCTGAAGAGGGCCGCGCCCTTGTGTACTCTGCAGGTAATCTTGCCGGGGACTCTCGCAACCCGGCACAGAATTTTGAGCGGCAGGTCTCGGCCGACACTTGCGACTACTTTGTCTATGTACCCCAGGGGAACACCCTGATGAGCGGGACTGTCCGTTACAACCTGCAGCTTGCGAAACCTTCGGCCACCGAAGAGGAACTTCGCCAGGTATTGCAAACCGCCTGTGCGGAATTCGTGTTCAGCTTACCGGACGGCTTGGATACGGAACTGGGGGAGCGGGGAATGGGGCTCAGCGAGGGCCAGGCAGAGCGTATTGCCATTGCCCGCGGACTTTTGCGGCCCGGAAGCATCTTGCTGCTAGATGAAATCAGCTCTGCCCTGGACGAACCCACGGAACGGGAACTTTTCCGGAGGCTTTTCCAGGCCTATCCCACCAAGACCATGATTTTCATTACCCACCGGAGCGCCGTTGCCGAAATGCCTGGCGTGGAGAAAGAGAAAATTTTTTATAATTAACACTATGAAATTGCCTATTGCCTTTATTGTCGGATTTGCCGCTGTCTTGTCTTTCGCAGGCGACCCTACGGACATGGATTCCCTTTTCCGCGGTAACGAATATTCTCCGGAACTTTCTGCCTCGCTGCGTGACACTTCCGCTTCTGCGGGCCCTGCCGTGCCGGGCAAGGCCAATGCCGACAAGAAGGAATCCAAGGACCTGTACGTTCTGCAGTTCGAGGCCGTGGGCGATTTCGATGCGGCCCAGCGCCGCCGTGCGGAACTTTCCGCTAGCACGGGCTACGCTATTCAGGTGGTGTTCGACGCCCCCTTCTACAAGCTGCGTGCCGGTGGCTGGAACAACA
>CAMIWK010000112.1 GCA_946402415.1 uncultured Fibrobacter sp.
ACCCCTGCATCCCCTCCAAGTGGGACGGCTTCAAGGTGACCCGCAAGTTCCGCGGTGCTACCTACGAAATCGAAGTGAAGAACCCGAAGCACGTGTGCAAGGGTGTCGCCGAGATGATCGTCGATGGCAAGAAGATTGACGCCGATGTGGCTCCTATCTTTACGAAGGGTGTTCATAAAGTTGTAGTAACGCTGGGATAATCGCTCTCTGCGTTTCTCGAATTAGACGACTCGTTCTAATCCAAATTCGATTTTTTGGTCCGCTCCGTTTGGGGCGGGCTTTTTTTGTGAAAAAAACAGCGTACCTATTGCCTTTTTGTGCAGGTTTATGTATATTAGTGCACATAAGAGTAACTAAACAAAAAGGCAAGTATGGATATTCGGGAAAAACTGAGGATTCTTTCTGCGGCGGCAAAGTATGACGTGTCTTGCTCATCCAGCGGGTCTAGCCGCTGTGCGCCTACGGGTGGGCTTGGCGATGCCTGCAGTGCGGGCATTTGCCACACCTGGGCCGCCGACGGACGGTGCGTCTCCCTGTTGAAGGTGCTGCTCAGCAATGCCTGCAAGTACGACTGTGCTTATTGCGTGAATCGCCGGAGTAACGACGTTCCCCGTGCCTCCTTTACCCCGAAGGAGCTTATCCAGCTGACCATCGAGTTTTACCGCCGGAACTATATCGAAGGTCTGTTCCTGAGCTCCGCCGTGATTCGGGACCCCGACTACACTATGGAACTTCTGGTGAAGATTGCTCGGGAGCTTCGGACGGTTCATCGCTTTGGCGGGTATATCCATCTGAAGGCTATCCCCGGAGCCAGCGCCCGCCTTCTATACGAGGCAGGGCTTTATGCCGACCGGAGCAGCGTGAATATTGAGGTTCCCTCTGACAGGTCTCTGCAATATCTCGCTCCCGAGAAGAACTTCGCCTCCGTCTACGCGCCCATGAACTTCTTTGCCGAACGTAAATTGGAATACAAGGCTTCCGTGAGTCGCTATACCCCAAGTTTCTTGCCGGCAGGACAGAGCACTCAGATGATTGTGGGGGCGTCGGGGGAGTCGGACTACCAGATTCTCTCCCTGACCTCGGGCTTTTACAACCAGCAGAAGCTCAAGCGTGTCTACTATTCGGGCTACGTTCCCATCAATGCGGATAAGCGTCTGCCTGTGCTCACGACCAAGCCCCCTCTGGCTCGGGAACACCGGCTTTATCAGGCGGATTGGCTCATGCGGTTCTACAAGTTCCGTTACGACGAAATTCTGGATGAGGCCCATCCGAATCTGGACCTGGAGCTGGACCCGAAAATCGCTTGGGCACTCAGACATCCGGAGCTGTTCCCGGTGGATATCCAGCATGCCGACTACGAGATGATTCTTCGTATTCCGGGAATCGGCGTCAAGTCGGCGCAACTCATCGTTTCGGGCCGGCGCTTCACGAAGCTTAGGCTTGAGCAGCTGAAGAAGATGGGGGTGGTCCTTAAGCGGGCCAAGTACTTCATCTACCACCCTGACACGCCCGCAAGTCTCCGGAGGCTCTACCCCGAGATGGTGCGGCCCCTGCTGTTGCCACGGCCCAAGTCCGGCCAGTTGGACCTGTTTGCAAACGCTCCCCTTGCCCTGCCCGCGTAGAACCTAATCACACACACTATGGCCCGGATCCCGTCCCCTATCGCCTTCAGCTCCAGGGTCCAGGATGACGTTAAACATTACATTCCACATTTCACACCTCACATTGCCTATGTCTCTTTCTGTTCAATACGATTCAACCTTCGAAGGCTTTCTCAGCGCCGTCTTCGAGATATACCGCCAGCACCTTGAGGTGGGCGAGATTCGCCCTGACCGTTCTACCGCTCCGGTGGATATGTTCTTGCAACCCTTCTGTATCGAGACCAGCGAGGAACAGGCGTCCCGAATCCGTCGAGCTATTGTCAATTTTGCTAGCGAAGAAGTCTACAGCCTGCTCCATGCGGCGTTCCTGTCGGAGGAGGCTGGGGTGGAGATGAAGATCTTCGCCTTCTTGAAAAAACTTTTTTCGGGGGTAGACCCGAATTACGGCAAAAATCCTGCTTCATTAGAAATGCTTCCGTTGTACAAGCTTGGCCAGTCTGTCCGTCGTGAAGCTGGAGGAATGCTTGGCCTGGTCCGTTTTGCCGTGGGACCCGACAACATGCTCTGCGCCGAAATTGAACCGAAATACGATGTGCTGATGCTTATGGAAAGCCATTTTTCCAAGCGCTTTGCCAATGAAAAGTGGTTGATTTACGATTCCAAGCGTGGCTATGGTCTTTTTCACGAGCGCTCGGTATGTCAGGTGGTATCTCTTCCGGGCTACAAGTCGGGAGCCATGAATCTACAGGATTCCTTTACCGACCTGTGGAGGGAATTCTACAAGTCTATCGCTATCAAGGAACGTGAGAATCTGATGCTTTTGCGGCGCTGCCTGCCTGTCCGTTACTGGAACCACCTGCCTGAACGGGCGTTAAGCTGAGCCGACTTACCGGCAATAGTATGAATCGCTCCACGAGGAGCATCTTCCGTAATGGTGCCTCCATGGCCCGTAGGCCTTGAGGGCGTCGTTTTCATTTATGAGCATTAGGCGGAAGGTGGTGTTGTTTGTGGGCTTGTATTCCAGTTCCACGCCTGGCAGCACGAACTGCACGTTGCCTTGCTGAACGTCTTCCCTGGCGATGGACTTGGGGCCGTTCCAGTGTGCATATAGCGGCATCCAGAGACCCATATCGGCGTATAGGCGCAGTTCCGGTGTGAATTGGTAGGCGAGGTGTGCCAGGTAACTTTGTTGGCTAAAACTTCCCCAAGGGCTAGAAAAGAAACTTACGGAATAGGTGTAGGCAACACTTAGGGCCGGGTCGAAGGTTTCGTGCCGTAGCAAACGGTTGGGGTCGAAGTACTCGTTGTTCCAGGGAATTCCGCTTCCCATATCTACAAATACGGTATCGTAAATCGTGTCTGCGGGAACATTTTGCGGAACCGCCACCGATGAGTCGACGGTTGCGGGAGATTCCGCAAGGACGGCGACACTGAACGCGAGTATGGCGAAAGGAATCAACCGCATAAGGAGCGCCCACTCTTGTTATACCGGCGGGAAGAACAGGTAGGCGATGGCAATGGCGGCAATCACTCCGGCTGCATCGGCAATCAGGGCGCAGGTGACGGCATGTCGTGTCTTTTTGACGCCGACGGAACCGAAATAGACGGCGATGATATAGAAGGTGGTGTCGGCAGCCCCCTGGAACATGCAGCTGAGTCGTCCGGCGAAACTGTCGGGGCCCATGGTCTTCATGGCGTCAATCATCATGCCGCGGGCACCGCTTCCGCTCAGTGGCTTCATCAAGGCGGTGGGTAGGGCAGGAACCACGTCGTTCCCGGCCCCGAACAAACTAAGCACCCATGAAATCCCGTTCATAAGCAGGTCCATGGCGCCGCTGGCGCGGAATACAGCCACACCCACGAGGATGGCCACCAGGTTCGGGATAATCATTACGGCGGTATGGAACCCGTCCTTGGCCCCTTCCACAAAGGCCTCGTAGGCCTGCACCTTCTTGTAGATGGCAAGCCCTAGGAAGGCGACAATGATTCCGAACAGGACAATTCCACTGATAAACAGGCTAGTGGTGCCGATGGCTTCGGCGGTAAGGTGGCTGAAGTAAATCATGATGGCCACCACGACAGCGACGCCTCCGCCTAGCCATGCTACGGTAACGGGATCCTTGAGCTTGACCTTCTGAAAAAAACTCAGGGCGAAAATACCCGCGATGGTGCTGAAGAACGTGGAGAGCAGTAGGGGTAAGAAAACGTCGCTGGGGTTTGCCGCTCCCATTTGGGCGCGGTAGGTCATGATGCTTACAGGAATGAGCGTGAGTCCGCTGGCGTTCAACACCAGGAACATAATCTGGGAATTGCTGGCAACGGTCTTGTCTTCGTTGGGGTTGATCTCTTGTAACTGCTTCATGGCCTGGAGTCCCATAGGAGTGGCTGCGTTGTCCAGCCCCAGCATATTGGCGCTGATGTTCATGAGCATAGTGCCCACTACCGGGTGCCCCTTGGGAATTTCAGGGAAAAGCCTGGAGAAGATGGGGGAGACAATCTTTGCGAGAATCTGGACGGCACCGGCCTTTTCGCCGATTTTCATGATGCCGAGCCAGAGGGAAAGAATGCCCGTAAGTCCAAGTGCGATTTCGAAGGCGGTTTTCGACATGTCGAAGGCGCCGAGGATAGCCTTGTTGAAGATGCCGGAGTCACCGAAGGCGAGCCATTGAACCACGCAGGCCACGAAGCCGCCCAAAAAGAAAACAAGCCAGATGATGTTCAGAACCATGGCATAAATTTAGGAAATAGGGGGTAGGGGCTAGTCTTTATTCTCATCCATTAATTCGGCGTTCAACGTAAGTTGTTTACAAATATTTACAAAGCGCCGGCTCAATCCAATGAATACATCTACCCACATAATACTTCCACCCTATTTTTATATATTCCCCCTATACCGCAGGGTCTTTCCTGCAAAGTTTAACTGACAAAAGGACATCTATGAAACGTCTCTCTATCGTTGCTATGGCAATCTTCTTCGCAAGCCTCGTGGCCTGCAACCAGGCTTCCGCCGGTTCCTCTTTCAACCAGCAGGCTAAGCTGGACTCCTTGGAAAAGGATTTCAAGCAGGTTAAGGAAGAATTTGAAATTATCAAGTACGCTCTCGATAAGCGCGGCATCTCTCTGGAACAGGCCCGTGCCGAAATGGAAGCTGACAACAAGGTCTGGGATATCCCCGACGAGGACAGCCCGGTTTTTGGCAACACCAAGAACCCGAAGCTCACCATTGTTGAATTTACCGAATTCCAGTGCCCCTACTGCAGCCGTATCGCTCCTACCATGAAGGAGCTGAACGAAAAGTATGGCGACAAGATCAAGTTCGTGTACAAGCACTTCCCCCTGAGCTTCCATGCCAATGCTCCGGCCGCTGCCGCAGCCTCTATCGCTGCCCACAAGCAGGGCAAGTTCTGGGAATTCCGTTACGCTTTGGCTCCTCATAGCCGCGAACTGGGCGATTCCATCTTTGTGGAAATTGCCAAGCAGGTCGGCCTGAACGTGGAACAGTTCAAGAAGGACATGGTCCTGGACTCTGCCATGCAGGCTCGTATCGACAAGGACTTTAAACTGGGAGTCGAGGTCGGAGTGCAGGGGACGCCCAACTTCTACATCAACGGCAAGCGCCAGGACCGCTTCAGCAAGGAACTGGTGGAAAAGATGCTGAAAGAGGCCAAGTAATTTCAAGTAAAACACAAACATAAGGATGCGATATATGATGAAGCAAACACTGAAGGTCGCTTCGATAGCCCTG
>CAMIWK010000113.1 GCA_946402415.1 uncultured Fibrobacter sp.
GGATTCTGGTCGAACCACCTCTGGTATTCTTCCATGGTGTAGTGCGGACGGAGTGCCAGGTTTCTCGACACCCTGTCCAAGGACTCTGCCAGAATATTCCTGAGCATGGAATAAATGTAGTTATTCCATGGTTTTTTCCAGGGCATTGGTAATCACGTTGTAGGCGTCTTCTACCGTATCGCAGAAATGGAACAGCTTGATATCGTCCTTGTCGATCATTCCCGTTTCGGCCAGGTAGTTCCAGTTGATGACCTTGTTCCAGTACTTGCTGCCGTAAATCACCACGGGCATGCGGTCACCGTATTTCTTGGTCTGGATGAGGGTGAGGATTTCGAACATCTCGTCAAGGGTTCCAAACCCGCCGGGGAACACCACCAGGGCCTTGGCCATCTTCATGAACCAGTACTTACGGATAAAGAAGTAGCGGAACTGCAGGTTCAGTTCGTCATCGATATAGGGGTTTGGGTGCTGCTCGAAGGGAAGCCTGATGTTGAGCCCGATAGAGGATGTTCCCACATCGTTGGCACCACGGTTGCCCGCTTCCATGATGCCCGGGCCACCGCCGGTCATGATGGCGAAACCCTTGTGCTGCTTGTTGGCCCAGCGGCCCAGCTTTGCGCTCAGTTCGTGGGCGGCGTCGTAGTATTCCGCTACGGCCTCTAGTTGCTTTAGACGGGCAACCTCTTTCTTGTTCTTGCAGCCCTTCAGGCGTTTCTTGATTTCGCTCATGGGCAGCGTGCGGGCCGAACCGAAGAACACGATGGTGTTCTGCACTCCCTCTTGCTGGAAAATCTGGTTGGGTGCCATGAATTCGGCGATAATCCTGATGGGGCGGCCAATTTCACTGTCGATAAAGTCCATGTTGTGGTAAATCATCTTGCCAGGAATTGTCGAAATAGCCTTTTTACCTTTTGCAGCCATGGTAGTCTCCTTTGCTTATCTTTTCCTATGACAAAATACCTTAAGAATGGGCAAAAAGCAACAAAAAAACACTTTTTTTTGCTTTCATTTGAAAAATTCGTTATATTTAGGGTATGCTAGTAAAAATCTGGACAGACAGCTTTATCATCACCGGCGAAATCGACACCCTCCGTGACGAGCGCCTTACCGACTACATCCGCGAGAACAAGGACTTTATCGCCGTGACCCAGGTAAAGGTCAGCGACAAGACCGAAAAGGACCTGTTCCGTACCCACTTCTTGAACGTGAGCACCAGCCACATCGAGATTATTCTCCCGGCGGAGTAGTCTCGCGGCTAGCTTGCGGGGGTATCCAGGCGGAACACTTCGCCTAGCTCGCTATCGCTCAGGTCCGTAAGCCAGGTTTCCCCTGCGCTCACCGTCATTTCGGCAATCGCCTTCTTGGTTTCCAGGAGGGCGTTGATTTTTTCCTCGAAGGTTCCCTTGGTGATGAATCGGTGGACCTGTACGTTCTTGGTCTGGCCGATACGGAAGGCCCGGTCGGTGGCCTGTGCTTCGATGGCGGGGTTCCACCACAGGTCGTAATGAATCACCTGGGAGGCGGCGGTGAGGTTTAGGCCTGTGCCGCCCGCCTTCAGCGAAAGGATCAGAATCTTGGATTCGGGATTTTGCTGGAAGCTGTCCACCATCTCTTTGCGCTGGTTCTGGGTACAGCCCCCGTGGTAGAAGTTCACGGACATTCCCAGCTCCTTCTCGATGGACTCCTGCAGCAAGAATCCCATCTCGGCGAACTGGGTGAAGATAAGGGTCTTTTCGCCCTGTTCCTGGATAGAGGTGAGCAGGTCCAGCAGCAGCTGGAGCTTGCCTGAGGAGAGATGACGATTTTCAGCGTTGTCCACGCCTTTCAAGAATGTGGCGGGGTGGTTGCAGATCTGCTTCAGGGCAAGGATCATCTGCAAGATGATGCCCTTCCGCTTGAACAGCCCATGGCTATCCTTGGAAAGCTCGGCCAGCTGCTTTTCTTCTTCCAGTTCCGCCATGAACTTGTCCAGGGTGCGCTTGTACAGGGCCGCCTGATCTCGGGTCAGTTCGGCGTATTCGTCCTGGATAATCTTGTCGGGCAGGTCGCTGATGATGGTCTTGTCCGTCTTGAGACGGCGGAGCATGAAGGGGGCGGTAATCTTTCTGAAGGTCTCGGCGGCCACCTTGTCGCCGTTCTTCTGGATAGGCGTCTCGTACTTTTCCCGGAACTCCTGGGCCGAGGGGAAGAATCCTCGGTTCGCAAAGTCCATGATGGTCCAGAATTCCATAAGCCGGTTCTCTACGGGAGTGCCGCTCATGGCAATCTTTACGGGGGCTTCCATGCTGCGCAAAAGCCTGCTCTGGTCGCTGTCCGCGTTCTTGATATTCTGGGCTTCGTCGATGACTACGGCCTGCCAGGTCATGGCCTTCAGGGCCTCGAAATCCTTGCGGAAGGTGGCGTAGGTGGTGAGTAGCACATCGGAATCGAACTTCTGCAGGTCGCGATTTCCGCCGTGGTAGGCCGTGAAGGATAGGGTAGGGGCGAACTTCTGGATTTCGACCTGCCAGTTGCACAGCAGGCCCGCAGGCATCACCACCAGGGCCTTGTTCTGCTGGAACTTGCCCTCTTCCTTGATTTTCAGCAGGTAGGCGATGACCTGCAGGGTCTTGCCCAGGCCCATGTCGTCGGCCAGAATGCACCCGAAGCCGATTTCCAGGTTCTTGTACATCCAGGAGTATCCCCGTTTCTGGTAGGGGCGGAGGGTGGCATTCAGACCCTGTGGCAGCGGGATTTCGGTCTCGCCCCGCCAGGCGTCAATCTGGGCCTTGGTCTCTGGCGTAAGGGTGATGGGTACGCCGTCGCACTCTCCGGTAAGGGCCGCCTGCACCAGCTTGGACTGCTCCGCCTGTGCCGCCTCTTTTGGGGCTTCCACCTGCTTCTTGATTTCTTCGATATCCTGGGCCGAAATTTCGATGTACTCCGACTTGTATTTCAGCAGGCCGTCAGCCTTTTCTGCCAGCGCCAGGAATTCTTCCGGAGAAATATGCTCGTCGCCTAGGGCCACCTGCCAGTCGAAATCCAGCAGGTCTTTGGCGGCAAAGGCTCCAAAGCTCACGCTCCCTTGCAGGCGCATCTTGGCCTTGGGCTTGCCGATGTGCAACAGCTTTTCGGGAATCTCCGTACGGATGCCCATAATTTCCAGCTTCTTCAGGCTGTCCTGCAAGAACTGGAGCAGCTTGGCGCCCTGAAGGAGTAGGGGAGTCTCGCCTCGGGAATCCAGGTATGATTCCAGGGGCTTGAAAAATTCCGCCACGCCGTAGAGGATTTTTTGCAGCGGCACAAGCCTGGAATCGTTTGTCTGGAACAGGGTAGAAAGGGGCTGCCCCTCTACATAGACTTCCAGCGACACATTATCGCCGGATTCCCACGCCTTGAAGAGGATTTGGCTTCGCAGGTCGAAATGCCCGTAAACAGAGAACCACTGCTGGATTTTCCCGGGAATGGCATGCCCGCTCTGGCCCAGCTTTCCGGAGACTCCATCGAAAAAGAAGGAGAGCAGGTTCCCGTGGTTAGACTTGACGGGGCGCTTGTAGGTTCTGGCAAAGCGGAGCAGCGCTCCTGTAAATAGCGAAAGCACGTGCCTTGCGGGCTCGGAAATTTCCAAGTGCTCTTCGTCCTTGGCGGTAAAGGCGAAGGTGGCGGGGGCCTTTGCCTCTAGCTGGTCTACAAGGGCCTTGATTTCGGGGAGGAACGTGGTGGGGACCCAGCGTATCTGGGCGGTGTCACGCTGGACCCAGAAAATTTGCGGGTAGATGCAGCCCTTGCGCACCAGGTGGAACGCCACCTGTAGCATCAGGTGCAGGTAACGCACCGTGTAGTGGTGCCACGAGAAGTTCCCCGGTGAAATACAGCACAGGGCCCCCATGATGCCTGCCACCGCAAGCCCCGACTGGATGATGGTGCCGTCTTTCTCCTGCAGGAAAGTCCAGCGCCAGCCCGGTTTGTGGAACATCTTCAGGTTCTCGCCCTCCATCAGGAAGGTCTTGAAGTTGTAGGCCCTGAAATGCTCCGTGAAGGTCTTGAAGTCTTCGTAGGCCCCCATGAACTTGACGCAGGATTCCATCTCATCGGCAAAACTCTTGCGGAAGTTGCCGGCGGGGCAGAAATCCGGGAAGTTCGGCAGCATGGCGGGTAAAATGTGGGAGTAGTCCTTCCAGCTCTTGAAGTCGAAATCGGGAAGCTGCGGGTGCGCCTCTGTCACCCGTTCGTGAGCCACGGCCTGCACCAATGCAGGCTCGGTGGGCACCTCCATTTCAAGAGCGTTTTCGACCATAGCGGGCCAAATATAGGAAACTGATACGCTATACCGGGGCGGCTTCCAGCATCTGCTTCATAAGCGTCTGGTAACCGATGCCCGCGGCGGCGGCACGTTTCTTGTAGCGCTCGATAACACGTACTGGCACGCGTATGGTGATGGCCCTGGTAGCGTTTGCAGCCATCTTCGCCTTCACCGCCTTGACAGTCTCTTCCCAGGGGCCTTCGGAGACAACAATGGTACCATTCTTCTCCGCCTCGCGGATATCCTCGGAAAAATCGCGTTTATCGAGTTCTTCCAGTTCTTCCTTCGACAAGGAATCGTCGACTATTTTGAATTCCATTTTGCCACCTCACTACTATGCGAACGCCTAACCGACACGACAGAATACATATCCTTTGCCAAGATAAGTGTCCAGAAATTGCCATCAGCCCTACCCATCACGAGAAATTTCTCATCTCTAGTAGGCACGATGACATGTCGCCCCTCCATCAGGGCAACAAGCATTTCTGGCGTGAACCCGCGTTCGGCCATACGTTCCAAAGCATGCTTTGTAATGTTCATTGTAAATATACACTCCGTATGTACATTTTGTCAATATATTTTCTAGGAAATCCATTTTTTAGACAAAAAAGAATCTCCTATCTGTATAAGACGGAGATAGAAGGCAAAATATGCCTGAAAATTTTGTTTACGGGCGTTCCCTGCTGCAAGTGGCTTCCATCCATACCGGCCCAATTATCCGCAAGGAAGAAATTTACAAAGACATGAGTATCGTTGAACGGAGACGTATTTAACGCTCTGTTGCCCAATCCGATTTTTCGAAAAGTGATGCCATCCGATTACAGATTATTCCAAGTCGCAGACTTTATTTGCACGATGGAACTTATAAACCTGAAACTTGAAAGCAACCTTTTCTCAAAGTCAGAAATGGCATTCTTCGGCAACAGGGAGTGGAATTAACAAGCCACCCACTCATGGGCGTTCCCTGCTGCGCAGGGGCGGGCTCTCGCGGCACGAAGTTTTCACTTCTT
>CAMIWK010000114.1 GCA_946402415.1 uncultured Fibrobacter sp.
ATATCGCGGTCCTGGATGTGGCGCTTGTCTTCGCGCAGGTGGGCGGTAATGCCCATGCAGCCGGCAAGCTCGGCCACCAGCGCTGCCGTAACGGGGTCCGGTTCCCTAATTTTGCGGGCTTCGCGGATTGTGGCGATATGGTCGATGTTCACACCCAGTTTTACGGTCATGATGGTCTCCTTGTCAATACTTCATAAAGGTAGATAAATTTACAATGGTGGTGCCCTGGGCTGCCGCTTTTGTGCCGATGGACTTTACCATAGCGATATTTGCCTCGTTAAGCGGGATAATGATGGTGGACATTCCGCTCTTGGCGGCAGCTTTCAGCTTTCTCTTGATGTAATCGTCCAGGGCACTGTTGGAAGGGTTGTAAGGGGTTGCCGTCTTGCAGGCCATGGACAGGTCCTTGCAAGTCTCCCGCACCTTGGACTTGGCGTTCATGGACAGGTCCAGGAACCAGAGCCCGTTTTCCTTGGCGGGGTTCAAGGTGGCTTGCAGGAGCTGCCGGTGTTCCACCGCCTGTTCCGCAAAGCGCGTGGCTATTCCCTTGGCGTTCGGAACCAGGGTCTTCGCCTCTTGGATTACCGATTCAATCTGTTGCTCGGTGTGGTGGATTCTTATCGGGCGGTAACGGTTGTGTCTGGAATCTAGGCTGGTAGATTCCATCAGGAGCCAGAGAACCAGTTCCTTGTTTTTGACGCGGTCCAGGTCTGGGAAGAACGTCTGGGCCATTCCGAAGGGCGTTACCAGCAGGTCGTATGGAAAATCCAGTTCGTTTAGGGCCACAATCAGTTCCGGAGAAAGTCCTGTCACTTGGAAGGCGATGGAAAGGTAAGAGGCGTTGTTCTTAAAGACGTTCTCTGAGACGTTCAGAACCAGGCGTAGGGTGTCTCCTTCCGGAGTCAGGGCGTCCAGGGAGGCCGACTGGAAAACCGTGGGGTCGCCGTGCAGTTCTTCCATGTACAGCACCTCGCCGCCGTTCTTCCGTAAGAACCGTTGGGCCTGTAGCAGGTAGTGGGTGATGGTCCGCCCGTTACCTAGAACCCAGATTTCTTTCTTCTTTCTGGATTTCTGCGTCTGTACTACTTCTAAGTGCTTCTTCAGCTTTTCCACGAATGGGGTGGTGTCCTGGACTGCGGTTGTGTCCGGGGCTGTTGCCGCAGCGGTTTCCCGGTTGAAAAGCTTCTCGCCGATGCTGGTTTCTTGCAACAGGAGTGCCACCCCGGAAATAATCCCGAGAACTATAAAGATGGCAATAATGTGCTTGAAGTTTTTCATCGCATTGGAAAGATAGCTAAATTAAAAATGTATGCCTGTTCTTTTTGCCCTCTGTGGCCCCACTGGAGTCGGAAAGTCGAGTCTCTCTCTTGAACTTGCCGAGCGCTACCATGCCGAAATCATCGGCGTGGATTCCCGCCAGATATACAGGGGCTTTACCATAGGCACAGCACAGCCTGCGGCTTCCGAGATGCAACGGGTGGTCCATCATCTGATAAACTTCTGCGACCCTACCAGGGTATATTCCGCCGGAGATTTCTGCTCCGATGTCCGAAGGCTTCTTGATGCAAATCCGCAGAAGAATTTTATTCTGGTGGGTGGCACAGGGCTTTACTTGCAAGCGTTGATGCTTGGGCTCCCAAAAATTCCGGAGATAGATAAGTCGGTGCGGCGGACTCTAGAGGAGAACTGCGACAAGCATGGGCTCCCCTGGCTGTGCGATGAGGCCCGCAAGGTGGATCCGGAATCTATGCAAGATGCTGATGAGAACAACCGTCACCGCATCCTCCGGATTCTCGAAGTCTATCAAGGTACGGGTCGCAAGCTTTCTGAGTGGAAACAGGAACGCTCCGGCGGCATCGGGAATATTCCCGTCTATTTTCTCAACCGCAGCCGCGAGAATCTCTACGCCCGCATAAACGAACGTGTTGACCAGATGGTCCGCGACGGCTGGCTAGATGAGATTCAATTGCTTTCGAAAAGCGTTCCCCTTGATGCTCCGGCATGGCAAAGCCTAGGTTACCGCGAGCTGCTGGATGCGCATGGCCAATCCGAAATAGATGTGGTTTTAGACAAAGTAAAACAGCAGACCCGGAACTATGCTAAGCGGCAGATTACCTGGTTCTCCAGACAGGTAAATTCTATGCAAATTAACATTGACTCGGAAGACTCGTTGCATATTATTCTCCATCGCCATCCCCTCTCCCTTGTTATGTTTGGTTGACCGCAATATCCACTTGCAGCTTTGCCGCTTCGTGGATGTGATTCTTGGCAAGGTCGAGGGTTTCTCCGACCCGTTAGGCATAAATAGAGATAGTAAGCATATGTTAAATGATGAAATAAGGCGTTATTCTTGTTAATTCTCTATTGACAACGGCGTTTGTAAAATATATTTTAAGGAGCACATAGCGGGGAAACCCGTGTTTTTTTGAGCTTTAGCTCTGTTCTCGAGACTGTTAATCGGCAAAATTAGACAACGCAGAGAACAATGGCTATCGGCTCACGTCCCTATGGGGCGTGGGTTGTTGTCGTTTGTCCATGCGTTATGGCTTTGCCGAGCCTCAGTCTGTGAATGAGCGAACAATAACGCCACGCCTTTATTGTTTCTGTGCAATACTGGTTGGCTCAATTCCCGAAAGGGAAATTGGAGGATGTATGGGGCGGATTCAAAGGTTTTTTGCTAGCGCGGTAATGGTTGCGCTGTTGATTCTATTCACCGGTTGCACGAAAAGAGCGCAGTTCTATTTCAACGAAAATGTGAAATTGGATACTTCAACACCCATCACCATTACGACACAGGATGATGCTACAGGAACTAGGGCGGAACTGCAAATTCTTTTGCAAAAAGAGGGTTTCCAAATATATTCCCCTGTTGCGGGAAAGAAAACAAGAACCCTTGACCAGGAAAGCAAATTTCCAGAGATAAATAGCCTTAGGGAAAATAAATCCTATACCCAGCAGGAATATGTCAGGTATGGCTCAAAAAATGTGCTTACCCTTACCTATGGATTTTTTATGGATGATAACCACAACTATTTCTACAACTCGTTCTTTGCCGAAATAGCCAATAGTGAAACAGGTGCCATATTGATGTCTGCTCATTATCCGGATGGACGGTATCGCAAGTCCGGTCTGTTGAAAGATCTTGTTCGACGGATGGGGAGGTGTGCTAAACAGGGGCTTTGCAATTTTAATGGAAAAAATCCCTAGGTAGGCAAACACATAGTAGTGGACAATAAAGAAGGGGGTATTATGTCTAGGCGCATATTTGTTTTATTAATAATCTTTACCACTTTTCTCTGTGCCAATGAGACTTATGCACAATCTGATTCCTCATCTCGGAAACTATCGCAATATCTAAGGGAGAGTTGTAATGACAGTTTTTGTTCGTTTGAAATTCATCTTGTAGGTGACGCAATAAAAAATGTCCGTATGAGTCTTTTACCTATGGCACTGGATAGTTTAGAACATTATCTAGAAAAAGTGGATGGAAACGCAGAGGAGATAACGGGTGTTGATTCACTTGAAAACACTGTAAATCAGATACTTCAATTTTGTCCTAAAGATTTGAGTTGTACTACGCTAGTGACGCTTCGCAAGAAAAATCATACCATTGTTGAATTCAGGAAACCTTCTGCAGCTATTCATAAGCAAGAAGAAACGGTGTCGGAGACGGAAGCTAAACAACCGCAACGAAAATTTGTAGAAACGCCAGCTCCTGTTCAAGAAAAGCCAAAGGAAAGCCGTAATTTCTATTTAGGTATAGGGTTCTCTTTAGAATCCTTTGATGAAAAAGAAACGGCTGGTTTTGAAGTAAATGATGAGGATAGTGATGATGCTGGTTGCTGGGGGGGGGCGTTGGGGCTTGCATTGCGATGGTATTTTTATGATATGGGACTTTTTCAGACGGGTATGAGCGCGTTGCTGCAAGGAGCAGAACATAAGATATCCGCTTTCAATACGTCGATAATTGATCGCGAGGTCTATGTTCGTTATTTGGCTATATATGCTGAAATTCCCCTGGAAGTCCGGTTGGGAATACCCTTGAAAGGAATATTTAGACCATTTGTCAGTTTTAACTACACTTTGAGAAAGCCTGTCTATGCGTGGACAAATTATTCTATAGAATATAGAGTTGGGTATGGAAGTACGTCTTGGAACGGTTCCACGAACGATTTTTTTGAAGATGAAGAGGATAGTTGGCAAGGAGGTGCGTTCCAGGAAGATGACTGGGAGTCTATGTGCTTTTGGGGATTGGGATTTGAGTTGACGCGCCATATTACGGTTCAGTTTCAATGGATGATAGTGGCTGCTAGAACTTATGGCCATGAAATGGATCCGTATGATGCGGATCATTCTGGGCGGCTTCTCATTGATTTGGCTTTCTAGGGGGGGGGTGAATAGAATGACAATTGATAAAATGTTGATAAGTTCCTTTGCGCTCGCTATTATTTTGGTTGCTTGCACTACGGAAGATAATCCTTTTGAAATGTTGGAGTCTGAAATTCAAAAGGAACTTTCTGTTACGTCTTCAACTAGAAGTGCCTCTGGTAGTAGGGAGGAAAACAATGATTCCTCTTATGATTATCACGACAATTATAGCAGTCCTGTGGCGTCGAGTTATGGCAACTATAGTTATTATAGTAGTTCAAGTGTTTCGGGCAATTATAGCACGACATCAGGCAGTGACTATTTGGTTTCTGCAAAGACAATATACTTTACTCTTACCTATTTTGAACAAACTAGTATGAATTGGGATCCAAGTAGTAAATCCTATACAGATGGAGATCCGAATATTTCTTTTGAATTGTATTTTATACAAGTTAATGGGAGTAAGGTAACTTTTTCTACAAAGAAGGATATTAGCAAAAAATGGTTTTATAAGGAGGATATTGGTAGCTGGGAGGGTCGCCAAACTTTTACGACGACGGTCCCTGTGAACACGGACACAATAAAGGTATGTCCCACAGTTATCGATGTGGATTTCGATTTGAATGATGATAAAAGTTCTCATTATTGTTATGGGCAAGGAAGCGTAGGTCGTATCAGGGATAGGATCATTAAGCAAAGCGACTCTGAAAGTGAGAATTATATCTTGAAGTGGGAGTGGTATTTGGAGTAGCCCGCCCCTATCATCATACTATGCAACAAGTTGCATACACGCTCAGGGTGTTGATAGACTGTTGATAAGGTGTCCGGAGGCGGCAGATGCGTGGCCGAAG
>CAMIWK010000115.1 GCA_946402415.1 uncultured Fibrobacter sp.
AGGAACCATTAGGTAAAACGAATCCTGCCACCGCCTTGCTGAAGACGCCCTGTGCCTGGCCCTGCCGCAACAAATTATGGATAGTCTCTTCTTGAAACAATCGCAAATTCCTTCTTAAATTTTATTGAGTTAGAAACAAGCAGGACAAGGCACGAGCTCCCGTAGCGTACTAAAGCGTACGTGAGGGAGCGAGTAACGCAATAATGCGTAGTTTATAACTCGATAATTCTATCGTTTTGTAAGAGCTGCTCGAAGCTCTGCCGCTCGCGGATAACCTTCAGCTCACCCTTGGTGTACATGGTCTCGGCGGCATAGCGGCGGCTGTTGTAGTTGCTGCTCATGGCGGCTCCATAGGCACCGGCGTCATGGAGAATCAGCAGGTCGCCCACCTTGGCCTTGGGCAGCTTGCGGGTCACCACGAATCCACCTTCTTCTTGGGTGAACACGTCGCCAGATTCGCAGAGCGGGCCTGCCACGATGGCATCTACCGTTTCGTTAAGATCGCGACCGTCCCGGGCGATGATGGAAATGCCATGATAGCTGCCGTAGAAGCTGGGGCGTACCAAGTCGGTAAAGCCGGCGTCCAGCAGGTAGAACAGGTTGTCGCCCTGCTTTTTCACGGCGCGGATCTCGGCCATCAGGTAGCCGCTCTCGGCCACCAGGTAACGCCCGGGTTCCACCTCTAGATGGACCTCGTGGCCGATGCTCTGCTGGATACGCTTGCGGGCGTTGTCCCACAGATCAAAGTAGGCCTTCATGTCAATGCGGTTGCCCTTGTCTTCTTCGTGATAGGGAATAGGGAGGCCGCCCCCTGCACTGATGGTACGCACGTGGCTGCCCAGGCGGCGGCTTGCGTCTACCATGGCGTCGCAAACTTGGGAAAGGTGCTCGAAGTCGGAACCGGAACCGATATGCATATGCAGCCCCGTAATCCACATGCCGTTATTCTGGGCTAGCTTGATGCAGTCCTTGATCTGCTCGTGCCACACGCCGTGCTTGCTCAAGGGGCCGCCGGTGTTCACCTTGCTGGAGTGGCCGTGGCCAAAGCCAGGGTTTACGCGGAGGGTCAGTTCCGACTTCACGCCGAAATCGGCCAGCTGCTGGATCATGTCGGGAGAGCCCACGTTCACCGCGATGTTGTGTTCTTTCACGAGCTCGAGAGCGTCACGGTCAAAGATATCAGCGGTGTAGACAATCTCGGGAGCCTTGCCTTTTTGCTGGCCGCCCTTGAAGCCTGCCTTGAGGGCGCGGACAATTTCGCCTGCGGAGACGGCATCTACTACGCCGCCCAGCTTGCGTACAAGTGAAACGATGGAGAGGTTCGGGCATGCCTTTTGGGCAAAGCGGACCGTATCGAAAACCTGGGTTTCGCGGACACGCTTCTCGATGGTTTCGCGGTCGTAAATCCAGAGGGGGGTGCCGTACTGTTCGGCAGCCTTTACAAAAACTTCTTGAGGGATGGTGTAATTCATGGGGGGAAAGATAGTAATTAGGGACTAGGATTTAGAGGCTAGGATCTAGGGGCTAGAGAATTCGGGCCGGGCAAATCGGTATTTGGGTGATGGCGTCCTTGCGGAATTACATAAAATGAAAAACGCCGAGCGAAATGCCCGGCGAATTTGCGATATTTCAACAAATAAGACTAGACGTTCTTGATCTTGTTGTCGCCTTCATCCCAGTACTGGCCGTCGCACACGAACTTGTATTCGTACTGGCCAGCATCCAAGGCCACCTTGCCGACCCAGAGACCGGTCTTCTTGTCCTTCTTGAGCATATCCTTGTCGATAGCCCAGTTGTTGAAGGAACCAGCAACGGAAACGGTAGTGGCCAGGGGGCAGTTGGCTTCGAACACCACGGTTACTTTCTTGGAGGCCTTGGGGGCCGCCTTCTTGGCAGCAGGGGCCTTAGCGGCAGCCTTCTTCTCGGCGGGCTTAGCAGCCTTGGGAGCAGCGGCCTTGGGTGCGGCAGCCTTGGTGGCGGCCTTCTTGGCCGGAGCGGCCTTTACAGCGGCCTTCTTGGCCGGGGCCTTTGTCGTTTTAGCAGTAGCTTTTGCCATAATAATCTCCTTTACTTAGTTCGGGCCAAAGATAGTAAAAAAAAATTTAACTGTCCATAAAAAAATGATAAAAAACAAAAAACTGGTTAAAACGGCGGTTTTTGGGCGTAAAAAGGCGATAATTGTCACAAATAATGGCTTGAAAAGAGTGTTTTTTCGCTAAGTAGTTGAAAAAGAGTGCCAAATAAGCTAACTTGTTAGGAAATTTACAAGAGGAGTAACCTTATGAAGAAATTCAAATATCTTATGATGTCGGGTGTGGTTGCCATGCTCTATGCTTGCGGTAGCGACAGCGATAGCGGTTCCGGATCTATTGCCGGTGGCGATGGTACCGAACAGCATGGCCTTGTGGTCATTGATGAAAGCAAGAGCCTCATCAAGCCCTACCTGCAGAAGTCCGTGGAAGGCTGCTTTATGAGTGGCCTTGACTTCTCGTGGAAGACCATTGATGTGGGTGTAAACCAGATGACCTTCAAGTACGAGTTCGTAGGCGATACCCTCGTGCTCCACTCTGGAAAGGCCTTTACCGAATATGGCGCAATGTATGTGGGCGGTTCGAACGGGAACCTGAACGGCACCTGGCAGTCTACCCTTTGCACCTATAACAACGATGAAGAAGAAACCACCTGCTACAAGCTTTGCAGCGAAGTCAAGGCAAGTATCCTCAAGAAGTACGATGTGACTTCCGAAGATGAACTGGATGCTGCCGACTACGAAGAATTCGAAGAAGAATATGAAAAGAAGCGTGCAAAGAACCCCTGCGTGGATGAGGACGACGTCACTGACGTCACCATAAAGATTTCGGGTGATGATATTACTATGATCGAGAAGCCGCGTGAAACCGAAGAAAAGGAATTCACGGACTATATGAATTCTGAATATATCGCTGATTTGTATGAGGCTATCTACAACGGAGACAGTAACGCTCCGTCCATATATGACCTTACCGATGAAGACTCCGCCAGCGTCAAGAAGTATCGCAAGAGGGCCGAGATTGAAGAAAAGAACAGGACTACGACCTCTCTTACCTTCGTGGTGGATGAAGAAACTCAGGTGTCCGTGACGGTGAATAAGATAAATCTGGATAGGGAAAACGATAAGTACGAGATTGGCATGACCGTAGCATCAGGCAAGAGGACTTGCGAACTGAACTACATGTCCGGCCGTGTCGATAAGGGTGACTGCGACAGCGATAACCTTGGCAAGTTTGATGATCCGGAAAAGATTGTAACTGAAGACGGTACGGTCTATAAGCAGGTCTCCTATATGGAAGACTCCAATATGGATGATTTCGACGTGTGTGTCGGGAAGATTCTGCGGAACCTGGCCGGTAGCAGCAGCAAGGAATCTGAACCGGATGACGCTTATTGCAGTATGTACACTTCTTCCTATTATGACTGTGTGGATGAGTATGAAGAATATGGTACGTTGTATGTCGAAGAATATTGCGACTACTATAAGACTGCTATGCGTGAATACTGCAACGGTGGCCTCGCTAAGACTGCTGCCTCTACGACCAAGCTCTCCAAGAACAAGTTCAAGCAGCTCCAGAGGGCCCATATCAACGCTCTGGAAATGCTCCTCCAGTAATCCCTTGATGATATGAATTGAATCCCGGCCTGGTGGGTCGGGATTTTTTATTTTTGCGCAAAAGACGGCGCTTGCCGATAGAGGATTTTTATGAACGTTACGATGCAAGAAGTGATGAAACAGTCCGGTGTGGCATTCGGTACCAGCGGTGCCCGCGGCCTGGTAACAGCCATGACGGACCGTGTGTGCTATGTGTATGCCCGCTCCTTTATCAAGTACTGCGAGACCAGCTATAAGTGTGAGCGTACCATTGCTATCGCTGGTGACCTGCGGCCCAGTACGGAACGCATTTTGAAGGCTCTGGTGAAGGCGGGCGAGGACAGCGCTTGGAAGGTGGTCTATTGCGGCCGCATCCCGAGCCCAGCCATTGCGCTGTATGGTATCGACAAGGCGCTCCCTACCATTATGGTGACAGGGAGCCATATTCCGGCGGACCGTAACGGCATCAAGTTCAACCATCCTCAGGGTGAAATTTCCAAGAAGGACGAACAGGGAATCGTTTCCCAGTCCGTAGATTTTGATGAATCGATTTTTGACAGTGCCGGTATGCTGAAGTCGGCTTCGGAGTTGCCGGCGGTGGAGGTGGAAGCCGAGGAAAACTACCTGAAGCGCTACCCTGCGTTTTTCGGGAGCAAGGCCCTTTCGGGACTTACCATCGGCGTGTACCAGCATTCCGCCGTGGGCCGCGATATCGTGGTGAAGGTCCTGGAAAGCCTGGGTGCCACCGTGAAGCCCTTCGCCAGGAGCGAGACTTTTATTCCGGTGGATACCGAAGCCATCCGTAAGGAAGACGAGGACTTGGCCCGGGACTTTGCCCATAGGGATTTTGTGGACGCAATCTTCAGTACCGACGGGGATTCCGACCGCCCGCTCTTGGCAGACGATACCGGCATGTGGCTCAGGGGCGACGTGCTGGGCATCCTCGCTGCCCAGGCGCTTGGTATCAAGCGCATTGCAACTCCGGTGAGTTGCAATACGTCGCTGGAGAAGAGCGGCAGCTTTGAGAAGATCTGCCGCACCCGTATTGGCAGCCCCTACGTGATTGCCGGTATGGAAAGCTTGGTGGATGCTTCTGACAAGTCCATGTCTGTGGCGGGCTACGAGGCCAACGGAGGCTTCTTGCTGCAGACAGACCTGACCAGGGAATTTGTGGAACGCGGAAACGACGGCAACGAGACGCGCACGACCCGCACCCTCCCGGCGCTCCCAACCCGCGATGCCTTGCTCCCGATGCTTGCCGTGATGGTGCGTGTCCGGGAAGAACGGATGTGCGTGGTGGATCTGCTGAAGAAGCTCCCCAAGCGTTTTACGCTCAGTGACCGTCTCAAGGAATTTCCCACCGAGATTTCAAAGGCAAAGCTTGCCGAAATCCGGGAGCAGAAACTTGGCCAGAAGCTGTTCGGCGCCCTTACTGCAAAGCCCAGCCGATTTGCAAAGCCCGACGCGGGTGGCAACATGCCCGCCCCTTTCCACGGCGATATCGTCTCCATCGACGAGACCGACGGATACCGCATGGAATTCGATTCCGGCGATATCGTGCACTTGCGCCC
>CAMIWK010000116.1 GCA_946402415.1 uncultured Fibrobacter sp.
CTGCACGTGGATAACGGCATGATGCGCCTCGGCGAATCCCAGAAGATTATGGACTTCCTCACGAAGGAAGGCATGAACAACCTGAAGGTGCGCGATGCTAGCGAGCACTTCCTTGCCAAGCTCAAGGGCGTGACCGCGCCCGAAACCAAGCGCGGCATCATCGGCAAGGAATTCCTGACGGTGAAGGACGAGGAAATGGCGAAGCTCAACCTCGATCCGAACCAGTGGATGATGGCTCAGGGCACCATCTACCCCGACACCATCGAAAGCGGCGGCACCAAGAACGCCGACAAGATCAAGACGCACCACAACCGCGTGCAAGAAGTTTTGGACCTCATGGAAAAGGGCCTCGTGCTCGAACCGCTCGCCGACCTGTACAAGGACGAAGTCCGCGCCCTCGGCGAAGAACTCGGCATCCCGCACAGCCTCGTGTGGCGCCACCCGTTCCCGGGTCCGGGCCTCGGCGTGCGCCTGCTCTGCAGCGACGGCGTACTCGCCAATGACATGGTGAAGTTCGAAGACGTGAAGGACACCGCCGGTCAGTCGCTCGCCGACTACCTGAAGGCGAACAACATTGCAGGCCGCCTGCTCCCCATCAAGAGCGTGGGCGTGCAGGGCGATGGCCGCACCTACGCGCAGCCGTTCCTCATCACCACTCCGGGCCTCAGCTGGAAGGATTGCGAAAAGTTCTCGACCGAACTTGCCAACCGCTTCAAGGCCATCAACCGCGTGATTTACCAGATCGGCAGTGTCGCTGATGAAGATCCTAAGCTTGTCGAACAGTACGCCACCCGCGAAAACTTCGATACGCTCCGCAAGTTCGACAACATCTGCACCGAATTCCTGCAGGCAAACGACCTGTACGAAAAGATTTGGCAGATGCCGGTCGTGCTCGTCCCGCTCCGCACGGCTAACAAGCCCTGCATCGTGATGCGCCCGGTGAACTCCACCGAAGCAATGACCGCAAACTTCGCCGAAATCGATCAGGGATTGCTCGCCGGACTCTGGCGCAAGTTCGAAGCTGAAGGGGCTGGCAGCCTGTGGTACGACGTGACCCACAAGCCCCCCGGAACCATTGAGTGGGAATAAGGCGAGTGCTGCGAAAACATGCTCGCATGTTTTCATAGCCGAGCCGCGTGAACACGCGCTTGAACAAAGTGAAAGCGCCGTGGGAGTAAAATCTAACCAACAGGTCTAACCGACCAGGGTATCCAAAAAGTCCGACAGGCGTTTTGCAAACGCCTCTAGGGAGCAGCGTTTCAGTAATTCCTGAGCGGCATGTTCATCAACAATTGACTCACCCTCTAGCACCCTGCGTAAAACACGGCTAAAGCCCTCAGCGTCTTCCGGGTCTTTCAGAAGGGGAACCACTCCCTTTAAATTTTCAGCCAGGCCACTAGTTTCTGCAACTATGGCGGGCGTTCCACAGGCTATAGCTTCGATGGGCGGCAATCCAAACCCTTCTACAAACGAGGGATAGAGCAACAAATCCGCATTCCTGTATAAAGCAACCAGCATATCATCGGAAACGTCACTGAAATGAAAAACATTTTGCAGAGCCATAGCACCCAGTTTTTTTTGTGTCGCAGCACGTAGTCTACCCACGCGTACAAAGGCCACATCGGGATTTAGTTTCGCCACTTCAAAAAATGTCTTCAAATTTTTTCTGCTTTCATCCAGACTGACATTCAGGCATACACCCCGAAATCCAGAAACGCCCCTCTCTTGCCAAAAGCCTATACGCTGTTCCGGACTCGGCATGGCATGCGTCTTACAGAAAAGTTTCCCACGAATCGGGCAGCCAACCACAGCCGTTACGCTTTTCTTGCCAAAATAGCACTCTGATTCACATTGTGTATAGCGAGAATTAAAAACGAAGGCATCTGCCTGGCGCGACAAATTTGCAAAGAATTTACGGAACAGAAAAAATTTCAGACTATGGGGGTACAAGGTATTCCAGAAGGTGTCATGAACCATCACAACTGTCTTTGCCCCAGGCTGCACCTTCCGGATTTTAGGGATTAGGTATCCGATTCCAGAATGAATCAAGAAGACCACATCGAAGGAGTCGACCTTCAACCTATCGGCAAGTACCTTCCGATTAGAGAAAAGACCTGAACACTTATCCGCAAGCCACAGGATATCGCCTTCATAGCCACGCTGCTTAAGGGCTTCTAAAGAATCCTCTGCCAGTCGACCGAAACTGGTAAAGGAATTCTTATCGCAGACAATCAGGACTTTCTTACCCGACGCCATGGTCACCTTCATCAAACCAGCGCTGTAAAATAATAGCCGCAGCAGCGCAGTCTATGACCGCCTTGTTGGCCTTTTTCTTTTTGACGCTCCAATGCGCCGTCTGTTCCTGGGCCTGAACGCTGGAATAGGATTCATCCTGAGTATGAATTTTCATACCAGGAAAGCGTAAGGCCAGATCCTTAATGAAGGCTTCCACCACCACGTTCTTTCCATCCTTACGGCCATCTGGATGGTAAGGCATTCCCACCACAAACTCATCTACCTTGTTCTGCTTGACAAGCTGATCCAGGCGTTCAAACAGGGGTGTCATCTTGCAGTCTATGGTCTCCCTAGGGAAAGCCACACGAAGCTCGGAATCCCCGAAAGCGATTCCCACACGATGCTCACCGTAATCGATGGACAGGTAATTCACAGCGGTCCCCACAACTACTCAGGATAAGCGCAACAGCGGAATCCAATGACCGGAGACTTGTAATAAGCGGAGGCTCCGCGATAAGCAACCGTCTTGCCAGTCAGGAACACCACCTCCACATGATCCGGTACATACTTGAGCCCATTGCCAATAGCTTCAAGCCATTTGTCGCCGCCATTCTTATATTCAGAATAGAGCGCATAGTCTGTCCCGACTAGGGTTCCGGATGAATCCTGGACATTGAAAAATTGCAGCGTATCCTTGAAATCCTTGGTACGCAAAAGCTTGTAGAGGGTACGAGAAGTATCGGCGGCATAGACCGTATCCACCTTGGCCCCCTCCCGATAAAGGAAAACAGAATCCTTCACATAGTCCAAGCGTGTAAAATAAGGGAATGAGCGGTTAGTACAATAAGCGATGGACTCACGTTCCAAGCCATTGAAAACCTTATAGCTACCACCCTTCACTACGGCTGCCGTATCTTCGGAGCGACCCTTGGCCCATTCCTGAAGCTGCCCCGGGAAATCCCGGATTCCCATGGGATTTACACAGCGAGGGTTACGCTTGGTCACATCATTTGCCGCAGCGGAATCATTGGTGGCCACATTGCAATAACTGAACAAGTATTCTGTCGCATCAATATCCTCTTCTTGCAGAACGCCATAAGAAAGCGTCCCTCCCGAAAGACAGACTCGTTCCCAATCACGTTCATTACAAAGACTCACTTTAAATCCGCTGGCCGAGATTGCCTCGCAGGCGGCCAGAGCCTCCGAATATAGCACGTTGTTCACGAACTTGCCGGAATCATCCTGGTGTTCAAACCTTTCCATGCAGAACACCGTATCCTTCGAAACGGACACAGGCAAGAACTTGTCCGGACAGGTTACCTGACTTGCCAAAACGCCAGGCGAAATAGCGATGGTATCTATCAGCGGAAGCGAATAATAGCCCGAAATGTCCTTGGCCCGTATTCTCAATATTAGGGTATCCCCCGGAGATACCCAGCGGATGGTATCCGTCACAAAAGAGCCGTAGGATGACACCTTCATGGTGTCCGCACTTCTTGCGTACATGGTGGAATATCTGCCTTCACCACCAACATCTTCATAAGTCACCCAGTCCTTTGTAGTTGTATCATAATAATCTATTACGAATGTTCCCACAGTATCGTAACACAATTTCCAGGCGCAGGTGTCCGGCATAGAAATAATGGTATCCGCCCTGATACCATGATCTTTAGTCAAGGGATCCACACTACGGCTCCAGAAAATCCGCAGGCGGTTGTTGCTGTCGAGCCTTGCCGTTCCCGGGAAAAGTGTATCCTCCAATATGTAAAGCTTGGTGGGCATCAAGGGCGCGATGGAATCCGTCGTCATGAACAGCTGGTATGATTCCACAGTGGCAACGCCTTCGTTACCAGAAGAGTTCCCGCTAGAATCCCAGGCCGAAAGCCCGATATTGTACTGGGACTCCGCTTTCAGCCCCTCGAACACTACACGGAAACGGTTAAGGCTATCCTCTTCGAAATTGAACCCCTTGCCATCCAATACTACAAAACGCAAGTAGTTCTTCACATTGTCCCCATGGCCTACCCCATCCACCCAAACGGAGTCGTTGTTGGCCCGAATTCTAAAATGCCTTTTGTACAGCGTACCTGTCGAATCCTCCCCATCAGGAGAATACAGGTGTATCTTGACATTGCGGAGATCTTCGTTTTTGTTGGGCGAATAGAGTACAATGTTATAACCAACGATAGGTCCGGAAAGCTCCGTCGGCTTATAGAAATCCACCTGGTCCGTGGGCCTGTACCACTCAATTAAAGCTCCAGTTGTCCATACGGAATCATAAATCGAGACCCTTGAAGGAGGCATATCATCGCCAAAATGCAGGAACACCCGCTGTACTGCCCCCGGATCATCATTATCACTGTACTCGCAGTAGAACGCCACCTGGAGGCTGTCGTAGGTATCCAAGTATTTTTTTGCATAGCTTGTCACATCAATAGTATCGTAAAGAGCCTTGGTTCCCTTAGGGTAGTCAAACTTGGCTGTGGCCTTTTCAATCTGGTCCGAAGAAACAGCCTTGGAGGTATCATCCACCACCGTGGTATCCACCCACATGTAAATGCATTCCAGATTTTCCGTTTCCATAGGGTAACGGAGCCTTATCCGGAAACAAGCCGACGTATCGCCTTCCTTGGCACAAGACCGCAAGACACTCACATCGGAAGCCTCCCTGTTGAACAAGAATTCGATAGAGCTGTCATCATCGGAGCATGCAGTCAAGACAAGCGCCAAAAACGCCCCCCACAGGGAGAGCACTGCCGGCCAGAACAAACGCAAGCGGCACAGGCCTTTCAGACTGCGATAAAGCATCTAATTACAATATAGAAAAACGGCCACTCAGAGAGTAGCCGCTTAAAAGTCGAAACAAAATCGAATTAGG
>CAMIWK010000117.1 GCA_946402415.1 uncultured Fibrobacter sp.
CCCGGATTTATCGATACGGACATGACTGCCAAGTTGGGTGCCGAAATTCGCGAAAAATACGCATCCCAGATTCCTCTGGGCCGTCTGGGCCAGCCTGAAGATGTGGCCAAATTGGTGGCTTTTTTGGCATCGGACGACGCCAAGTACATCACGGGCCAAATAATTGGTGTGGATGGGGGCTTGAACGCCTAGCCATAAATTTCTAAATTTAAGCCAAACAAATCCAAATGGAGTAAACAATGACACAAGAAGAAATTTTTAAGAAGATCACCGACGTTATCGTTTCCAAGCTGGAAGTGAAGGCCGAGGACGTGAAGATGGAATCCGAGTTCAGCAATGACCTCGGTGCCGACTCTCTGGACCGCGTCGAACTGGTGATGGCTCTCGAAGACGAATTCGAAGTCGAAATTCTCGACTCCGACGCCGAGAAGTTCCAGAAGGTTGCCGATGTGGTTGCCTTCATCGAATCCAAGAAGGCATAATCTAGGCCTGGTTCGATAGAGAGACTGGACAGGGTGGCCCGGATGAGGCTGCCCTTTTCTTTTTATAAGAGTGCCTATGGAAAAAACCAACCTTTTACACAAGATCCTAAAACTCTGGTTTCGCCAGAAGTCCGGTGGCGGGCTTGAGGCGAAGCTCGGGTACAGGTTCAAGGACCCGGAACTGCTGGCCCATGCGTTGGTCCACCGGTCGTTTTTGTCGGGAACGGACCTGCCCTACGAGAGCAACAACGAACGCCTGGAATTTCTGGGCGACTCCGTGCTGAACATGCTCACTACCGAGTTCCTCTACAGGATGTATCCCGACGATCCGGAGGGGGAGCTTTCCAAGCGCAAGAGCGCCATCGTGTCGGGGCATGCCTGCGCTCAGTCCTCCAAGGAATGGAACCTGAGCGAGTACATCAAGATGGGCAAGGCCGAAGCCAAGATGGGCGGCCGCGGCAAGGAGAGCATTCTGGCCGACGCTTACGAGGCTGTCCTTGGAGCGGTGTATCTGGATGGAGGGCTAGAAGAGGTCCGTGCCATCTTGAACAAGTTCCATTTCCCGAGAGTCAAGGACATCATCGTGGCCGAAGACTTCGTGAACCACAAGAGCGCCTTGCTGGAATACCTGCAAGGCAAGCTCCATACGGTGCCGGAGTATGTGCTGGTCGAAGAATCCGGGCCCGAGCACCAGAAGGTGTTCACCACCGAAGTCCACGTGAACGGCAAGGTCTATGGCCGGGGCCAGGGTGGCAACAAGAAGAAGGCCGAACAGGAGGCCTCCCGCGTGACCCTGGAAATGCTTTTAAAAGAGAATGAAAAATGAAGAATGAAAAATTAAAAATGACGATTCTGGCGGCGGCATTGTTGACCGCCGTTGCCCTTACCGCCTGCAACGAACAGGGTGCCTCTGGCTCGAAAACGGCTAACGCGAAAGGCGCCGAGCTGAACTGCCCGGAACTGCCGCTTGATTCCACCGCCACAGGGGAGTTCGACCCCGTAGCCTCTAAGGACGCACGCCCTTGCGGGACCATTACCCTCTGGGGATCTTCTATGCCCAAGTCCTTCAATATGTGGGAAGACTACAACAGCTTCTCTGCCGAGCTGATGGGTATGATGTTCGAGCCTCTGGTGAGCCTGCACAGCACCGAAGACCGCGAAGTGGGAATCCTCGCTGACACCTGGAGCGTGTCCGAAGACGGAAGGACCTTCATTTTCCATGTGGATCATCGTGCCAGGTGGAGTGACGGCAAGCCCGTGACCGCCGAGGATGTTCAGTTCTATTACGACGTCATTATGGACGAGAAGAACTTGACGCCGATTTTCAAGGTAGGGCTGAGCCGTTTTGACCGTCCCGAGATTCTGGATAGCCTTACGGTGAGGATAACCGCCAAGGAATCCCATTGGGGTAACTTCTGGGAGGCGGCGGGAATGCTGGCGTTTCCGAAGCATGCCTGGGCCGGCAAGGACTTCAACCAGATCCGCTACGAGTTCCCTGTGGTGTCTGGCCCCTACAAGATCAAGACCTTCCGCGAGGACCGCTATGTGGAACTGGCACGCCGAGGCGACTGGTGGGGCTTCAAGAAAAACTGGAACCGGGGCAAGTACAATTTCGAGAAGATCCGCTACCGCTTCATGAACGACCAGACCAAGGCTCTGGAAGCCTTCAAGAAGCAGGATATTAATGCCTACGCCATCTACACCAGCAGCATCTGGATGAAACAGACCGACTTTGACGCCGTGCAGAAGGGCTGGGCCGTAAAGCAGCGCATCTTTAACAAGGAACCCATCGGTTTTCAGGGTATGGCCATCAACCTGCGCAAGCCGCAGTTCCAGGATGTTCGCGTGCGTCGGGCCCTCAATATGCTCCTGAATCGAGAGGCCATGAATGAAAAGTATATGTTCGGCCAGTATTTCTTGCTGAACAGCTACTACCCTGACCTGTGGGAAAATAACCAGAACCCTACGGAGCCTAACTACAAGTTCAATCCGGATAGCGCCCGTGCCCTCTTTGCAGAGGCCGGCTACAAGGTGAATGCCCAGGGCGTTCTCGAGAAGGACGGCAAGCCCTTTGCCATTAACTTTATCACCAGCCAAGAGGATTTGCGGCATTTGACGCTGTTCCTGGAAGACCTGAAGAAAGTTGGTGTGCAGGCTTCTATTGAACAGATGAGCCAGAGTACGCTCCGCAAGCGCCTGGATGACCTGGACTTTGATTTATACTGGGTGAACTGGGGTGCAGGGCGTCTACGCGACCCAGAAGCCAGCTGGTCTTCGGCTACCGCACTGCAGAAGGGCACGAATAACCTTTCCGGCGTGCAGGACAAGACGGTGGATAGCCTGATTAACCTGCAGAAGACGGAATTTGACTTGGCGAAGCGTAACGAAATCTTGAAGGCACTGGACAACCGTCTGGCTGAAATCGTGCCTTACGTGCTGATGTGGCAATGCGACCACCATCGTATTCTCTACTGGAACCGCTATGGTACTCCCGATAAGGTGTTCGATCGCTTTAACCGCGAAGATGCCATTCCTGTTTACTGGTGGCTGGATCCGGAGAAGTCTGCCGCCTTGGACAAGGCTATGAAGGCGGGGGAGGCCCTGCCCGTGCCTGCGTATGACGTGAGGTGACATTTACGCAAAAAAAAGACGTGCCTTTTGGCACGTCTTTTTCGTATACATTTCTCTTAGAAGAAGAATTCGGCGCCGACGTAGACACCGGTGGCGTCGCCGTCGTCAACCTTTCCGCTACGGATAAAGAGCTTGGCAATCAAGTCAAGCTGGTTGGGAATCACGAAGTAGTCGCCACCCAGCCAGATGTTGATTTGCTTGTGACCATCGTCGTTGGCGCCATACTTCTTTCCGTCACCGCCTTCGGATTCACTCTCGGTGAGTCGGTACTTGATTTGCAAGCCCACAAAGGGAGTCACGCCTACGTCAGGTACGGTGTAAGCCACTTCGCCACCCAAATGGATGTCGAGACCGCGCTCCCAGTTGTCGTGTTCAAAGCCCCAGAGGATGCCGGCTTCGGTACCGAACTTCATGCCGGGAACGTCATTAATGGGCATGCTGAACTGGGCACCGCCATAAATGAAGATTTCGTCGCTGCCGGGCGTGCTTGTTCCATTTCCGTCCCATTCGTCTTTACCGATAGGGAGGTTTACGTCTACAAAGGCGGTAATCATGGGGGCAAGACCGTAGCGAGCACCGATGATCAGGTCGCGGAGGCCATCGCCGCCATTGGCGCAGCCATTGCAATCCGTTTCGCCCCAAAACTGGTAACCCCAGCTCTGCAGGGACAGTTCGAGATTCTGGATCAGGCTGTAGCGGGCACCGACCTTGAGGCCAGCCTGGGACCAATCGTCATCCCAGTCGTAGTAGAGCCCTGCAGCGGCAGAACCCTTACCGGCATCGAGAACGGGATAGTAATCCCAGGTGGCGAAAGCGGCGCTTGCGGCGATAGCCGAGGCCAATGCGATTTTCTTGAACATGCTTGAACTCCTTGAATGCGTTATTTTCGAGCGCAAATATAGCAAAAAAAACGCTGGTCTAGATTGCCACGGATGCTTCGCATCCTCGCAATGACAAAAAAGGCGAGTGTATAGTCAAAAAACTTTATTTTTTGACTATACCGAGCCGCAAGTCATGCACAAAGTGCAATGACAAAAAAGGCGAGTGTATAGTCAAAAACAGCCCGCTAGCCCTTGAACCTAAGGAATTTCCAGAGGTATTTGGCCGACTGCACGGGGGTCTTCAGGAATGCGGATTTCTTGTAGCCGCTGAGGGCGAACCCTTGCAGTACATGGTAAAGCCCGATCTGTTCTTCGCGACTGATGTTCAGCAGGAACTTGCGGAACTTGAATTCGAAATTATGGGTACTTCCGAACTGAAGGTAGCACTTGTTTTCGTAAGCCTTGAGGAAGGCTTTAGAAAGGTTCCCGCATTCCAGGCCCTGGTGCACGGTATTGGCACAATACCGTCCGGCCCGCATGGCCGCCGCGATGCCGCCTCCGGTGAGGGGGTTCGTGTGGTGGGCCGCATCGCCCACCAGGGCAAAACGGTCCAGAATGTAACTCTTGAGGGTACTGGAGACTGGCACCAGCCCGCCTACAACCTTGTTCACCTTCGAGCCCGGGAAAAGCTTGTCCAGCCATTCCTGGGTGGTTTCCAGGATGTTCTTCTGGTGGCTCCCGCCGAACAAAAATCCGGCACCGAAGTTGGTGACGTTCGATTTCTGCTTCGGGAAACTCCAGATGTAGCCGTCGTTGATAAAATCGTGGCCCTGCCAGAAGGTCAGGTAGTCGGGCTTGGTCAGCAAGCCTTCTACCTGAATGTCTACGCCGGTACAGGTCATGGTGGGCTTCTGTAAGCAGGCGAGGCCCACCTGCCTGCCGATACGGGCTTCTACGCCCTCTGCCGAAATGACCATCTTGGCCCGGACTTCAGAAATCTTTTCGGCACTTCCATAACCTTCTACGATACGGACGGTGCGGTAGGCCTGGGGTTCTTTTCCCATTACGTCGCTGACGGATTCAGCACGGGCAAGGGTCACCAGTTCCACACCGTCGTTTTCGGCCAGATGGGCAAGCCAGGGGTCGAA
>CAMIWK010000118.1 GCA_946402415.1 uncultured Fibrobacter sp.
TCTGGTGCAAAATCTGGTCTTCACCCATGGCCACAGAATCCAGGCCCGCACACACGTTCATCACGTGACTTGCCACGCCATCCCCTTCTTTGTAATAGAAATAACGGGAATACTGGTCTGGATTTTCGCCCACAAGGCCGCAAACGTACTGAACAAGTGCCTTTTCAGAAAGGGACTTGTCACTGGCCACGTAAATCTCGGTGCGGTTACAAGTAGCAAGAATCAAGAGTTCATCGAAGGGCTTTTCTTGCAAGGCGCGAGTCTTTATATCCATAGGGATATAGAACTTCTCACGTATAGCAATCTCTGCCACCTTGTGACTCATACCGGCCAAATAGATGTTACGCACTATAAATCAGACCTTCGACAAAACCAGTTTCAAAATTTCCCGATGGCAGGCGTGGCCTCCATTCAGGACTTCTATACGGACCTTGGGCAGCGCCGGGCGCGCAAAGCTCAGGTCCCCGATCAAATCTAGAATTTTGTGCATGGCGGGTTCTTCGGAAAATCGGTAAAGGGACTTGTCCGCAGGAGTTTTGACAAGCAAGCCGCAGCTCTCCGTAGCCCCAGCCAAAAGCCCAGCACGACACGCCTGTTCAAAGTCCTTTTCCAGAATGAAGGTACGGGCCTGGAAAACCCCGTAAAGGTCTTCGGGGGCATACACCGAAAGGGCCGCACAGGACTTGAACCCCCCTGGAACATCGGGACGATCCAGGCGGTATTCTACCTCAAAGGTCTCGCTAGGCTCAATACGGACATGCCCATAGATTTCTCCCGTAGAATTAAGCAAGTCCCATTCCCTATTCACAGGAGCGTCATAGAAACGAATTTCTTCGGGAACACCCGCTTCTCGTCGCAAGGCTAGGAAGAAGGGCAAAGCGGAGCCGTCCATCAGGGGAATTTCCGGCACGAGATTTGCACCGTCACACGACGCAATTTTCGTACCATCGTCAACAACTACATCAAATGACTTCTCGGGCCACAGCAAAAAAACTGGCGCCAAATGTTCCGGCGTGGCGAGGGCGACACTTCCGCAACCAGCATTCTCACTATCACCATTCCTGTAAATGGTGGTCCGGCGCGCCTCGAAATTCAGGCTATCAAAAAGCTTAAGATGGTCCGTGCGGTACAGAAGCCTACCACCTACGTCCCAGGATATACGGGGGTCGCGATTCGGGTCACGAGGCAAGAGCTGTACCTTGACGCTTGCGGTTTCAAAGCTCAAAGAGGGTGACGTAAATTCCAGGGTCTTGCAGGCCTGCATCACTTTTTCCCGAGTTGTTTCAAGCGGACCATGCAACGGCGCCACAGGTCTATTTCCAAAGCTGGGAATCCCGATACCGTCTTACCGTCGGCCACGTTCCTGGTGACGCCAGCCTTAGCGGCAACACGTACATTCCGGCCGATGGTCAAGTGGTCAGCGACCTTTGCTGCCCCTGCAAATTCCGATCCATCCCCCACGGTGACGGACCCTGCCAAAGCGGACTGAGATGCCATAAACACATGGTTGCCAACCTTGCAGTTGTGGGCTATCTCGACCATAGAATCAAAATGGCTGTCATTTCCGATAGATGTGGGAGAAAGAAAACCTGCAGCCACCACCGTGTTCGCACCAAAACTGCAGCGGTCCCCTATGCGGACCCCTGCCAGATGAGGAATCATGCGGCGCTCGCCCCTGTATTCGTAAAAACCAAACCCACGGGAACCTATAACCGCCCCGGCCTGGAAAATACAGCCTTCGCCAATTTCAACATGGGGGTAAACCGTCACGGAAGATTCCAGGACGCAGCCCGGGCCCAATTTAGCACCGGCCATCACCACACAGTTGGGGCCGATACAGCACCCCTCGCCCACCGTGCCTTCCACCACCGCCGTGGGGTGAACCACGGCACTTGCAGCAACAGAACGGGCAGCCTCGCCCACACCATTAGAACTATCATCAGCGAAACGCTTCAAAAATTCCACCATAGCATGGTGGGGATTTTCCACCGGCACTAAAGCACGGACTTTCGACAAGCGCCCCTTCAACGTCATCATCGTCTCATGGGACTCCGCCACGGCAACAGGCACGAACAGTACCCCCGCACAAACCTTTGAGAGTACGGAATCAGAAAAGCCCGGAACGTTGGTATCACTCTTGAAGTTATCGCCAACCCAAAAACTCACATCGGCCGCTCCTGCAGTCGAGAGCGGCGCAAAGCCCGTCACCTGAAAATCGGGAATCTCAGCCAGGGCTTCTGCAAAGCGCCCTTCTACGAACTTCCCGGAACGCAGCCAGTCAAGAACAGCAGAAAAAAGAACAGGCTTCATCAGGGATCCAATGCCAGCATGTTCACCTGGGCGGCATACTCGATGGTAACATGACCACCCACCTTACCACTCAAGTCCTCTCCATCCAGCTGCAAAAACTCATCCGGCTCCAAATGTAGTTCCAGAGATTTGACCTTTCTAGACTTGAGGAAATACTTCTTGTAGATAAATCCGATTAACGGAAGGTTCCCGATAGCAATGGCCATCAAGAAATTGTGCATATTAGGCACATCCACCACTTCCAAGAGACCGTCGGCCATGTTGGAGCGGTAGAAAGGATTCGCTCCGCTAGCAAAGCTGGGAATGTTCCCCACAATGATGGTCCTGTGCCCCGACAAATCCTGGGAAACACGCTCGCCAAAAGCATTTGCGTACACCAGAGAGCCCTTCTTGAGCATGTAGTCCCTATCGGCAAAGAACCGCTTCACGTAATGCAGCTTGTTGGCAACGACAGAACTAGAAGAAATCGCCCCGGTAGCCCTATCCAAGTTAAAATCGTGAGCGATACGGGCATCAATCCCCGCCGAAAAATAGTTCGCCAAAGCAAACTGACCATTCACCTTCCAGATATCGAAAGGCCTTGCCGCCGCACGCACCAACCTACGCACCAGGAACAACAGGCCTCGGTCCACGTAAGGCTTGTAAAGGTTCAGCACTCGAGCCAGGTCGTTTCCTGTACCCAAGGGTATCAGACCTATCTTTACTTTCTGGGAAAAACCGCCCAGAAGCATGGTGGAAAGCACTGCCGAAACAGTTCCATCGCCGCCTACGGCAATCAATGTTTCCGTAGATTCCAACGCCTGCTGGATCTGCTCCTTCATTCCCTCGATCTGGGTAAATTCAGATTTCCATTCCTCTTCCTTGTAATCTTCGGACGCCATAATTTCAGGAAGGTACTTCTGTATTTCCTTCCCCTGGCCACCGCCGCTGATAGGATTGATGAGAAAATGGAACTTATACATCTTAGGCTTCTTTTTTCAGGAGTTCGTCCTTCACTTCCAAATATCGTTCGACTCCATCTCGAACATGGTGCATTTCTTCTTCGGACACGGCACGGGAGATATGGGCCGGAGAGCCAACAATCAGGGAGCCCGCAGGGAACTCGCGCCCCTGGGTGACCAAAGTTCCCGCCCCCACGATGCTGTTCTTCTTGATGTGGACGCCATCCATAATGACCGCCCCCATGCCTACCAGTACATCGTCGTCGATAGTACAGCTGTGAATCACGGCATTATGGCCTATTGTGACCCGGTTCCCTATCTTAACGGGAACGTCGGTAGAGACATGGATAGACACGTTGTCCTGGATATTAGTCTGCTCGCCTACCACGATGGGGGCAATGTCCCCACGCAAGACGGCATTATAAAAGACAGAGGATTCATCCCCTATCTTCACATCGCCAATAAGGCGAGCCCCCTCGGCAAGGAACACATTCTTCCCTACCTCGGGCTTCTTTTCCTTATATTCAATTATGGACGCCATACTGACAATGTATAAAATTTACTGTCAGTCATCGACCCACTTGTAGTCGAACTTGAACTTATAGCCCGCATGGGGTTCGCTACCGCAATCCTTGTCGCATCCGTTGTTCCCAGGGTCGAATTCGATGCCGCGGTCACCGTAGTTGAACTTGTGCTCGACAAAATCCCGCTTGGGAACGCTCTTGTCCTTCGCGTTCGGGGTCACTTCAGACGAACCCTTCAGCACCTTGGCAAAGTTCTCATAGGGCCAGAAGATGCTGTGATTCGGCCGGATATCGTAATCCTTGCCAGCCGCCTTCAGCTGGAGCGTAATGCCCTGGCTGCCCATCTCGTAAGAATAGATGGTGTGATCTCCCGGTACGGAATTGTCGTCATGATTCATGTCGCGGTCCGTCCATTCCTGGTAGATAATCGTATTGCCTGCGCCTACCGAGCCACCTTCATAGAAGTAGTAGGTGTACTGGTGGATTGGAGCGTTCCTGGTGTTGGTACCCTCGTAGAAGATGGCGTCCGTCACGAAGTCCTCACGGTGGGCCTTGCTGTAATGCCACAGGTATTCCGTGCCGCGTCCAGTCATTTGGAACTGGAACTTGATACGACCCACGCTCCGGGTAGCCACATTGGAACCATTCGAGAACACGTAGGTGTTGCCCGCCTTGGCGTAGGCATACACCCTGTAGGTGTAGTAGGGAGAACCGCCACCCACCTTGTCGGTGAAAGTTTCTTCGCCGGGGCCAAGCACCTTCACGAGGGTGATACCGTTGCTCAGGGCATAGCCGTCCTGGGGCTTTACGGTAGTGGGCTCCATGACGTACTTGGTCAGAGCGGGGTTGTTGTAGTTCCTGCCCCCTTCGGCGCGAAGAACCACGTAACCCAGGATTCTCGGGTCGGTCTTGTTTGCCACCCAGTTCAGAATGATGGCGTTCCGATCGCTATTGCGGCCCAGCACCAAGTCCGTGGGGGCGGTAATCAGGGAACGGAGAACCAAGTGGTAGGTGGTGGAATCACCCTTTTCGGAGTACACCACCATCTTCAGGGTGTCGGCGCTTGCCGCAGACAGGTTCGCCACGCTAAACTTGAACACCATGGCCACCGCATCGGCTCCAGAACCCTTGATTCCTTCGGCTGTCACGGGCACCCTGGTATTGCCGGAGTACACGTTCATGCCGCCATTCACCTTCACGGGTTCCACCGTAGTGACGTTCACCGTAACGTTTGCGCCCCTGATGGAGTCGGTGACAAACAGGGAGTCCACGCAAAGCAGGCCTTCCATGCGGCAGCTCCTTGCCA
>CAMIWK010000119.1 GCA_946402415.1 uncultured Fibrobacter sp.
AGGCAGGAACAGCAGAAGGAACAGCAGCAGGAAATGGTTCGCCAGAACGTTTCCCGCGTGATGGCCGACCTTTCCAAGAAGCCTGTCAAGAAGGTCTATCGCAAGGAGCACAACGAAAGTGATTCCGGCGAAGAGAAAAAGATTCTCAAGACTTCCGACTTTATTACTGTGGGCGAACTGGCCGGTCTTATGGACCAGATGCCTGCCCGCGTCATAGCGAAATGCATGGAAATGGGTATGATGGTGACCATCAATGCCCGCCTGGACTTCGAAACCATCCAGATTCTGGCTGATGAATTCGGTTACGAAGCCCAGCTGATGGAAGAATACGAAGAAGCGGCTCTCGGTGTGGAAGAGGAATCTGAAGAGAACCTGCAGCCCCGCCATCCGGTGGTTACCGTTATGGGCCATGTGGACCACGGTAAGACCTCTCTTCTGGACTGGATCCGTAAGACCCACGTGGTGTCTGGCGAATCCGGCGGCATTACCCAGCATATCGGCGCCTACGAGGTGACCACTGCCCAGGGTAAGGTGACCTTCCTGGATACTCCGGGTCACGAGGCCTTTAGCGCTATGCGTGCCCGCGGTTCTCAAGTGACCGACGTGATTGTGCTGGTGGTGGCCGCCGACTCTATGGTGATGCCCCAGACTGTTGAATCTATCGAACTTGCCAAGCGCGAAAACGTGCCTATGGTGGTGGCGATTACCAAGATTGACCTGCCGACGGCTAACCCCGACAAGATTCGTGCCCAGCTGGCCGAACGTGGCGTGGAAGTGGAACAGTGGGGCGGTCAGACCAGCTGTATCGAAGTGTCCGCCCGTACGGGACAGGGCATGGACCAGCTCCTGGAAACTCTCGCTCTCGAAGCCGAGGTTCTGGAACTGAAGGCCAACCCCGACGCTCATGCTCGCGGTGCCGTGGTGGAATCTAAGCTGGACGTGGGCAAGGGCTCTATGGCTACGATTCTTGTGCAGAACGGTACCCTTCATGTGGGTGATCCGTTTGTCTGCGGTATTTACGCCGGTAAGGTCCGTGCCATGTTCAACGAGCGCGGTGAGCAGATGAAGGTGGCTCCTCCTTCTGCACCTTGCCAGGTGCTGGGCTTTGACGGTACGCCTCAGGCCGGTGACGACCTGATTGTGGTGGACGACGAAAAGACTGCACGTGAAATTGCAAGCAAACGCCGTATGGCCGCTCGTGAACGCGACCTCCGCGCCCGTAGTACTATTTCTCTGGAATCCAAGTTCAACGAACAGAAGGAAGGCAAGCTTTCCGAGCTGAACCTTATCGTCAAGGCCGACGTGGGTGGTTCTGCCGAAGCCCTGGCTTCTTCTCTGGAAAAGCTTTCCAACAGGGAAGTGAAGGTGAACATTATCCGCAAGGGTGTGGGCGCCATTACGGATTCCGATATCCTGTTTGCAACCACTGCCCAGGCTATCATTATCTCCTTCCACCTGATGCCCTCGCTCTCTGTGCGCGAGATGGCCCAGAAGGAAGGCATCGAAATCCGCAACTACCGCGTGATTTACGACTGTATCGAAGACATCAAGAACGCCGTAGAGGGCCTGTTGAAGCCCACCCTCAAGGAAGAACTTGTGGGCGAAGCCGAAATCCGCCAGGTGTTCAAGATTCCGAAGGTTGGCCTTATCGCCGGCTGTATGGTTACCGACGGCGAAGTGGACCGCACAAGCCATGTTCGCGTGTACCGCAACGGCGTGGAACTGGGAACGACCGCTGTCCAGTCTCTCAAGCGCATGAAGGACGACGTGAAGACGGTTGTCCGCGGTTTCGAATGCGGTATCGGCCTCAAGGGTTACGACGATATCAAGGAAGGCGACAGCCTGATCTTCTTCAAGGAAGTCACCGTTGCCCGTACCCTGAAGGATGTGGCCCGCGAAGAAGCCGAAGAGAAGGCTAAGAAAGCTGCTGAGGAGAAGGACGCCTAATGAGTCGTAGAACCGACAGATTAGACGAACAGTTCCGCGAGGAAATCGGGAAGCTCCTGCAGAAGGGACTGAAGGATCCTCGCGTGAGCAGCCTCGCCAGCATTACCCGGGTGAACATCACCGAGGATTTGAGCTATGCCAAGATTCTCGTGTCCGTGATGGGCTCCGACAAGGAAAAGCGCGACACCCTGGTGGGGCTGAACAACTCCGCCGGGTTTATTCGTGGCGTTCTGGGCAAGGCCCTCAAGATTCGGAAGATTCCGGAGCTGAACTTTGTTCTGGACGAGAACCTGGAACACGCCATGCGTATCGAGGAAATTCTCACCGAGCTGAAACAGAAGGGGGAACTCTAGCTTGACTCCTTCTGGATTTGTCCTGCTGGACAAGAATCCCGGTGACACTTCTTTCAAGGCCCTTTTCCCGCTGAAAAGGGTCTTTTCTACAAAGCGTGTGGGCCATGCGGGAACTTTGGACTTGCGGGCCTCTGGGCTGATCGTGGCCGCCATTGGGCGGGCCACCCGCTTGCTGCCTTTTGTGGAAGCCAAGGACAAGTGCTATACCTTCCGCCTGCATCTGGGCTACGAGACCGACACCCTGGAATGGGACGGCGACGTGGTCGCTCAAGATGAGAGAAATGGCTCTCCTACGTCATTCTCGACCGAAGGGAGGGAATCCATACAGTTCGGGTCTTCGTTGGAATCCATCCTCCCTAATTTCATGGGCGATATCGACCAGATTCCCCCGCGTTATTGCGCTGTAAAGATTGACGGGCGCCGTGCCAGCGACTGGGCGGAACGGGGCAAAGATTTTGAGATGAAGCCCCGGTGCATCCACATCGAGTCCCTGAAGATTGTGGGGGAGGGCGGCGTTACCGAAGGCTGTACGGGAAAGAGCTTTGCCTCCTTTGACTTGGAATGCGTCTGTTCCAAGGGAACCTACATCAGGTCTCTTGGACGTGACTTGGCTCGAGCTCTTGGAACCTACGGCTGCGTTTCTCAGATACGCCGTCACCGCATTGGGAATATCACCTTGGATAGTGCGGTCAAGGGCGAAAACCTTACGGCCGAAAACCTGGTGCCTGTAGATAAAGTTCTAGATTATCCTGTGTTGCGCGTTGCCGAAGACGGCTTGGCGGTAATTAGGAGAGGCAATTGGCTTCCCTGGAAAAACAATGTGGAAGGTATAGGGCCCGAGGGCTATGTTTTTGTGGCCCGAGAAAACGGAGAGGTCCTCTCCCTCTGCAGGTTTGAACCGGGTCGCATATGGCCTAAGTATTTTCTGGGTGGAGATGAGTAGCGAGAAGGTGATGCCCGATCAAGTCGGGCATGACAATGAAAGGAATGGATGTCTGCTAGGATGATGAAAAAGCGCGCAATAACCATGGGAAATTTCGACGGATGTCACCTGGGTCACCAGGCGCTGTTCCGTTCCCTGAAGGCCGTGGCCGAAGTAAATGGCCTTGTGCCCACTGTCATTAGCTTTGAACCTCATTCCAACTACGTGCTCCGTGAACCGGGGGACCCTCTGCTCTTGACCACCACCAAGGAAAAGCGTGAATTCGTGGAAAGCCTTGGCCTGGAATTTTTGGTGATGCCTTTCACGAAGGAATTGGCAAGACTTCCTTTCGATGAATTTGTCCGTAAAGAGCTGATTGAGAAGCGTGGCGTGTGCTCCATGTTCTTCGGCCATGACCATTGTTTTGGCGCCGGAGGCAAGGGCAACTACGAGACTATCACGGCGGCGTTCCCCGAACTTTCTACCCAGATGCTTTCCATTGTGCTTTACAAGGGGGAGCGTGTCAGTTCTTCGGCGGTGCGTAACGCCCTCTTGAACGGGGACGTGGACAGGGCCCAGACTTATCTGGGCAGGCCCTACCGTTTATCTGGAACGGTGGTGGAGGGCAAGCGCCTTGGACATACCATCGGGTTCCCCACGGCGAATCTCCAGGTGGAACCCTACAAGTTTTTGCCCAGGACCGGCGTGTACGTGGCCTCGGCAAGGCTTGATTTCGAACGGATTTTCCGGGCGGTGGTGAACATCGGCATGCAGCCTTCTACTGGGAACAATCAGTTGGCCATCGAGGCCTACATTCTGGACTTTGACGAAAACATCTACGGAAAGCCCCTTTCTCTGGATCTTCTGGCCTATTTGCGGCCCGAGCAGAAGTTTGCAAGCATCGAAGATCTGGTACGCCAGATTGGCATGGATGCCGATACTGCCAAGAATTACAATGGCAACCACTGGGCCGAGTAAAAGCCTAATCTTTTGACAGTCAAAGAGTTACTGAATGTGCCCGCCGTCGGGCTTTAAAGACGCCGTTTCTGGACGGCTTTTTTTCATTTTTTGAAAGGGCGAAATTCCTGGAAAAACCTGCGATTTTCTATCTTTTTGGCCGAATTTTACGAGGATAACCCTTATGACTGATGTGGCAGAAAAGCCGAATTTCATCACGTCCTCCCTTGACTTCTTGGTCAATTGGGGCCGTACGAATTCCCTTTGGCCGTTCCCCTACGGTACGGCCTGTTGCGCGATTGAATTTATGAGTACCGAGGTGGGCCGTTACGACCTTTCCCGTATCGGTTCGGAATATGTGCGCTTTACCCCGCGCCAGTCCGATGTGCTTCTGGTGGCGGGGACCATCACCTATAAGCAGGCCCCAATTTTGAAGCGCATCTACGAGCAGATGGCCGAACCCCGCTGGGTGATTGCCATGGGGGCCTGTGCCTGCTCTGGCGGCTTCTACGACTGCTACTGCACTGTGCCGGGTATTGACCACATTATCCCGGTAGACGTGTATATCGGTGGCTGCCCCAGCCGCCCGGAGGCCTTCTTCGACGCCATGTTCGACCTGCAGAAAAAGATCAAGGACGAGTCCTACATGAAGCAACGTGCCGAACGGGTGAAGGATCAGCTGCAGATGATCAAGGAAAAGACCATGGAAGCTGCGGATCACGCTCGCGAGAAAGCTCAGGAGACTGTCGAGGACCTTAAGGAACTCGTGGTTGAAAAAGAAAAAGAGTTTGTTGAACAGGCTCAGTTCTGGAAGAGGTAGAAGATGGTGAATGTTGATGAAATCTTCTCCGTCCTGGAGGAAAAGTTTGATGC
>CAMIWK010000120.1 GCA_946402415.1 uncultured Fibrobacter sp.
GTCGCGAGAATCACAACCTTCTTCATTCCTTGCGCCCTCCGCCTACAAATCCTGCAACTTTCCGCCACCCGCCTTCTTGAAACGCTCGCGAATCAGCTGCAGGTCGTGCTGGTACGGGTTCCGCTTAAAGTCCTCGAAGGCCCACGCCGTGGGGTGAAACTCTCCCTTGGCGTACGTCAAAAGCATGTCCAGCCACACGCCTCCTCCGGCGTAAAGCTTGAACGGCCCCCGCTTGTAACTAGGGAGCACCACCTTGTCCAGGTCCATGTAGCCGATGTCAATATTCACGCGCCGCATCTCGGGATTTTCCGCAGCCGCCATGGTCAGTTCCAGGGCATTGCTCCGCTCCTTCTCCAGGGCAATCGTCTCAGGCGGGATTTCCCTCTCAAAAGACACCACCCCGCGGTAAAGACCCTCTCCCATCTCGGGAGCGTAATAAGGTGTGCGATCAAAAGCGAACAACTTTCCCTTGTGGCGGATACGCCCCCAGGTACGTTCCAGGGCTTCCAGAACCTCGGGCCGCCACTCGGCACCCTGCTGCAGCACAAAGGCTATCAGCTGCGCGTTCTCTGAAAATTGCGACGCCTTCATCAGAACCCCAAGGCTACTTGCCGTTGTAGCGTTCCATGCATTTTTCCATGCCCAGCTTGAAATAGCATTCCACCAAGGCCGGGACCTTCGCGATGGCCTCTTCGAAAGCGGGACGGTCCTCCGGCGGGAACTTCGCCAGTACCCAGTTGCTCATATCGAATTTCGGAGGGCACTTGCCCACCCCAAAGCGGACCCGGGGGAACTTGTCGCCAATATGCTCGATGATGTTCCTGAGCCCATTCTGTCCGCCATGACTTCCATCCTTTCGGCACCTAATGCGCCCCACATCCAGGTTGATGTCGTCGCTAAAAACCAGCAAATGGTCCGCCTTCACCTTGTACCAGGTCATCAGGGCCTGCACCGACTCGCCAGAAAGATTCATGAAGGTCTGGGGCTTTGCCAGCAGGCATTCCTCCCCTGCGATATTTACCTTCATGGTAAGCGCCTTGTGCTCCGATTTCCAATCCTTGTTCGGGTCAGCCAGTTTCTCAACAGCCATAAAGCCCGCGTTGTGGTGGGTGTTGGAGTATTGCGTACCAGGATTTCCGAGACCGACGATAATGTACATAATTGAAGTGAAATATAGAATCGTTATACGCAGGTAGAGAAGTGAGAACACTATGGGAACACTTTCTTTCGGTTGTAAAAAAAAAACAACAAAAAAGAACCATAAAATGCCCCATCCCGTTCTATATTTGGAACCAGTTTTAACCTAAAAAAGGAGCATACATGCTTTTCAAAAAAATTCTTCTGTCCTCTGCCCTCATCTCTATGGCCGGCTTCGTAGCCTGCGGTGATGATAGTTCCTCTAACTCCGGCTCCAAGGATCTCCCCAAGAGCGTCCCTACCTTCTTTGACTTGGAAGATGTCGAATGCAACGCCGACCGTAAGTGCGAAACCATCATCGTGGAAGATGGCCCCGACACCTACGAATGCAACGGAGAAGGGCAGTGGAATATGCTGATTAACAGCATGCCCTCCAAGGTTTGCCCCGCCGAAGAAGAAAAGAAGAGTGAGGAAGATACCAAAGAAGGTGGCAACTCCTCCGAAGGTGGCGAAGAAGTCACCGGCCCCACCGGCGACCTGGTTTCCTGCGTCGTAGAAATGTTTGGGGAAAAAGCTTGTGACGAAGTGGCCAAGGCCGACGAAGCCAAGCTCTCCGCCCAATGCGAATTGATTGGCGGGACAATCAACACTGCCGGCGGCTGCAAGGCCGATGACTATGCCGCAAAATGCTCATGCAAGACAGGCAACCACTACGATTCCTCTTGCGACGGTTTTACCTGCAACGACTAATCCCCCCAACTCCATAAGGACAAAAGGTTTCCGAATTTGCGGGAACCTTTTTTATATTTAACATCAACCCAATTTTCTCCAAACAGGAGTGCATATGCTTTTCAAAAAAATTTTCCTTTCCGTCGCCCTCGTTTTTATGTCCAGCCTCGTTGCCTGCGGCGACGACAGCAGTTCAAATGCCACCGACTCTTCCGACAGCAAAGACAGCAATAATTCTAGCAGTAGTTCTGTCGAAATGGTTTCCTGCGATTTACCCCACGATGTTCCGGAATTCGCCGCATCCGCCGGTTGCATTGAATTCGAAAAAGGAACTCTAGAAGCCTCCTCGCTGTCCATTCGTTGTGAAGACCACGACGGCACACTTGGCACGGGATGCCCCGCCGAGAAAAAGAAAAAAAATGAAGGTAACCAAAACGAAGGTTCCGAAAACCATGGCAACTGCATCGACAAGAGCCAGTGCGACGCCATCGTCAGGGGAGATTTCTCCACTTGGCATTTTGTCCGTGCCGACGCCTTCGGTGAACCTACAACCTACACATATTCCGTTGACGGTTCAAAGTTAATTCTGGACATCGATGGTAAAGTGAACGAGAATTCGTATAGCTTCTACGATATGACAAAAGAAGCTAGCCAAGAAATGGCATTCCATGCTGTGCGTTCCACCTGTGAAGACGGTATGGAAATCGAAGGCGCCAACTACTGCGACTAAACCTATTTCGCAGAAGATTCCCGCTCTATCCGAGCAAGTTCCTCGCCCCATTCGGCGAGGATTTTTTGCTTCAATTTCTTGGCCAAGGAGGGTGCCCTGCCTTGGGTGGAGACGGTCACCGCTATATTTTTACCAAAGTCCATCCGGGCGGGCACGATAAAGTCCCCGTCCAGATAGTCACAGGCGTTGTTCACCAGAATGCGGCGGGCCCGGGCATCATTGCTCACCTGAGCGTTTACCGCCGGCTGGTCGGTACAGATAAACACCATAAATACGCCGCGAAGGTCCAAGGGCTCATAAGGACGATTCTTTAAAAGGACCGTATTTTTATCCAGCGATTCAAATTCCGGATCAAACTGCGGGGCAACCACCGTAATTCGGGCACCCGTAGGCAGGAGCGTTTTCACCTTGCGAAGCGCAATACGACCTCCGCCCACTACAAGCACATTCCGGCCTTCAAGGTTAAGTTCAATAGAAAAGAGGGACGAATTCGGAGCACGAAGATCGCATTTCTGAGCTGTTGTATACGTTTTATTTTCTGCGGCACGCAATCCAGAAACCACCATACTGGCAAATTCCTTCCAGTCACCAAGGCAAGGCAAAAGCGTTATGGGAATCTGGGGGAATTCCGCCTGCAATTTTGCAACCACACGGGGAACGTCATTCTTGGAATGCCGACCGTTCAATAGCAGGTACGGCAAAAGCGTAACCGATTCCACATCTTCTCTAAGCAAGGTCCGCAAATCATTTTCCAAGTCCAGAAGGCTGGTACTCGCCACACGGGTGCCGGGCAAGTCATGATGCAGCTTGTCTAAAATTTCTTCAAAGCCCTTGTAGGCCCCAGGCAATATGCAGTGGTGGGCGATTATCAGGATTGCTTTCATCGTGCGTAATACTCCACAATCTTTTTCACAAGCGAATCCATAGTGGTCTCATCTGAGGTAATGGTTTCAAAGCCATACTTACGGGCGGCAGATTCTGTCATACGGCCGATGCAGAAAGAGGTTCGAGGCTCGGGGTTCGAGGACGCCCCTTCGGTACTTTGCGACATGACTTTAACGAAATTTTCCACGGCGCTGGTACTTGCAAAAACCACAGCATCTGCTGCGGCAACCGCATCCCGCTTCCATTCCGGAAGTTCCGACACGGGAAGCGTCTCATAAACTACCCAACGCCTCGCCTTGGGCAAAAGCTTTAGCAAGGTGTCATCCGCCAGATTGCCCTGCAAAAGGAGGATACGAGCATCATCCACGTCCAGCGAGGCAAGCAACTTACCGAGCCCTTCGCCAGTGTGGTCTTCAGGCACATAATCACAGCAGATGCCGTATTCCAATAGCTTCTTTTCGGTAATCTTACCGACACTGGCAATTTTCTTTCCGGCCAGCACACGTACATCATAACCGGCAGCGAACAATTGACTAAAGAAACTTTCCACGCCATTTGTACTAGTAAAGGCGAGAATATCGAAGTTCGCAAGATCTGCAAAATTTGAGGAACTTTCCAAAGCGCGGGTCTCAATCATCGGGGTCTCGATAACTTCGGCACCAAAGGCACTCAAGCGTGCCGTAATCCCGCTGGCCTGCTTGGCGGCGCGGGTCACCACAAGCCTTTTACCCGAAAGAGGCAAGTTCTTTTTCCAAGCGAGAGTCTTACCCAGTTCCACAACTCCACCCATAATGGTAATGGCCGGAGCCGTCACGTTTTCACGCACAATGGTCTCCCCCGCCGTCGCAAGCGTTGCCATGACCGTCCGCTGGTACGGCGTTGTCCCCTTCTCAATAAAGGCAAGCGGGGTCTTCGGGTCCTTACCGCATTCCATCAGCCGCTTGGCGATAAAGTCCATATTGGCAATGCCCATCAAGAATATGAGGGTACCAGGGCACTTGGCGAGCGCTTCAAAGTCAAGAGAGAGCTCCGCAACAGGGTCCATTTCTGTTTTTTCTCTCTCATGCCCCGTGATGATGTGGAAGCTCGTAGCAATCCCACGGTGGCTCACAGGAATTCCCGCATAGGCAGGAACCGCTATTGCAGACGTAACACCTGGAACCACTTCGAATTCAACTCCGGCAGCCACAAGCTCCAAAGCCTCTTCACCGCCTCGCCCAAACACGAAGGGGTCGCCTCCCTTAAGCCGAGCCACAATGCCCATAGGGTTATCACCCGCAAGTTGGACCAGCAATTTATTGATTTCGGACTGTTTGACCTTGTGGTGTTGCGGCATCTTACCCACATCCACCATCTTTGCCGCCGGATTGCATACTCCGAGTATGGCTGGCGACACCAGGCGGTCATAGACAACCACGTCGGCACGCTCCAAAATTTCCTTGCCACGCAAAGTCAAAAGCCCCGGATCACCGGGACCGGCACCAATCAGATAAACCTTTCCAGACATC
>CAMIWK010000121.1 GCA_946402415.1 uncultured Fibrobacter sp.
CCATCTTTGTGCTGGGCTGGTTCGGATGGTTCTTGATGATCGAGCGTTACTGCTACTACTTTATGCTAAAGGGCGGTAGCGTAAACGGGGTGCTGGGCGGTTTCTGGAAGAACTTAGAGAAGAAGGGGGAGGACGAGGCTTTCAAGAAGCTCGCTCGCCGCCCCTACGGTTATTTTTATGCGCTGGCTTGTGATGTGCGGAAGTATCGAGACCAGGGACCTGTGGCTGTGCGGAACGCCATGGAAGAGACCCGCCACCAAATTTCGGTGAACTTGTCTAAGTCCCTGCGGACCATTTCGACCTGCGCGGCCCTTGCCCCTATGCTTGGGCTGCTGGGCACGGTGTCGGGTATGGTACATACCTTCGAGACTATCCAACTTTTTGGTTTTGGAAACCCGGTGCTCATGGCCGACGGTATTTCGGAGGCCCTGCTTACTACCCAGGCTGGGCTTCTGGTGGCGTTTCCGCTGATGCTTGCCTACAACTACTTGGCGGGCCGTGTGGAAGACGTAGAGAAACAGGCCTGGAGCGAGGCGCTAAAGTTCGAGAGTTTTGTTTTTGAAAATTCTGGAAGTCATCCTGGAGGGAGCTGCGCGACCGGTAGGATCCAGGGCTTGGATAATCCTGATTCTCGTGAAGATGATGAGGAGGAAAAATGAGTTTTATCCGTAAACGTTCGCAGGATGGCGGAAAGATAGACGTGTCCCCTATGCTGGACATGGTCTTTATCCTGCTCATCTTCTTTATCGTCACATCTACCTTTACCCGCGAAACTGGTGTGGACGTGACCAAACCCAAAGCCAGTTCTGCGAAGGACCTGGCTAAGGAAAGTATTCTTATCGGTGTGACCCGCCAGGGCACAATCCATATTAACGAGACCCAGGTGAACTTGACCACGCTCAATACGGTACTCCGCCAGATGATGGCCGAATCTCCTGACCGCCCTGTGATTATCGTGAGCGACCGTGACGCCCCCAACGGCGTGGTGGTGGACATTTTGGACGAATGTAACCTGGCTAAGGTTCGCAAGGTTTCCATTTCGGCGAATAAGGAGGAGTAGGGTAGTTCAGTGTCATTCCCGGCTTGACCGGGAATCTTTAGGAGATGCCCGCCTGCGCGGGCATGACATAAAACGGCAAGGATATAGACCCAATAGAATATGCTGGACTTCTTGGCGAAATATTTCCGATTCCCGGTGGCCTTCGTGCTCTCCTTCGTGGTGAGCGCGGTGTTCTTCCTTGCGGTGCCCGTGCTGAATGCCTTGTTCTTTGACAAGGGCAAAAGAACGGAAAAGCAGCTGGACACGGTTACCGAGGTGGAAGTGCTGGTGAGCGAGAAAAAGCCCGAAGTCAAGCAGAAAGTAATCCGCACCATCGTGAACCCAAACCCCTTCAAGATTTCGGCCAACATGGGTGTTTCCCGCAGTCAGAATTTCCAGATGGATTTGTCTTTGGCTCGTGGTGCCGCAGGTGACGGCGTGGCCGTTGGCACGGGCTCTATGGAAAATGTAGTCTACGAGGCGGGTGAGGTGGATGAACAGGCACAGGTTCTGAAAGAAGTGCAACCCGCTTTCCCTGAAAAGGCGAAGAAACTGGGACTCTCGGGATACGTGAAGGTCTATATTGTTATCGACGTTTACGGGGACGTGGCCCAGGCAAGCATCATGAGCCAGGACCCCGCAGGCTACGGCTTTGATACCGAAGCCCTGAAGGCCGTACGGCAATGGAAGTTCGCACCCGCTAAACTTGGCGGCTACCCTGTGGCGCAAAAGGCCACGAAGGAGTTCCGCTTTGTTAAATGATTTTAATTACAAATTGAGAGAGGTTCTGTCTCGGGTGAAAACATCACGCGGGCGGGGCCCCAGCTCGGAGTTGCGAAGGCCGCACGGGCCCCTCCCTGCACCCTCCCCATCCTTGGCCGACGCTGCAACAGGTCAAAAAAGTTTACTGAGCAGTAGAAATGCTTTTGTTCGGGTTGTTTACAGCATAGTTGCTTGTCTTGTAATGTTTCTAGCAACACCGACCCACGCGGCAGAGGATTATTTCTTCAAGGCCAACGAACTTTATGACCAGGGCAAGTTTAAGGAAGCTGTTCCGCTTTACCGAGCCGCTATTGATGAGGGTCGTTATGAACCCTTCGCCTGGTTCAACCTGGGAAACGCCATGGTCCAACTAGATCGCAAGCAGGTGGCCCTGGTGGCCTACAAGCGTACCGTGGAACTCTTGCCCACTTTCGAAAAGGCTTGGATGCTCATGGGTGACCTTTATTACCTGAATGGTGATGTGGGGCAGGCCATCGCGTCTTATAACCGCGCCATTGAACTTGGGGTGGAGTCAGATCATGTGCATTTTGCCTTGGCGGAATGCTACCTGAAGGGCCGTGACTGGACTTTGGCCCAGAAGAACTTTGAACGGGCCTTGCAGCTGAATCCCGACCGTATGGACGCCTGGTATGGCCTTGCTGAAGTTTACGAGAAATTAGGCGATTACGAGTATGCCATCAAGACCTTGCAGAATGCCTTGCAGATGACCGCTACGGCAGGTGCCGATGTTCACTTTACTATGGCCTATTACTACCGCAGTATGGATTCTACGCGGCAGGCTCTGAACGAGATGGAAAACGGAGTCTTGATGGATCCGGAAAATGTTTCCGCCCGCCGCTACTTGGCACAGATGTACGTGCAGAACAATTCTCCCTGGATGGCTATCTTCACGCTAGAAGACGGACTCCGTCACAAGAAGGGCAAGGGCGACCTGAATCTAGATTTGGGTCAGATTTACTTTAACCAGAAGCGCTACGACGAGGCCTTTGAATGTTACATGAAGGCCTGGCTTGCGGGCAGTTCACAGGGGCGCATCGGTGCCGAGAACGTGGGCCACGTGTATTCTAACATGGGCGACACCGAAAAGGCCGAAAGCCTTTACAAGCGCATCCGGGAAAAGAAATAGTTTTTCGTTATCCTTTTCTACATTTACCCACATGGCAAAGAAGAAAAAAGTTTTTAAAACGGCTGCCCTTGCGCAGTCCAACCGCAGCAGGGAACAGCGCCTGCGTGAAAACCTTGTGCAGGTGGTAAACGGCCAGAGCCGCTTGCTGAACCGTCCTGAGGACCTGTACGAGATGCTAGCGGATGGTCTCGACGATATCGAGACCTTCAAGGACCCTCGTGAACAGCTGGAACTTTTGGCCTGGACCTTGCGGGCGGACTTTATCGCCTTCAAGGCTGACACCGATGAGGAGAAGGAAGGCTGGGATGCCCTCTTCTACGATGCGGGAACCTTTTTTGTGGAGCTTGCCTCCCAGTACACCGACAAGGATTACGTGGCGGATCTGGTCCATGACCTTGCGCTAAGGCATGTGGGTGGCGAGGGCCGTTCCGTGGTGTTCCTGAGCGTGGAGGAGTTCTTGCCCAAGGAGCGGGCCCAGGCTCTGCTGGCAGAACTTTTGGATGCGGTGACCGAGGTGGACCAGGGAAACCGTGAGGACATTCTGGATGCCATCTGCGATATGGCGGATTCCATTAAGGATGCGGCTATGTTTGCCAAGGCAGCCCTACTGAAAGACCCCGACAAGAGCAACGCTACGCTTATCGATATTGCCAATGCCCAGTTTATGGCAGGGAATTTGGAACTGGCCAAGCAGTGGCTTGGTGACGTGAACAACCCCGGCGCCGAAGACGAGGAGGCCTACCTGGATCTGCAGGCGGCTATCGCTGACAGGGAAGGCCGTAAGTCCGACTGTATCAAGATGGCACATACCCTGTATGAGAAGTTCCCGAAGGTGGTGAATCTGGGGCGGCTCTGCGCGTTTGTCTCTGCGAATGAGGCTACCAGCCTGTTACAGGATTACGCCCGTTTCCGCAGCGGGAACGGCCTAGAGATGGAATTTATGCAGCTGTTGGTAAGCCTGAAAGCCTATGGCGTGCTGGAAGAATACCTGGACATGTTCGAGAAGGAACTCACTGTGCAGGACGCCCAGGACTTGAATGAGATTTCTGACGCTCTGGAGAAGGACGGCCAGAAGGCCCTGGCCCAGCGGATCCGCGACTGGACCGTGGAAGAGCCCGAAGAGGCCGAAGCCTTCGATAATTCAGAAAAGTAAAAGTTGTTTGCTTTTACCTGATGGCGAAGGGAACGCTTTTCGCGTTCTTTTCGCTGGCGATGCGGGCAACGTAGTACCCCTGCGGTAGTGTTTCGAGAGAAATCCGCTTGTTTCCAAGGACTTGTTCCTGCATCGATTTCACCTTATTGCCATGTATATCGAAAATCTGGATATGGATTACGGATTCCCGTGATACATTGACCAGAAGGGCGTTTCTCACGAACTGGACGCTGGTGACCACTGTTCCGCTGAACATTAGTGATTCTGAATTTTCCTTGCTCGAAGAGCTGCTGCTTAGGGTAGAACTGCTAGTTTGAATGGAACTGTTGCTTTGAATGGAATCACTGCTTTGGTCAGAACCGCTACCTTGAATTGAACTACTGCTTTGAATTGAGCTGCTGCTTTCAGCTGTATTTGCTGCAGAACTAGAAGAAATTACGGGCACTGTGCCTGATGACGAAGATGTGGTGCTGAATTTTTCATCGATATCCACACCCCTTTCCTGGACAAAATTGGAAATGAGCCTGATGTAGTAGGTTTGGTACCCGAGGCTTGGTTCCGTGAGTTCCCAGGAATCGATGGGCCAGCCGTCGTTGATGTTGCTGTACATTTTTTCGGGAGGCTCTCCCACGGGAATAGATACGGCGTAGCAAAGTGCATTGTTGCTAGCGCTCCCGCACCCTTTTGCAGAATTGTCGGCATCGTATTGTTTGCAGCAATCCGCCCAAGTGTAGCGGGAGTTTGCACCACCTGTCACGTAGCCCGGAGCGGGGTTTTCGCCGAACCATCCGTGGTAGAATAGGGTCGCACTCTTGCTTG
>CAMIWK010000122.1 GCA_946402415.1 uncultured Fibrobacter sp.
CAGCAGAACTTTGTCCGGGATACGGACGGCGATGGCCGTATGGACCAGATGGAAGTCCGCTTTTTGGGAAACCTGACCAAGGAATACATTTCTGAAATGGTGGACAGCCTGACTTTCGAGTGGATTGATTCCTCGGGGGCCTCCAAGCATTACAGTGTGCCTGCAAACAAGTTCCAGCTGAATCCGGCGAACAAGCGTAGCGTGGTGATAGACCTCTCGCCTGTGCAGAAGGGTTTCCGCTTGCTGACGGCGCTCTCTACCATGGAGTTTTCTCCTTCGGTTTATGGCTCGGCGCTGCTTTACCTGAAAGATGGTTCGGTTTATCCTGTGGTGCTGAAGGACGCTATGGCTCCTGCCATAATGGCGGCGCACCTGAAGAATATGAGGGGCAAGACCAGCGATTCCTTGACGGTGCTGTTCTCGGAACGTGTCCAGCCTGGGTCAGGCTGCAGTGCCCTGCTTGAATACAAGAGCTTGAAAGACGGCAAGGTCCGTAAGCTCAAGACAGATGAGATCCGATGGAATGTCTGGATGAATTCGGCTGTCTTTGTTTTGAATAAAAAATCCGGCGCCGAGGCGCTTTCTTACAGGGATTCCCTGCGGCTGGTGAACGGCTGTGTGGAAGATACCAGCGGGAATGTCTCTCAGCAGGTGGCGAAGTTCTCGCCGTTGACGGGCTATTCGCCCTTCGATGTGTTTGTGCCCTCCATGGCGGTGGATAGCCTGGGCAAGAATAGTGTCGGGGTAGAAAGCGCCGGTCTTCCGATTTTCCAGTTGAACTTCTTGCCTCTGCCTGCGGAGACGGCTCGTGATTCTGCCTGGGGAATCTATATGGATGTTCTAGGCGAGGAATTTGAAAACGCCTTACGGGAGGCGTTGAAAATGGACGAGAAGACGCCTGTCAACCTGGCCAAGCTGAAAATCCGTTTCGATATCCGCATCTACACGAACCTGGGCGCCTACGTAGTAGGGACCCGGGCTGACGTTGCCGGTGATGACAGCCGCCTGGCAGGCAAGCCTACGCAACTTTCCCTTCGCTGGAACTTTATGGATAGTCATGGACGCCGGGTTTCTACGGGGGTCTATATTGCCAGTGTGACCGCTATAGTGGAATACGACGGCAAGGCGGTATTCCATCATGGTTCTGAGTCCGCGGCGACCTACGTGTTTGGCGTGGTGCGTCGCTAGGGTTATAGTTTTTCATGGACATCGAAGAGACAGGAATTTACAGGAGGTATCAATCTCTTGTAAGTTCGTATCCAGTCGCCGAACCTCGTGTTGCCGAACCATCGCGGGAAGCTGATTTGACGGTTGTAGAACCTCGTGTTTCTGAACCGTTGCGAGTTACTTTGTCTGAAATTCTGGACAAGTATGACGCCTTCTGTTTTGACGGTTATGGCACACTTTACAACCGCGGGGACTTTGTTTACCCCGGAGCTATGGAATGGTACCGTACTTTGCGGGCGGCGGGAAAGCATTTGCGTCTGGTAACCAATGCGGCTTCCAATACCGATGATTTTTTGGCTGCAGATGCGGCGACACGTGGCTTTGACTTTACAGGGTCAGAGACTATATCTTCGGGAAGCCTGCTTGTGGACTTGACTCGGGGCCGGCCGGTGGGTGTTTTTGATTTTGCGGGGCTTTCTGGGCAGAGCTGCAGGACGGTTGATGGCTTGAAATGTGGTGAGACTCTGGATAGCGTCATCCGCGAAGTTTACTACATAGGCCGCGATACCGGAGTGAACGTGCTTGCCCAAGCGGGAATCGCCGCGGCGGAAAACCCGGTGGACCCTGTGGTGGCGGTGTCTTCTTATACAGCCACAGATGAAATGTTCAGCCATTCGGTGGAAATTCTACGAAGGCCGGGTGCGCTTCTGCTGGTGCTGAATCCCGACGCCTGGGCACCTAAGATTGACGGCACCAGGAGTGCGGTGTCCGGTACGCTGGCGGAGCGTCTCCGGGTGGCTTCAGGGTGCAGGACCTGCTATCTGGGAAAGCCTTTCCCCGCCATTTGGGAAAAGGTCCGGGCTTCGTTGCCTTCGGGTTCCCGGGTCCTGATGGTCGGCGATACCATCGGGACAGATGTGTACGGTGCAAAGATTGCAGGCTTTGATGCCGCCCTGGTGGTAGGGCGGAACGTTCCCGAAGAAAGCCTTGCCTCTGATGAGGCAGCCCTGGGCGTGCGGCCGGATTACTACTTGGTGCCGGGCTGAGAGTGGCTTGTAGAATCTTGTGAGGTAGAGTCCGATGCGGGAGTGGTAGGTGCTTCTGCTGGAGTGGAAGGTGCGGGCTCTGCCGCCTTCTTGTCGGCTACGATGACATAGAGGGTGTCGTGGACAACGACAGTGTCTCGCACGAAGACGGTATCGGTCTTGCAAACGGTGGCGGCGGTTGCGGAGCCGGTGCTGTTTGCAGAAGAAGCCGCAGCGCTGTTGGCAACGGCTGAACTGGAATATTGGGTCGGGTTCTTGCGGAGTTCCTCTTCTATGGCATCCCGCTCGGCCTTGAGGGCGTCGATTTCCTTTTTGATATTGGCCTTGTTGTTCGGCCTGCGTTCACGGGAGTACTTGCCTTCTAGGGTGTTGATTCTCTTGTTTAGGTCACGGAGCTTGTCGTATTCCGGGCCTTCGCCCTCTACGGTGGGCATGGGGGAGAAAAAGTCCTTGAACTTTTGCCACAGGGATTTTTCTTCGGCATGGGAGAGGGTGGCGATGCCGAGAACAAGGAAAAGGCTTGCGAAAATAGACCGTGTCAGTCGGGAAGAATGCATGCTTCAATGATAGAAAAAAGCGGTTCTGCAGGAGAAATCCCTTTACAATATGCCGCTTTTTATTAAATTTGGGGAACCATGCGGGAGTAGCTCAGTTGGTAGAGCGCGACCTTCCCAAGGTCGATGTCGAGGGTTCGAAACCCTTTTCCCGCTCGAAAAATATAATGGCCTGGCGAAGCTGGGCCATTATATTTTTTGAGGAGGTGGGGTCGAGCCCGAGAAGAGGGCTCGGCACAAAATTGCCGTGGGCACAACGTTGCCCATGAAATAGGCAATTTTTGAGCTTGATGCGAGTGTGAACAACAAAACCCCTGTTATTAAACAGGGGCGGTTGTGAGAGCAAAGTCTATACCAAATATTTTCATGATGCTTTTAGACTTTGCGGTTTCATAAGCGAGCATCGAGCCCGATAGGGTTGGCAATCAGCCGCGAAGCGGTGTATGATTGTCAACAACCCCTTTTCCCTTCCCATTGTCACCCCGGGCCTGTTTTTAACAAATCTTTCCCTCGATGTGTGTTCCCTCGCTCTCGCCGACACAACTCGTTAATACGAGTTGCTTTCGGCTCACGGTCACTTCATTCGACTGCTCTCTCGGGAAGCACACATCTCGGTCAAAAAAAAGCGATGGCTTTGGCATACAAGTGCTTTTTCGGGTAAGAATATTTACTATAGGTCCGAGCAGTTACAACAGGCGGAAACTCTTGTGACTGTTAGTCCCTGCGAGTTTCCCCCGAGATGTCTTCCCCGCATCCTTCCTTGTCATCCCCGCGATCCCTCTTGTCATCCCCGACTTGGTCGGGGATCTCCCCTCTTTCCCCGCATTTCACACTTTCTTCATTTGATATTCCCGAGAATTTTATATAGATTACAGACAAACAACCTCCTCAAAAAAGTTTAGACATGAAAAAGCTTTTCCTTGAACTTTCATTCGCTGCCCTGTGCGCCGCGCTGCTGTCTGCCTGTAGTAGTGTTTCGGGAACCAATAGCGAACCTTTGGAAATTAGTCCAAATTCCTCCGTTCCCGGCGGCGGCAGCGACGCCAATTTGAGCGGCGGCTCGTTGATTGTGGCGAATCCGTGCAAGACCGAAACGGAAGACAATTGCGAATACGGTTCACTTACCGACTCCCGCGACGGACAGACCTACAGGACCGTGAAAATCGGCGACCAGGTGTGGATGGCCGAGAACTTGAACTACGCCTACACCGACGTCCCATATCGCTTTTATAATGAAATCTATGACGAAACTTACACCTCCGATTCCACCAGTTGGTGTTACGGCGATGACCCAGCCAACTGCGCCAAGTACGGCCGCCTTTACACCTGGGCTGCGGCCATGGACAGCGTGGGTGAGTGGAGCACAAACGGCAAGGGCTGCGGCTATGGCAAGACATGTAGCGTCGCTTCGGCGGGCTCAGCGACCTTGGTGCGGGGCGTCTGCCCCGAGGGCTGGCACCTGCCAAGCATTGATGAATGGGAAACCCTGATTGTGGCCGTTGACGGTTCCATTACGGAATATACGTCTTCAAATAAGGCGGGCACCAAGCTCAAGTCCGCGACAGGCTGGAGTAGTAGCGGTAACGGAACGGATGCCTTCGGGTTTTCGGCGCTTCCTGCCGGCGGCAGGTACGCCAGTGGGATTTACGGTAGCGAAGGCAGCGAGGCGATCTTCTGGAGTTCTACCGAGGGCAATAGCTACCACGCGTACTTCATGTATTTGCGCTACGGCGACGGCGGTGCGGGCCTGGGCGACAACAATAAGTACGACGGGTTTTCTGTTCGTTGCCTCAAGGACTAGTAAGGCGAATGTCATGACATTGTGCTGGCACAATGCCATGACTGAGCCGCTTGTCCTGCGCTACGAAGTAGCGCCAGGACTAGGTTGCCAACCGCCATCGGCGGTAGGCAACGGGGCTAGCACGCGTGCGTGCAGGCCCCCTCAATCAGCCTCGGCCGGAGCGAAGCCAGGCCGAAAATTTTTTTCAAAGCTGCGCAAGGCAACCTCGACCGGGCATCTCCTTTAACAAATCTTTCCCTCGATGTGCATCTTCCCTCGAGAACAGATTCATTTCATTCGACTGTTCTCTCGGGAAGCACACATCTCGGTCAAATAATAGGCGA
>CAMIWK010000123.1 GCA_946402415.1 uncultured Fibrobacter sp.
GCAGCAGCGGCGAATCGTCCAGGCTACGACTGGAGCTGCTCTGCTTTACGCTGGAACTGCTTTTCGCCGAAGCGGAACTGGCAGGCGCTACCGATGCCGAACTGGCAGGTTTCAACGCTGACGAACTCGACACCTTATGAACCGAAGAACTGGACTGATTCTGCTTCGCCGAACTGGAAACATTGGTCGCAAGCGAACTGGACGAATTCTGCTCCACCGATGCAGAACTGATAGTCTCATTCTGGCTGGAACTGGAGCTGCCCCCATTCTCCAAACTGGAACTTGAAGCGGAAACAATGACCACGTCTATATGGCTGGGTAAATCTTCTGCAACCAAGGGAGCAACAGCCCCCAAGGCAAAAGCAAAACCAACAACACAAGACAGTCGCTTCATATACCGAAATATATATTTTATTCCAAGCAAGCGCAATCCTGCACAAACCCGCAAATTTGAGCCAAATCACACCAAACTGTAAACCATGGCAATTGCCTGGCTGGCAATACCTTCGCCACGACCCGTAAATCCCAGCTTTTCGGTGGTAGTTCCCTTGATTCCAATCTGTTTCACGTCCAGGCCAAGCACTCGGGCGATGTTCGCCTTCATCTGGCCCTTGTGAGGGTTCACCTTGGGCCGTTCGCACATCACAATACTGTCGATGTTCACGATTTCAAAACCGGCCTTGCGGACTTCTTCCCCCACCTTGCGGAGCAGTTCCAGACTGTCGGCGCCCTTGAAGGCCGGGTCCGTATCGGGGAAGTACGTCCCGATGTCGCCGAGACCGGCAGCACCCAAAAGAGCGTCACTGATGGCATGCAACAGCACATCGGCATCGCTATGGCCCAAGAGACCTTTCTCGTAGGGAATATCTACCCCGCCGATAATGCACTTGCGACCTTCTACCAGTTTATGGACATCAAAACCAATTCCGGAGCGATAAACTTTTTCCATACTCACCTCAAGGGTTCCAATTACAGAAATTTTCCAGGACTTTCAGGCCCACGTCGCCGCTCTTTTCCAGGTGGAACTGGGTTGCCACTAGGTTGTCCTTGCCAATCATACCCTGGAAAGTCTGGGTTCCGTAGGTTGTCTCCGCGAAAGCGTATTCCGCAGGCACCTTTGGGTGATAGGAATGAACGTAGTAGAAATCACAACCACTCCGGATTCCCTTCATAATCGGGTGTTCCCGGGTGAAGTTCACCTGGTTCCAGCCCATGTGGGGAATCTTTAGGCCCGGTTCTTCCCTAAAACGCACTGCCTTGCCAGGAATAATTCCCAAAGTCTTGACTCCGCCGTCCTCTTCGCTTTCCTCCAAAATGATCTGGCAACCGATGCAAATTCCAAGTACCGGATTTCCGGCCTTCACCACAGCCTTGATAGCATCGCCGATACCCGTGCGGGAGAGGGTTTCCATAGCAGAAGCCGCTGCACCCACTCCCGGGAAAACTAGGCGGGTCGCTTTCGAGATTTCATCGGCATCATGGCTCGACTTGGCATCTACCCCAATGCACGAAAGGGCGTTCATCACCGAAGTCAAATTTCCAGCGTTGTAATCTACGACGATTACACTCATAAAGTTACTCCTTACACCAAGGATATTCCACCTGCAGGCGCGAGCGGATGTAGCTTGCCCGCAGTGGGTAATCTAGGGCGGCATCCATCTGCATCACCCCAACCACACCATCCTTGGCACGTGCTTCCAAGTTAGCAATATCATCCCAGGCTTTTGCATGTCCTGTGCCGTTCCCCCCTGCAGAATAACCTACATCTGCAAGAATGGGTTTTTTAAGGACTTCATAAAGTTTTTTCCAGGTCAACTTGTTGGTGCCCCTGATTTTTTCAGAATTGGCCATAGTGCGGCCGCCAGAGGTACTCACATAATCTACCTGGGTCATATCAAAATTGGAGAACCATTTTTCCAAACCTAGAGAATCCATGTCAGAAACCCATGGGGAAATGTCAATTGCAATCCTCGCATCAGGCAGATATGCCTTGATGGTATCCACAATCTGCTTAAAGTATACGCCCATCATGGAATCGGGAATCCCGCCATTCAACTGTTCTTCGCCCTTGTTGTCTACACTCTGCTCCGATGCCATCTGGGAATATTGGTAGTAGTCAGGTTCTATCATCCATATAGGTTCAAAAATTTCTGAATTATCCAACAGCATATCCGCCTGATTAGCCATACCACTTGCATATTTCTGATATCTGTACAGAATAGAATCTGCAAAGTATTCCCGAATCAGGTCTGCTCCATAAACGCACAGTGACTTCTTATCATTGCTACTAGCAACATCACAATCATCCATTCCATGATCCTTACCAAATTCAGCAATCACGTAGGCGTATATCATAGGTGTCGCGCCTATCCGTTTACACATGCTCACCATCCGTTTTTCAAACTCGTTATAGTAAGCGTTATCTCCCAACCAAACAGAAACATAATCCAGTCCTTCGTAATAGACAGGCTCTTCATGATTGCCACGCCAAGCCGCCCCAAAATTAAACTGACAAGGGTCAAATCCAGACTGGTGAGACTTCACCGAATCCTGAATCCACTCGCCATTTTGACAAACCTGGAAAGTCACGCCCTCCTTAACCCACCGATAGGAATTCTCCTCGGTCGCTTCGCAAGGTCCTGCTTTCAATTCGGTATTATCTTCTAAACCGGACTGCGTAGATGAACTGTCATCTCCACAACCACAAACAATTACAAATACAAATGAAAATATCGTTAAGATAATCCGTTGCATATTCATCCTTTTTGTCTATCCATCGACGCCAAAGATAGAATTTTTAGAAATTTAAGGACAATCTACTGCCGTAAGAACCGTTATAGGGATTGATTATCGGCTCAACCTGCAGATTTATGGTCTGGAGCCTTCTCGCATTGTAGCGATTCAGGGATTCCCGATAACGCTCTGCGCGGCGGAGCTTTGCTCCTCCCGCTATCTTTAAGCCCACACCCACACCAAAAACGACACACCCTGCTATGGTAACTCCATACCCCGTAAAGAATTCCAAGAATTCATCATCATTGCAACCGTAGTCATTATTTCCGCAGCGGTCTGTGCTTTCTTCCGCATGAACCATCAGAAGCACCCCAAGCAATACACCCGCGCCACCGCCAATCATCATGCCGTTTCCTGTACCGCGTTTTTTCTCACCGGAAAGGGTATAGCGGTTTACCAGATCCTGATAATAGGCAGCGCTATCCACGCCATCAACTGTTGCAGATGCAACCGGGACCGGAGCCGCGACAGACGTTATCCTCGGAATGGTTCCCTTCTCATGGATAAGCCCGATGGTCCGTCCCTGTTCATCGATGACATAGGTGGTATCCATCTCCTGGGCTTGTGCAAAGAAAGCCATCAAAAGAACCAAGACACAAACAAAACTCCTCATGACAGGAAAAATAACAAAAGACGCCCAAACAGTGTTCTGTCAAATTATATATATTCTGCATATGCCCAACGAAAACAACGATCTGAAAAATATTGACCTGGATGCCCTCATCGGCAATATGAGTTCCATCAACAGCGAAGACTACTGGTTCACCAAAGTCAGCAAAATCGAGGAACACGAAGAGACGGCTGCGGATCAGTCGGATTCAAAATAAAAACGAAGGAATCGAGAGCAACGGACGCAGCTATTGATTCAAAAAATCCAAAGCTTCACCGGCAAGTTCCACACAACGGTTGCAGGGGATAACCTTGTTCGGACGAATTTCGCTGCACTTGGTAAAGTTCTGTGCGCCGCGCTTGAAAAAGTCCTCGATGGCATCGGCGTGGTCGGGCTGCATCATCTTGGCCGCATAAAGCGCACCGCAAGAACCGTTTGGAGCCTTTCCGCCACCGAAGTTCCGGAACATCTCGGCTGTAGCCACCGCTTCCGCCTCGGACTTGCCCGTTGCACGGGCGTAGCCATAAGCCACCGACATGGCGCAATTCCCGCGATGCTCAGCATGGAAATTCTTCGATAATTCAGCAATAGACATGATGTTCACCAATATACATTATTTTAAAAATCAAGCAACAGGCGGCCACCAAATTCATGACTTAGTGGATTGATTACGGGAATCAGCCGGGAACTAATCAATAAATGTTCTAGACCATAGCCTCGCAGTTGGTCTTCGTAGGTCTTTGCTCTTTCGAGTCTTCCATTACCCATAGACCTAAAAATGATTCCCGTTACGAGAGCAGCTCCACCAACAACTATTGCACCTGTCCCCGTCATCATCAAAAACACAGCACCGCCATCGCCCTCTTCTTTTCCTTGACTTTGGCTTTCATGATCATCATCGTTAATCAATTTTATTGCATATGCCGTAACAGCTATTCCCGCAGTTAAACCAACACAGCCGCCAATCACCAGCCCCGTTCCCAAGGATTTTTGACGATCTCCCACCTTTATTGCCCGCTCATATTGGTAGCGGATTCGTGCAATATTGTTATCCTCTACAACTTGAGTGTTATTGGTCGCCGAGACCGATGCCGTGTCCACCTCTTGTGCATGAGCAAAGAGAACCGCAAACAACACAATGAACAGACAAGCAAATCTCATACAAAGGAAATATATCTATTTCGGCAACAAAAAAATACCCTGCAAAAAAAAAGAAACTCTCGCGCGAACGAGAGTTTCTATAAAAACCAATTTTTTGCGCAAGCGCAAAATTCTAGGCTCGGAAATGCGAACGCAAGCGTTCGCGCTTCACTCGCCTTACGAATTTTTGAGTTACTTGTCAGTGAGCACTGCTACACCAGGCAAGACTTTTCCCTCAAGGAGTTCGAGGGAAGCGCCACCACCCGTAGAGGTGTGGGTCACCTTCTTGTCAGCGCCGTACTTCTTGG
>CAMIWK010000124.1 GCA_946402415.1 uncultured Fibrobacter sp.
CCTTCCAAGCTAATGGTTGCCGGTTCGATCCCGGTCCGCCGCTCTTAGACCCCTCCCTGAGGGGTCTTTTTTTATAATCAATAATCCTTGAGGCAACGGACAGAATAGGCGTCCCTCTTAGAGCACACGTCCCCGTTCAGTTGAACAACATCCTCTTCATCTTCTAATTCAACGACAACCATATTGCCTCGATAGCCATCACCGCTAGATGTCGCAAATGTCGCCTCATAACCCAGAAAATCAAAACCCACAATCTCATCATTTGATTTATAGCCTGCAGGAAGAACTCCAAACCCATAACGATCAGATCCAGAATTTGAGAGCCAACCCGTCTTTGACTTGAGCGCGTCTTCTATATAAAGGTATTCCGCATACGTCCATTCCGATTCGGTGACATGATATGATTTCGGATCCTTATTCAGCTCCCCGCCTATGGTTTCGAATAACGTCACGTATTCCTCTTTACTTGGTAAGTGCCAGCCGCTAGGGCAGGCTATAAAGGCAACATCCCAAGTATAAAGCCGACCATACTTGTCACAATTGCCAGGAATATTGTCATAACAATAACTGGAAGGCGTTTTATAATTCAAGTTCTCCGCCATCCATGTTTGTGAACCGATTGTTACCGTTCTGTATGTTTGTCCGTCACGAGGGTCCTGCATCGTACCACCACTAAGGAGAGAAGTCTTTTGCGGAACAGGCGGGGTATATTCCTCCCAATCCCCATCCTTACAACGGTATTGCCGATTCTCGTCAGAAACCAAATGTACGGATCCTTCCATTGCGGACGTACATTCTCCAAGGTCATCGTATGTAGGAACAGCGACCACACCCCCGTCACCATTGCAAGCCTCAAAAAACAGGGCAATAAGCCCAACCCAAATTACACCCTTCAAAAATGACAAAATTGCAGAATTCGAAAGCATACTCTATCCTAGAACATTCTCGTAAAACGAAATTCATAAAAAAATAGCAACTTTTTTTTCTAAATTAGTCTCCCGCCATTCATGTTCCATTCTTAATCTTTCCCATGCTATTCGAACAAGCTATTGCACATCAAATCCCGGGCTACACAAAAGAAGCCGACTCCGCCCACGGCGAATCCCTCGCCATGTTGGACTACAAAGATGAGCTCCGCATCAAGGATGCGGCCATCCGTGAATTCTGGGATGTGAACCGCCTGGCAGGCAACCCCCAGAAGGTGATTGCAAGCCCTATGCCCAGGGCCTACCGCACCACAAGCAAGCGACGTGTGTACATGGAGCCGGGCAACCTGCAGTTCGACCGCCAGGAATCGATGCTGGAGCCCGAAGAGCATAACAAGATTTACGACTTCTTGTTCGACAAGCTGATTACGCCAGCCTACAAACCCCTGGCCTACGCCCTGAACTGGATCATTATTCGCGGCACCTATCAGTACCGGGTGGTAATTTTCAACATCAAGAAGGTTGACGCCAGCATCGTACGCAAACTGAAGCTGATAGCTGACGCCCTGCAAAAGTCCCCCTTCCACGTGACAGCGGCGCACGCCTACGTGGATACCACCGAGTCGGATTACTACCTGGAATCCAAGCGCCCCACCGAAGGCCTGAACTTCAAGCAGCTTTACGGCCCACGGGAACTGAGCCTGAACCTAGGGCATTTCAGCCTGCGTTACCCCGTCACAGGATTCAGCCAGATTAACGAGAGCCAGATCCACAACCTGATCAAGGCGGCGAGCCGTCTGCTTTCGCTCTCCAAGGAAGACCACTTTCTGGACCTGTACTGCGGTTACGGCCTGTTCAGTTTTGCCCTGGGCGAAGCCGCCAAGTCGGTACTGGGCGTGGAATGGGAAGGCCCTTCCATCGATTGCGCAAAGGCATCTGCCAAGCACCTGAAGAAAAATTACCGCTTTATCGCAGGCAAGATTGACGAAGAGTTTGTGCAGACAAGGCTCCCGCGGCCCGTGCTGAACGAGCCCGAAAAAATCCTGCTGGACCCGCCCCGCAAGGGTTGCGAACCCGGCGTAATCCATGCACTCGCCATGCGAAAGCCTATACGTGTGGCCCACGTGTTCTGCGGCACCGACGAGATTCCCGCCTCGTTGAAGGAATGGGAACGTTACGGCTACCGCGTGCGGGAAATCCAGCCGTTAGACCTGTTCCCCGGCACGCCGCACCTGGAAACCATCGTGATGCTGGAAAGAAAATGAGTGTGGAGGAGAAAAAGCCGCCACTGTGGACCCGCAACTTCGTGACGGTGGCCGCCGCGAACTTTTTGCTGTTCTTCAGCTTTTACCAGCTGTTGCCTATACTCCCGCTGTACATTATCGAGAAGTTCCAGACCGACAACGCCACCGCAGGTTTCATCATCTCGCTCTACACCATCGGGGCATTGGCCTGCAGGCCCTTCGCCGGATTCTTGGTAGACACCCTCAGCCGTAAGCCGCTGTACTTCTGGACGTTCTTTGCCTTTACCGCCTGCTTTCTAGGCTACAAGACGGTGAGCATTCTCGCCATCTTGGCGGTGGTCCGCTTTGCCCACGGGCTTTTCTTCGGAATTTCCAGCACGGCGAGCAATACGGTGGCCATTGACGCCTTGCCTGCGAGCCGTCGTGGCGAAGGCATCGGCTATTTTGGCATCAGCGTGAACCTGGCCTTCGCCACGGGCCCCATGACCGGCATGTTTTTGTACGAGGCCTTCGGCGATACCATCGTGTTTATCATTTCCATTGCACTATGCGTTATCGGCCTGATTCTGGTACAGACTTTAAACGTTCCCCGCAAGGAGAGGAAGCCCCACGCCCCCCTTTCCTTGGACCGTTTCTTCTTGACGCGGGCCATTCCGCAGTTCGTGAACTTTATCTTTGTAGGCTTTGCCTACGGGCCTGTCACCAACTACATCGCCCTCTACGCTAAGGAGCTTGGTATCGGAGGCTCCGGATGGTTCTACGCCCTGATTGCAGGCGGGCTTATCTTGAACCGTGTGATGACGGGTAGGCTTATCGACAGAGGTTACCTGATTCACCTGGTAGGTACCGGCATGACGCTGAACGTGGTGGCCTACTTTATCTTGGCATTCAGCCACTCCCCCATTACTTTCTTTGTGGCGGCATTCCTGATTGGTACCAGCCTCGGGCTTATTTTCCCGGGTTACCAGACCATGTGTGTGAATCTGGCCCGCCACGACCAGCGTGGTACCGCCAACAGCACATACCTGAGCGGGTGGGACATCGGTATCGGTGCGGGAATTTTAACCGGCGGCTCTATGGCAGGCTATTTTGGAATGCACCAGCCCGTATTTTTGGCCTGCGCCGTGGCCCTGATTATCGCAGACGTTCTCTATTTCGCCTGGACCGCCCGGCACTACCTGAAAAACAAGCTGGAAGGGTAACTATCTTTATACCATGAAACCCTGGAAACTGCTGGACTCCAAATACCTTGTAGATGCCCCCTGGCTTAAGGTGGCGAAGGAGACCTGTGAACTGCCAAACGGCAAGGTCATTGATGACTTTTATACATTGTGGCAGCCGGACTGGGTGCTGATTCTCGCCCGCACTGCAGAAGGCAAGTGGGTCATGACGGAACAGTACCGCCACGGCACCGGAAAAATCGCGCTGGAGTTCCCCGCAGGAATCATCGACAAGGGCGAAACGCCGGAACAGGCCGCGCTCCGCGAACTGCAGGAGGAATGCGGGTTCGCTGGGAATGGTGGCGGTACAAAATATATCGGGACCTTCCCCGTAAACCCCGACAGGCATCGCGGCGTATTCCACGTAGTGTTTATTGATGGCGTAAAGAAGGCGGGCTCCACCAACTTCGACAGCACCGAAGAAATTGAGACCCGGGAACTTTCCGACGAAGACCTGCAAAAGAAAATGGCGGACGGTACATTCAACCATCCGCTCCAAATGGCAGGATATCTGAAGTGGCGCCTTACCCGCGGGTGAGGCAAATGCCCCTAGATTTTTTAATTTTATACTCGTAAAAATTTAACCCCAATTCATGGAATTGACTATGAGCATCAAAGATTACCTCGCCGGCGCCAAACAGGCCGGTTCCGTCCAGAAGCTGATGACCCCGGGCCTCGCCGTGGAATTTATCCAGCCCTGGTACACCCCGCTTTCTACGACCCCTTCTACCACGGGTATTGCTGTCGGCGGTATCGGCTCGACATTCACCGCAACGCCTGCTGGCACCACTCCCGTGATGAACGTGATGCCGGGCGTGCAGGTCCGCACCGAAAAGCCCTCCGACCTCCGCTTCAACAACTTCTTCTTCCGTGAATCCGTGATTGGGGCCAAGAACGCCCTGGAAATCGAGAACCTTGCCGGCCTCGTGCAGATGCTGGACAAGTACCCCCTGGTAGATGCCAAGGGCGAAAAACTCTTTACTGCCGCTGAACTTGCCGACAAGAAAAAGGCAGAAGCAAAACTGAACAAAGCCATTGCCGACAAGAACTTTTTCAAGAACAACAAGGCCGACTTTGAACGCTGGCACATTGAATGGAGTGACCGCACCGTAGCTCTCTTGAACAAGGCCGGTGCCGAACTCAACCGCAGCGCCGTCATTGACCTCTTCAACGGCGTCGTTGGTGAAAAAGCCGTGCGTCAGGGCGCACTCACCGCTGCATGGGCAAACGACAGCGAATTCCTGGGCCAGGCCGGTTACGATGCCGCCAAGATGCAATACGCTGCCCTCTATCCGGTGAGCGAAACCAAGTATGAAGGCAAGGGCGTGCAGATTACCAAAACTCAGTCCAGCTACGTGACCCCGGGTGACGAACGCCTTTCCAGCCTCCCGGTGAACGCTACCGTGTTCACTCTCGAAAATACCACCAAGGAAACCCGCGAAATCACCATCGTGC
>CAMIWK010000125.1 GCA_946402415.1 uncultured Fibrobacter sp.
TAGCGCCAAAGTTCTCGGTGATGTTGTCCTGGACCATAAGCACCGTCTGGGCAAGCCCCATCTTTCCGGACACATCAATGTAGGCCGACGTAATGGTTCTCTGCTTCTGGAATACCAGCGGGTTCTTTGACAAGGCGTAAATATCGATCATGGTGTTCAATATAAATAAAAAGCTAACGTTTCAAAAGCCGCATAATTCCCTGGCGGTTGTATTCCGGGTCATCCTTAGCGAAGGGACTCTTGGTCTCCTGACGGAGCACATAAACGCCACACTCGTCGCAATCCACTTCGGTACCAGACTTGGAACTGATTCCCCCCACAAACAGGCTGTCAGCCACCACGCTCAGGACCTCCCGCAGGTCCTGCACTTCCGTATTTTTCGAAATGCACAAATCCGGCAAGGCAAAAGTTTCAAGCCCTAGAGTGTAGAGCACGTCAGGACCTTCCAGATAGTTCATCCAAGGGTCCATAGGGAATTCAGCATCACCCAACTCTTCACGGAAGCCCTCCGCTGTCCAGGCAGCTCCGCTCTGCTGCATATACACGCCCAAGGCTCCTGCCGAAAGCACCTTCAGTATGGCGGTATTCACCATGGTAAGGTCAGTGGCGCTCTTGAGGCTCCCCAACAAGAATAGCAGGGATTTATGGGAATCAATGGCGGAGGTCTCTTCAGCAGAAATTTCTTCATGCTCCTTGAAGATGTCGGAAAGGCCAGCTACAGCTTCCTTGCGGATAACCTTAAAATTTATAGTACAGCCTGGAACCATCAGGCTTGCCGTATCCTTTTCCACCGTCACACTGGGCGTCACAGCAAAGGGCTCATCCTGAGCTACAGTCAAGGGGAATGCAAGAACAAAAGAATTCATACCTGTTTCAATGCCTCCTGTACCAAGGGGGTGAGCAAATTCTGCGCCGGCGGCTTGGGCAGCTTGACGCTAGATTCCATAGCCTGCCGCAGGGTTTCCAGGCTAAGCCTACCTGCCGAAACATCCACCGCATAGCCTGCCCGGGAAAGTGCACGAGAAAGAACCACCTGCTCATACTGACCGGGCGTCGGAACAAAAATACAGCTTGCTCCCAAAACCGCCATGTCCATAACAGTGCTATAGCCTCCCCTAGAGACAATCCAACGGGCTCGACGGACCGTTCTGGCAAATTCGGACGTTTCCAAGTGACTGAAGAACTGAACATTTCCTTCTGTCCAGGACCTTTTTTCTGCACCGGGTTTTCCAAGAATCACCACGTGGTTCCCGGGAACCTGAGACAACAACTCCCGCAACTTGCGCTCAAAAGTACTGCGGGCGGGTTCCACTCCAGAGATGACCGCCACCACGTTCAAGTCCTTGGGCGTTTCTCCCATAATTTCAGATAAGTTTTCCAGTTCCGTAAAACGGCTCAGCGGACCCGCGTAGCGGACAGGCACCGTATAATTTTTCACATGGGACATGGCACCCGCATAACCGGGGGCATCTCTCAAATCGGGAATCCACACCTGGTCGAAGTTTTCCATTTTCTTTCGGTGCCAATGGACCCCGATTCCTTCGAACTTAGAGAAAAGGGCCGGAAAAGCAATGCGGCACTGGTGCGTCATGTAAATGGAAAACGCCTTCGCCGAATAAAAGCCGAAGCGGTTGTCCGAAAACAAAATGTCGAACCCGTGACGGCGGACCATTTCTTCGGCATAGTGGTGTTCGTATTCAACGACCCTATTCAAATGGACGCTGTTTTTCAGGAGCCAAAGCCCCATATTGAATCCATGTTTCGGATAAACAATACCATAAGACGGAGCCGTATGTTTTTTCAGCTCAGGAAAAATTTCACGGTATAGTGGCGCGTATGAATCCGTAACGGCAAGCTCCACCTGGGCGCCCTGCCGCAAGAACTCCCTGATGACGGGGACACAGCGGGTTGCATGCCCAAGCCCCCAGTCCAAAGGCGCCACCAGGACTTTCACTTACTTGGCCTCCAGCCAGAGATTTGCCCAGTCCCCATGGTCACAGTCCTTATTTCCACCCTGTTCCAAAACTAACTGTAGGTTTTGAACCCCGGACACGTCCACTTCCAGATTATGTTTCTGGGTAGAATACATCCGGCCTGAACGGAACAGTTCACGACCGTCGCCCTTCACTACGAAAGAGGCCCCGTCGCCGCAGGCGCTTTCATCATCTAGGCCTATCACGCCGCGAAGCATCATAAACTTGCCCGCAATATCATATTCCAGCATCGCATCGGCATGACTCCCTATTCCGTAACGGAACGGTTCCTTGTCAAGGGTTATGCCATGGTGCTCCACCGTCTGGTCCTTCTGCGGCTCACCCCAATCCTGATTGAAACTCTTCAAGGGCATTCTCGACACCAGGGCAACCCCCTCCCCTTCTACAAACAGGTCCCTATACAGGGTCAAGGTGTCAGCATCGGGCATTAGGCACCACATCTTCATACGGTTTAGGCCCACCCGCAGTTCTGCCGAATCCAGCACAACGCTGTCCTGCGTTTCGGACACGACCTTTTCCTTTTCGGGATTCCCATTCATAGAATAGGAGCAGGCAATGGACTCCGCAAAATTCTTAGTCAGGCCCAAGACATTGCTCTCCAAGGTAGACACCGCAAATCGTTGAGCATACTGGGACACTCCCTTCTTGGCATCAATGCGATAGATGACCAGCGGGTAGCCAAACAACTTGGGTTCCAGAAGCACGCGTTCATTCTTGTAGGAATCCAGAATCTCATCAATCTGGTCGGTAGTCTTGAAACCCACTACACGGCTCTGGCGGTTTACCGAACCATAACCGTCCTGACCCCGCACCAGGTAGATGTTCCCACCCGACGCCTGGTACCACTTGGCGAAAGTATCCGTATCCCAGCGCTTGAATGCCCGCTCGCTAAACGCACTATGGCCAGAGGCAAGCATCTGCCAAGGTCTTGCGTAAATGAATATGGAGTTTTCGGGGTACTTTTTCAACTCGGTATTCAGAAAATCTTCCTCAGCCAAAAGTTTGTTCTTGTAATAGAGCATATTGGCCCTGAAACTGGGAGCATGGTACATCATGAGACCCACAGACAAGGCGATAGCGCAGCCGAGAATCAGCCGCCCTACCCCATCGGGTTTCATCTTAGAGAAGAAGCAGAGGGCGTCGTAAGGACCTAGCGCCATCAGAAGGGCAAACAACGGTAAGGCCACAAGTACATAGCGCTGGTTGATGTCGATAGTGAAGGTCCCCGAAACATTCAACAGTATGACAAAGATCTGGATACAGAACGAAATGCCCAGAATAAAGCCCCGTACATAGCGCCTGGAATACACCAGCCTAAACAGGAGCCATACCGTCGATACGAGCAACAGCACTGTAAAGGTGGTATAGAAGGGATTTTCCAGAATCCCGCCGAAAGCGTTATCCGGTTTCAGGTTCATCATGACTTCTAGATTGGTCTTGAGATTGAACCAGAAATTCTCCAGAGAATGAGCCGCATGCTCGCCACCCTGGAAATCGTAACCGCGATAAGCCGCCATGGTATTGATAGAAGGCCAGCTCACCACAATGACCGATGCCACGAACAAGGGCAAGCGATAAGGCTTTTCCAAGAAATAGCGGTAATAATACAGGGCAAAGGGAATAAAGGCGAAAACCGTCTCTTGCCTAGTCTGAGCAAAGAATCCCAGCAGAGGAACCGTCAGTAAGAAATGTTTCCAGGTCACCTTATTGGTAGGCACAAAGGCGTACCAGGCCATCAGGGCAGAAAGCAAGCAAATGTATAGGACCTCGGTAGAGGCGGATCTGGCCTGCAAAAGGAAGATAGGCATACCACCCAAAAACGCCGTAGCCGCTAACGCCAGAGGTTCGCTCTTGAACCACCTAGCCAAGGCAAGGAAAAAGAATATCAGGCTTAGCAGGTAGAAGGGATAGTTCACCAGAAGGGTCGTATCCCTGTTGGGCTCCATAAAGTTAAACACCAGGGAATACACAAAGCCCAGGGCCTTTCCCTTGAAATTGTTCACCTCGTCAATACATTCCAGATTACCGGCCTTCCAGATGCCTTCGTTACAGATACCGCCGGAATGCTGGAAATACATCTGGAGACCCATAGATTCCCAGCTGGTCTCATCGCTCAACACGCGGTGGGAATTTCCAATATTCCCAAACATGAAAACAGAGAACACCAGGAGTAGCACCGCTAGGCCGCACAGGCTCTTACCAGAGGGCAAGAATTCGCGAATGTTCTTGGCGATAAAGGGCAGGTTCACGGCAACGCCAACAATCCCGATAACAAAGGTAGAGAGGATGGCGTAGTAGCCCCACTGAATATCCCATTTGCGGGCCGTGGCTACAGAAGTGCCATTGAAAATCAGGAATGCGATGACCAGCACCAACAAGGTGACAACCACCATCAATCCCTGGGTCTTTCCCAGATTCAAAGACTTGAACCATTCCTTCAATGCGTTTTTCTTTTCTGCCTTCTGCTTCATTTCGCTCTTCTCATTGTAAATTCGCTTCACTCATTTACCAAATGCTAGGCTCGGTCATATCCATGCAAGTATGGCTGCGACTCTCGCCTTACGCATTTGTTCACATCTTAATTCCCAGCCTTTCCATGGCAATCTTCTTGCCCGTCTGGAAATCGCTCTTGCCACTGCCCAGCTTGGGAAGGCTTTCCACCTTCACCACAGCACCCGGTACCATCAGGGGCGGAAGCCCTATCTGGCGGAGCATTTCCTTCATTTCTTCTTCGGTCTTGTCGCCTGCGTATACAAGCACAATCTTTTCACCCTTAGACCCATCAGGAACAGCCACGGCAAAATGGTCAATCTCGTCGAACAGGGCGTTCTCCGAAATCTTGAAGT
>CAMIWK010000126.1 GCA_946402415.1 uncultured Fibrobacter sp.
CCACGCGCCGGCTCGTCAAAAAGGAACAGCGTGCCCAGCGCCTTCGCACGGGCAAGGGCAATGGAGAGCCTAAGCCTTGCCCGTTCCCCACCTGAAAGGTGGGCAGTGGTCTGCCCCAGCTTCAGGTAGTCAAGCCCTGTATCTACCAGGGGTTTCAGTTTGTCGGCGAAAGGCTTCAGGTTGGTGAACAGCTTGTGGGCCTCTCCGATTTCCAGGTCGTAGATGTCGGCGATGGAAAGCGTCTTGAATCGGACCTCCAGAACCTCGTCCTTGAAACGCCTGCCCAGGCATACGGGGCATTCCGATTCCTCGTAGCCGGCTGGGTCAAAGATGACGCCTTCGCCCTTGCAGTTCTCGCAGCGGCCTCCGGGGGCGTGTGTGGCGAACTTGGATGCCGTATAGCCCCGGACCTTGCTCTCGGGGAGTTTTGCGAATAGGTCCTTGAGGAGCGTGTTTAGTCCGATGGCCGAGGCCACGGTGCTTCGGCGGCTACCGTGAAAGTCTCCCGTAGAGAGCACGGATAGTGCCTGGATGCCGAACTGCTTGAATTCGCCGGATTCGGCGCGGGGGGCGAGATTCCTGAAGAACAGTGTAGATTTTCCGCTGCCGCTCTGGCCAGTGATGACGCTGAATTTTTGCACTGGGAATTGCGCCGTTACAGGTTCCATGTCAAACATGGCGAAATTCTCGACATCGATGGTCTGGGGGCTGCGTCGTGTCTTCCTTGGCTTGACCGGCCCGTCTAATTCCCGAATCCACCGTCCCGTTGGTGAATTCTCGTTCCCCAGAATGTCCTTCGCGGGACCTTGGAACAGAACCTCTCCGCCCTTTTCGCCGGCGCCGGGCCCCATTTCGATAATCCAGTCCGCTTTCTGGATGAGGGCCGGGTTGTGGTCGATGAGCACTAGGGTGTTTCCTCGGTCCCGAATCTGCTTCAGCACTGTCCAGAGTTTCTGAACATCATCGGTGTGCAGGCCACTGGCGGGTTCATCCAGACAGATCAAAAGTCCGTTCAGGAGCCCCGTAGAGAGGCTGGAAAGCCTTAACCGCTGGATTTCGCCGCCCGAGAGCGTCGCACCGGAGCGTCCCGGCGTCAGGTAGCCCAGGCCCAGCTGGTTGATGGCGTCAATCCGTTCCAGCAGGCCGTTCAGGAGGCTTTCTCTGCTTCTTGGGATCTTGCCGCCCAGGGTGTCGCGGAGAAGTCTGCCCAGATTTTGAAAAGGCGTCTCCAGAATCTGTCTCCAGGACACGAACTTGCTTGGCTCAGCGTCGGTTACGATCCCTGAATTCAGTAGGAACTTTTGGAGACGTAATCCTCCGCATTCGCTACAGGTCTCGCCGGAGTCATTCAGACCTGAGCCCTTGCAGCGGGGGCATGCCCCTTCGCGGGAGTAGGGGGAGAACATCCCTTCGGTAAGGATAGGGGCTTCTACGTTCTCTTTTTCATCTTTGCAGTGGGGGACGGTGCTGTATTCCAGAGTTCCGTTTTCGGTAAGGAGTGTAACCTTGTGGTGGGTCAGCTTCAAGGTGGCGTCCACCGCCTCGGCGATTCTCGTGCGGGAATTCTCCCTAATGATGATGCGGTCCACCACGATCTGGAAGGATTTCGGCTTGGTCTTTTTCTGCTCCCCGGTCAGGTCCCCAAGGGAAACAGTGGCACCGTCGGCTATGGCCCGTGTGAAGCCCTGGGAAAGGAACAGGGCCGAAAGCTTGTCCAGGTTCTGCCGGTCTGTATCCATAGTGGCGAGAAACTGGATTTTGGAGCCTACGGGCAATTGTGCCACATTCTGGATAATCTGTTCCCGAGAGGTCATCTCCATGGGCTTGCCGCAAATGGGGCAGGCTGGGGTGGCCAGAGGGGTGAAAAGTGTCCGGAGCGGAGCGTCGCATTCCGAAAGGGAAAGGGCGTAGGACTTGGTGGTGGTCTCTCCGTGGCAGGCCTCGACGGCGATACTTGCCGGGAGGTTCTCGGCAGACTCCAGGGGAATCACCCTGCATCCGCCTAAAAAGTCCGCGGCGAAGGGGGAGAGGGTTTCCAGGTAGCGCCTCTTGGATTCCCCGTGGAGGGTGTCCAGCACCAGGGTGGATTTTCCGCAACCCGAAGGCCCGCAAACGACCGTCACGCTACCCAGCGGGAACTGGGCGTCCACGTTTTTCAGGTTGTGCAACCTGCAGCCGCGTACAGAAATAAAGCTAGGCTTGTTCATCTTCGCTGCCCGACTGCTTCCCGTTATGGACATCTTCCAGAGTAGCCTTCCAGTTCCAGGTCTTCTGGGCAGCCTCGGGCCAGTGGCAGATGGTCCACACCAGGCTGTTTCCGCAAAGGATAATGGACCAGACTCCAAAAATCAGGAACAGCATCAAGGGCAAGAACGCCAGAGACCCGTAGAAAATGGACATACGGGTCACCATGGCCGTCTGGATGAGCATCAGGATCTTCACGTAGATGTTGATAGCCACCCAAGAAACAACCGTGGAAAGAAGAGAGGCGAGCAAGAGTTGGCTGCGGGAATAGGGCCTGGCTCCCTTGGGCCTGGAGGGCAGGGCATAGAGCATCAGGAAAATCAGTAGCATGGTGGCACCGTGGAAGGCTGCGTACCAGAAGGCGGTGATAAGAATCTTCAGAACTTCAGGCGAAAAGTGGAATCCTTCCACCACAATCATGTTCAGCACCTTCTGCACGTGGTTCACAAATCCGGCGAACATGCCGATAAAACCTGCAAAAATCACCAGGAAGGGGGTGTAGACTTCGATTTGACGGACTAGGGTCCTGGAAATTTTGTTCTCCCAGACCACATTGAAGTTAGTCTCTAGGCTCCCGAAGGCGAGAATAAAGGTGATGAACAGGCCAAGGGCACCGATAAAGCCGAGCCTTCCGATAGGAACATGCTCGGCGTTTTTCACAAGGGCCATAATGGGTTCCGTGGGCCAGTCAAGGTTTAGAATATCCAGCAGGATGGGCAGGTAGTCCGACATGAAGTTCGCAAGACCCACCGCCAGGGTAATGGAGGTCAGCAGGATAAGCAGGGGAACCACGGCCACCAGGGTGGTGTAGGTAAGGCTCGCTGCACGGGTCATGCCGTGATAGTACAGGAAGGACTTTCCTGTAACGATGACAATCTTCACGAATGTGGGGGACCTGTCGGCAATGGCGTCGAAAAGTCTTTCCCACGAGAAATTTTTCCACCAATTGGGCATTTGTGGAGGAATTATAGAAAATTTTATCTACCACGGCAGGCTGTACTGCAGGTTGATGCCCCAGCCCCCTAGGGTGAACATCTCGTTGGAAACCCCGAGGGGGTACAGTTCTGTGTAGCTGATTCCCGCCATAAGCTGGGGGCATATGCGGTAGCCAAGGCGGGATCCGTACAGAATGTTCACATCCATATTGTGATTATTGTACTGGTGCCCTGCAAAGATGGTGCCTGCCCCCAGGAAAGTCTCAAAAGAGATGTCCCACAGGGTGATGGACCACATCAGGGGCTTGAATTCTACGGCCCAGGAATCTACCGTCTCGTCGCCGTTACTGAAGGAATACCCGAATCTGCGAACCCCGAGGGCCAGGGTGTAGTCCACCCGGTTTTCGGCCTCGTTGAAAAAGCCCGCTTCTAGGGCGAATCCTACGATGCCCTCTGGCTTGTAGATGCTGTTGTCGTTGACGATTCGGCTGTCCTGGAGGGTGGCATCTACGAATATGGCATGGGAAAGGCTGCTTAGCAACAGGAAAAGTAGGGCTATTCTTCGCATAGGGTCCCTTTTTCGGAAGTGTATTCGCCTAGGTGCTTGATGCCGTCCTTTTCGTAGAACTGAGCCTGATTGGTGTAAACCACAGTGTTTCCGGAACGGATCTGGTAACCGTTGGTTTCTCCGCTGGTCTCGTAACCCTGCCGGCTATTTATGTAGGAGACGTTGTGCTCGTAATATCCGGATTGCCTGTTGCTGTAGTTGCCGTCGGCCAGGGGGGCAAGCAGGCTGACGGTTCCATTACCGAGGTATTCGCTATAGTAGACCTTTAGTTTGTTGTCGGGGAAGTTGATGTGCCAACGGTAGGAGACTCTGTATTCCCTGTTTTCTTGTTGGTCTCCCATGATGCAAAACTTAATGCAGTTGAGGTGGCTGGTGATGGAGTCCTGGTAAACGGGGTCTTCGCTGTAGGACTCCTTATAGTAGCAGCCTTCCAGGTCTTCAAGAGAGACGGCTTCGGGGGCGTCGCTTTCTCCGCTGACAAAAGGGACCGAACAGGCGGTGCCGCCTATAGCCGTCAGGGCTAAGAATGCGATGTTTAGGGAACTTTTTCTCATGGCCCCGCAAATATAGCTTGTATTTTTTTTTTTCAAGATTTTTGCGAAAATTAATGGATTTCTTGCGGAAAATGGGCTTTACCAAGTCGGGCAGTGGGGGATGGTACATATAAATTGCTCTTTGCAGTTTTTTTATAGGTACTTGTAGGCTTCCGAAAGGCTTATTTGATGTTAATTTGTGCGTAAATTGTCGAAATCGTACCTATAAAACTTGTATTTCGGTTGTTTTATAGGTACCCAGGCATTTTTTTCGTAGATTTATTGGTACACCTGCTGATTTTCCGCTGTTTTATAGGTACGCTTGCCATTTTTGAGGCTTTAGTAGGTACACCTGCGAACTTTAGGTGTGTATGTGGATTATTTTGAATATTCCCCTTTTGCCATTTAGATGCAAGGGGTCCACCCCCCGCCGTCGGGTTATTACTTCTTGCTTGCTCCCTCCCATATTTCCTTAAAAATGCTACATTTGCCCGCGTACAAATCAAGGAGTAGCTAAATGCTCAAATCTACACTGCAACA
>CAMIWK010000127.1 GCA_946402415.1 uncultured Fibrobacter sp.
CCAAGGTCTTTTTATTGGCTTCTGATCTTACCGAAAATCCCATTAAGGGGATGGATCCCTGGTTCCAGGTGATGGATGAGTCTGGTACCGTGGTAGCTGATGGCCAGATGACAGAGAAAGGCTGCTGCAAGTATACCGATGAATTTCTGTGGCAGGGCGATTTTTCAAAGGTGGAATGCCCTGGGAAGTACAAGATTTCGGTGATGGATTCCAAGGGTAACGCCCTCGCGCAGTCTCTGGATTTCGAAATTTCGGACGGAATAATTGTAAATCAGTTGGCTCTGACTCTCAAGTCTTTCTATTTCCAGCGCTCGGGCGTGGAACTGCCGGCAGACAAGGCCGGAAAATGGGCACGACCCGCCGCCCACCTGGACGACTGTCTGGAATTTCACCCCAGCATGAACCGCTCGGGAACATGGAACGCCCATGGCGGCTGGTACGACGCCGGCGACTATGGAAAGTACATTGTGAACGGGGGAGTATCCCTTGGAACCTTGCTTCTGGCCGCCGAACTTGCTGGGGACCACGCTACGACTCGCACCGAAGGGGGGCTTTTTCATGGCGGCTCTTTCCGCATGAACCTCTTAGAAGAAATCCGTTTCGAGCTGGATTTCTTTATGCGCATGCAGGACGAAGACGGTGGTGTATTTTTCAAGGTTTCGCCTATACGCTGGGACGGCTTTGTTTCACCCGCTCAGTCCGACGTCAATCAGAAACGCCAGATTCTCGGGAAGTCCACCACATCAACGCTGAACTTTGCAGGGGTGATGGCCCATGCCCATCGGGTGTTCAAACAGGCTTACCCTGCCTATGCCAAGACCTGCCTAGATGCGTCCTTACGGGCTTATCATTGGGCTATCGAAAATCCAGAGGTGACCTACCCCCACAATACGGAAGGGAGTGGCGGTTATGGCGATGAGCGCTACGACGATGAGTTTTTTTGGACTCGGGCCATGCTTTTCCGGGAACTGCCCCAGGGGGGTGCCCAGGCCGAGCTTTTACAGATGCTCCAGCAGGATATGGAACGTTGCCCGGCCCAGATGGGGCTTTCTTGGCGGGATACGGATAACTTCGGTTGGATTGCTCTCGCTCTTCAGGACAAGAATTCCAATATGCAGGCCAAGGCCCGTGCCTCTCTGGTAAATGTTGCCGAATTCATTGTGGAGCGATCTAACGCAGATGCCTACGGTCTTTCTCTGGATAAGTTCGTCTGGGGCTCCAACGGCGAAATCGCGAATCAAGGGCTGACCCTGATGCTAACGAACCTCTGGAATCCCGATTCCCGCTATGTGGATGTCGCCCGCGGTATGCTAGACTTTATTTACGGGAAGAACCCCGTGAACCGCTGCTTTGTGACAGGGGCCGCCCCGAGTTCACCGAAATTCCCGCACCACCGCATTTGCCATTCCGACGGGGTAGAGGATCCGATTCCCGGCCTTTTGGTGGGTGGCATCAACGCCGACCGTCAGGATATGCATCGTTTTCCCCATTACCCGGGCCCGCAGCCGGGGCTTTCCTATACCGACGAGCGCTGCTCCTTTGCAAGTAACGAGACTGCCATCAACTGGAACGCTCCCTTGGTGGCACTGCTCTCCCTAATAGAATAATTTTCCCCTTTTCTTTCAAAAAATATATATTTCCAAAGAGGTTCTATACTGTATGGAGGAATCTCTTTAGGGAGGTGTTATGGGTTTCAAAAAAAAGGGGATGATTGCTCCTGTAGCCATGCTTGCGTTCATAGGCATGAGTACAGATGCTTCGGCTGCTGTTTCTGTTTCGGTGGATGCCTCTTCAGGTGTAATGCCGGTTTCTCCCTACTTGTACGGGCGCAACATTTATTGCAATGAGGACAGGGGCGACATTAACGATGTTACCGACACGCTTTCAGCAAAAGAGCTGGACAACCTTGAAACGTACCGTCAGGCGGGCATCCGCTACCTGCGTATGAACAACGGAAACAACGCCACCAAGCACAACTGGCGCAAGAATCTTACCAGCCATCCGGATTATTACAACAATGTCTATAAGCACAACTGGGACATTTCCGCTAAAAAGGTGCTGGACAATTTGCCGGGAGTAGATGCCATGTATGCCTTCCAACTTACGGGATATGTGGCATCCAGTATGGATTATAATTTTGCCGATTGGGACTGGAAACAGGCCCATGGCAAGAATGCCAAGCAGTCGTTAAATCTTGCGGGAGGAGGCCAGGTTGCCGATGACGGTGAAACCCTTGTGCAGGCGGGAAATTCTTCTCTGTATTTGCAGGAATGGCCTGCGGATTCTTCGGCAAAGATTTTGACCCACTGGAAAGACGAGTTGAAGTATGACATGGAACGCCTAAAATACTGGAGCATGGATAACGAGATGGAACTTTGGCGGGGAACCCACGATGACCTGCCTCTCGATTTTCCGGACAACTCTACAGTGGCCCCCGAACGTATGATCAATAACTACGTGGCGGTGGCCAAGGCGGCAAAGGCCCGTTATCCCGATGTCAAGCTGACGGGCCCTGTGGTGGCAAATGAATGGAGCTGGTGCAACATCCGTTACGATGATAACTCCGAGGGCAGGGCGGTTACCTCATTCATCAAGGCGTCGGACCGTAATTACTGCTGGCTGGAATACTTTATCAAGCGTTTGGGTGAGGAACAAAAAAAGACCAATATTCAATTGTTGGATGTATTTGATCTTCACTGGTATCCTACGGAAAAGAATTATGAAAGCTGGATTAACTGGCACCGTGTCTTTTATGACACCACCTACAACTATCCCGGTGCAAACGGAATCAAGCGGGCCAATGAAACTTGCAAGTGGGATGAGACCATCACCAAGGAATACATTTTCAAGCGTATTGATGACTGGATGAAAAAATACGTGGGGACAAATTACAAGTATACATTTGGCTTTACGGAAACAGATTTTATTGCAGATATGGATGCCATGACCCGTGCTTTGGTCTATGCTTCTTTTATGGGGACATTTATGGATCACGGGGTAGAAATCTTTACACCCTGGACATGGCGCGAGGGAATGTACGAGGTGGTCCATCTGTTTAGCCGGTATGGCAAGAGATTCCGCGTCGATAGTCCTTCTAGCCTGGATTCGCTGGTGTCCGCTTATACCACGGTAAATGGCATGGGGGACTCAATGACGGTCATCTTGGTAAATCGTGCGGAAAATACCTCCCAGTCGGTGGATCTGAATGTGAGTAACTTCGAATTGAATGACGGAAACTATGCGACTCTAACGCTTTCCGGAATTACCGGTGAAACATTTGTTTCCCACGAAAAAAACGCACTGAGGTCGGGCTCTGTATCCCTGCAATCAAAGAGGGCTTCCCTTACGCTTCCTGCCAAGTCCATTACGGCGGTGTTGTTTACAGGTAAGGGAGAAATTATTGCTGAATCATCTAGTTCGTTAAAACAGACGTCTTCATCAAGCTCAGTAAATCAGGCATCTTCATCTAGTGCTGTCCCGCAATTGACCTATTTGCTTGCTGTGCAATATGGAGATAATAAGCTCTTGTTTTTCCAAGACGGTCGTTGGTTTGTGGATAATTTGAACGGCAATGTGTCTCAGGTAGAAATATTCAATAGTCTTGGTCAGCGTTTGCTACAGGTGCCGTATATGGCCCGGGGGAGTGTCCGTCTGCCTACAGATGGCTTACTGCCTGGAGTTTACCTGGTTCGTCTAAAGACTATGCATGGGTATACGCTAGAACGTATTTCCCTTGAAAACTAGGGCTTGATTTCTTGAATTTCACCGGGCTTTAGGTCGCCCAAAGTATATTTGTCGAACTGGATGCGTACGAGGCGCATCACTTCGTAGCCCAGGTGGGCCAGCATACGGCGGATTTCGCGGTTCTTGCCTTCGGACAACGTGATTTCGAGCCAGCAGTTCTTTTCGCCTTCGCTGTGGAGGATTGCACGCTCGGCGTGCATGAATTCTTCGCTTTCACCGAACACACGGGGCGGAACGTTGAAGCCCTTTTCCATCTGTTCGAGCTCGGCGTCGGAGGGCTTGCCTGCGACCTGCACGCGGTAGATTTTGAGATGTTGTTTTGGGCCTGGATCCTTCGACTCCGTTTCACTTCGCTCAGGATGACACATTGCTGAACCTCCGTTCAGCAATGTATCTGCCCATTGCGTGTCGTTCGTAAAAAGCAGCAGGCCTTCGCTGGCGGCGTCGAGGCGGCCCACGGGCGCTATGTGCGGTACGGGCTTGTCGGGGAACATCTTGGCATATTGCTCGCGGAACAGGTCCATCACGGTCTTGCGGCCCTTCTCGTCGCTTGCGGTGGTGACGATGCTGCGGGGTTTGTTCATCGCGAAGTAGAACTTCTGGGCGGTCTCGATGCTCTTCCCGTCTACGGTGATTTCGTCGTTCTCGTAGGCGGGCGTTTCGGGATCGCGCACGATTTTACCACGCAAAGAAACCCGGCCCTCGCGGACCAGGTTTTCTGCTATGCTACGGCTGCAAAAGCCGCGCTTGGAAATGACGCGGGCGACCCCGTGAGGCTTTTGATTTACGCCATGGAAAGAACTCATAGAAACGTCATCCTGAGCGGGAATCCGCGAAGGATCCAGTTAAAAAGGTCTGGATGTTTCGCTTCGCTCAACATGACGATCCTGCCAGAGTTGTTAAGCGGTTTACTTCCCGAGATATGCCTTGATGTTGTCGAGGCATTTCTTGTTCTGCGCTTCGGTGCCCACGGTAATGCGGAGCACGTCGCCCATGGCAGGCTGC
>CAMIWK010000128.1 GCA_946402415.1 uncultured Fibrobacter sp.
TTGTCTATCGGTTTGTGCCTAAAATGAATCATCGCGGGGGCAAATATAGCAAAAATACAGCACCAATAGGGATTTAACAGACTCCCCTGCCTCAAAACAGCCTATTTCCGCACAACTTTTAAGGCTAGTCCCAAAGACTTACTATTGAGAAAAACATCATCCTTATAATCAATGTCATCATTGTCACAAAATCCCAAAACAATTTTCCCTACAAGCCCCATATAGTAGTGTTCCGACATAGACCAAACATTACCTAATTCAATCTTGACAATATTTTCTTCATCACTATAAGCAACGCCATCCGCATGATACTTATTATCCTTAACAGACATGCCAAAAGCCGTACTAACAAACATTCCATGAAATAACGAATTCTCCGATTTAACGGGATACACCATCACCCCCAAAAGAGCTTGAGTATAGGATCTCGCTTCATCACGATGGCGCTCTTCTTTGTCACGAGAATAGTACTTGTATTTTTCCGAACCATCCACTTGAAACACTGCAAAATTCAAAAATGCGGCAAGAGTGACAGGAAGAAATTCCCTAAACACAACCAATCCGCCTTTGAAATCAACATCGAATCCCTTTCCCTCAAACGAAGCAATATCGTAATACAAGTCCTTGTCATAAATCATCTCATCTTTTTCTTTGTCAAAATACCAGTTGTATTCGGACTTTTTCTTATAGGACGTATTTGTAGTCATGCCTCCAAGTGAAAGATCGAAATAAGGATAAATGTATGCCGATATGCTGCGGTATTTTTTGCGGGGGCGTTTTCCCTTTGACGATGGCTCCGCATAAACTTGCCATATCAGGCACAAAACAAGGAACAGGACCAGCCTCATTTTCGACGCCCTCACTTAAACACGGCAAAGTTCACAAATTTGCCACAGGTCGTATCTTCAGGCGAAAGGAACGTAACCAATTCTCTTCTATAAGGAAAATGCCGTTCATCAAAAATTCCAAAATAATAAAAAGTCTGATCAGGACCACTAGCCTCTATGGTGTATGGAGGTAATGGGATTTTCGTTCCTTTGCACAGGAATGATATATGAGCAGTAAATTCCGCCTTATTAGAAGGAACATTTAAGCTATCCCAATCCACAGAAAAATCAGCTTCGCTATATTGGGAGCCCCAGGTTGTATCACAAACGGTGGAGTCCATCACAGGAGATGAAACACATAGTTCCAAAAAATCCACGTCAGCAGGCTGCCTAGCCACGATTGCGATATCGTAAGCATGACCAAAGTCATCAGGATCACATGCACAATAAAGCACAGAAATCAATGACAGAGCCACAAACATCAAAAAAGGAACTTGATGTAACCGAGAATGCATAAATGAAATATATACAAATTTTTTTCTACATTTACAGCCGATGAAACACCTTATCTCGAAAGAAGGCTTTGAAAAACTGAAGGCGGAATGGGAGCACCTCAAATACGAGGAACGTCCCGCCATGATTAACCAGGTGCAGGCCGCCGCCGCCGAAGGCGACCGTAGCGAGAATGCCGCCTACACCTACGGCCGTATGCGTGTCCGAGAAATTGACCGCCGCCTGCGGGAACTGGACCGCATTCTGGACGGAGCCCAGGTCGTGGAGACCCAGGCCCCTACCGATGGCACCATCAAGTTCGGCGCTACCATCAAGATGAAAGACATCAAGACCAAGCGTGAAAAGACCTACAGCATCGTTGGGGAAAAGGAAATCGACCCGCTACAAGGCCGCATCAGCATGAAATCCCCCATCGGGGAGGCCCTGATGGGCAAAAAACAGGGCGAACAGGTGCAAGTGCAGGCTCCCAAGGGCGTGATAACTTACGAGATCATCGAGGTAAGCTACTAAAGGAGATCCCCGCCTGCGCGGGGATGACATCGGGAAAATGTTTATCGACACCCATTGCCATATTGATTCCTACGAACGGCATTCCGGCGAAACGCTGGAAGGTTTCTTTGAGCGCTTGCAACACGATGCAGACCCGAAGGTGGCCATGCCCGAGGCGTTCATCCATGTGGCCTGTGACCCAGCAGACTTTGAATACGCCCGAGAAGTTTCCGAGAAATACCCGAACGTCTATACCGCCTACGGGATCCACCCCGAATATGTGTTGACGGAAACTGCCGAAGACGAGGCCAGGCTTGTGGAATACCTGAAGCACCCCAAGTGCGTTGCCTGTGGGGAATTCGGGTTGGACTATCACTACGACTTGGAACATCGCGAGGAGCAGATTAAGCTTTTCGAGCGTCACCTGCAACTGGGCATTGAAAGCGGAAAACCCCTGGTACTCCACCTGCGGGAAGCGGACGAAGACGCCCTAGCTGTACTCCGCAGCGCCAACATACGTGGCACAAAAATCCATGTCCACTGCTTTACGGGCACCCCTGAATTTTGCGGCCAGATGCTGGAACTCGGCAATACCAAAGGGGCGAACATCTTTGTGGGCTTTACGGGAATCATCACCTTCAAGAACGCCCAGAATGTGCGGGATGCCGCCGCCCTGACACCCCTCGACCAGATGCTCCTGGAAACGGACAGCCCCTACATGGCGCCTGTCCCCTACCGCGGGAAACCTTGCCATTCGGGATATATCCCCTACATTGCCGAAAAGCTGGCCGAAGTCAAGGGAGTCCCTGTAGAAGAAATATACAAGCATTGCCGCGAAAATACAAGACGCTGTTACGGGATTTGATTAGAGCAGCTGACTCTTAATCGCTTAGAACTGTTCACGGATTTTGTCGGCGAGAGCCTCGCCCTGGGCGTTGAACCAGTCGTCGCCTGCCGTTGCGGGAATTTCCATCTGTAAATTGGCCCGCAGAAGTTTCTGCGAGGATTCCTGCCAGTAGATGCCACGCATTTTCAGGACGGCGGGACAACCCGCGGCAGTGCCACTATCACTGACGATTTCGGCGTGACTTGCCACCGGAAACTGACAGCCCGCATTCAAGGCCTTCAAGAAGGCCATCTCAGCAAGGGCAATGCCGAAGGTTTCGGCGTGGTTGACTGTAGCGAGTAATCTAGAGAGAGATTGCTTCGGGCTATCGCTCTCGCAATGACAATTGTCCGACAACGTTTCCACCGCGAGGATGCCCTGGCCAGAAGCCGGCAGCACCTGCTCTACGCTGAAGTATTCCGTAATCTGGTTTTCAAGGCCCATACGCTTGAGGCCTGCAGCCGCAAGAACCACACCGTCAAACTCCGAAAGTTTTGCAAGACGGGTCTGGATGTTTCCCCGAATGGGTACATATTCCAAATCTGAACGCAGGGCTTTCAGCTGGACCACCCGGCGGATACTGCCCGTACCAACTCGAGCGCCCGCAGGCAAGTCCATAAACTTGATACCGTTTGCTTCACCCTTCGAAACAAAGGCGTCACGAGGGTCTTCACGCTCCAGCACGGCGGCCAGCTTGAACTGGGGCAGTACCTGGGCTGGCATATCCTTGAGACTGTGGACGGCAATGTCGGCGCGACCTTCCATCAGGGCAACTTCTAGCTCCTTGATGAAAACGCCTTTCCCGCCAAAACTGGAAAGGGACTTGTCCAGACGGCGGTCGCCCTCGGTAGTCATGGAGACCAGTTCGTAATCCAGATTCTCGCCCAAGGACTTAGCGCAGGCAACCATACGATCCGCTACCAAGCGGGTCTGTGTCATGGCAAGTTCACTCTTGCGGGTGGCTATGCGGAGTACTCTAGGTTCCATTCAATTACCATCACAGCTAGATTCCGCGTCAAGCGAGGAATGACGTTCAACGGGCAATGCTTTCAATGCATTCAAACACCTTAAGAACACCTTCACGTCTTCGGGACTGTTGGAATCCTTGACCTTGTACAGGAAATCGTTAGCCATCCTCTTGGCGAAACGCTCGTACATCATGGAAATCTTTCTGGCCGTGGCCTCATCCAAATTAGGGAGCGAAGCAAGCAACTTGCCGGATTCCTCCCCCGCCGTCTTAATCATCTTGTCCGCAATCAGGTGGATACTCTTGGCCGACTCGTCCATACGAGACCAAGCAAGAAATTCTTCTAGGCCTTCCTGCAAAATTTTCTGAGCCGTTTCCAATTCAGCCATGCGGAGCCTGCGATTTTCAGACACAATCTTTTCAAGATCGTCAACGCACACGTACTGGACTCCGGGAATTTCCCCTATGGAGGCTTCGGCGTTACGAGGACTGCCAAGGTCAATGACGAGACGGCACTTTTCGGAGGCATTACCGAACCGTTCGCGGGTGACAATAGGTTCCTGGCAGGCGCTGCAGAGGATAAGCACGTCGCACTTGCCTATAAAATCGTAACGGTTCTCGAAAGGCACCGGAGTCAACACATCCGCAAACTTCTGGGCGTTGGCAAAGGTCTTGCTGCTGGCGAAAATCCTGGTGGTGTTCTCCTGCACATATTTGAGCATCAGGGAACCCATCTCACCAAGTCCAACAATATAGACCGACTTATTCTCCAGATCGTCAAATGTCTTCTGAACCTGTTTCATGGCAAGAAACGGGATATTGCAAGAAAGCTTGCTCAGATTCGTCTCAGTCTTGATGCGCTTGGTGGTATGGATTGCTTCCTGGAAAAGCTTGTTTAGGGTATTTCCCGTAGCGCCATGCTGGTGGGCCGTCTCGTAGGCACGGCCAATCTGGTGCAAAATCTGGTCTTCACCCATGGCCACAGAATCCAGGCCCGCACACAC
>CAMIWK010000129.1 GCA_946402415.1 uncultured Fibrobacter sp.
CGCCGTCCTTGTAGCAGTAGATGCAGTATTCTTCGTTCTTGCTGCCGTCGGCGTTAGTGCCCAAGATTTCCGGTGTGAGCGGCATTCCGCAGCTCTGACAAAATTTCATTTCCATAGGTTCTCCTTTTTTAGCTATATGCACAAATGTACACTATTTAGAAGACTCTGTCAAGCCAAATCGTATAAAAAGTAGGTGCCAGCAAACATTTTCCTTTTCGTCAGCCCATCGGAAATTGTTTTTTTCACTACAGAAAGTTAAATTAAGAGTTAAATGAACGTATATAAGCTTTTAATAGTAGCAGTCATTGTGCTGTTAGTGGGCTGTGATAATCTCGACAAGAAAAAAGTCGCCCGAAAGAATTTTGATCCGTCCAAGGATTTATCGCTGTCGGATCATCTTTCAGCCGCTGATTCCATGGCGGTATTTTCTTGCCTAATGAAAGATACTTCCCAATTAATTGAGACAGCTTTTAATGTGATTGCGGAACCGGTCTTTGAATCTCGCCTAAAGAGGGATTTTGACGAACTTACAGACGCACTAACCATAAAAGATGAAAAGGAGTGTAATTCTTGTATCGCTTTCGACAAACAATGGGTTTCGTACCATGTGGAACTGTATAGAAATGGATTGCCTATAGATTCCATTCGAATTTATGCCTTGTGTTCAAAGCCTGGGTATAGAAAGAACAATCATATTTACCATTTTGCAGATTCCCTAAAAGTCCGTAATTTCTTTGAATCCAGACATATCCAGCGAATGCCTTATCAATGCAAGGCAGATCTACGCCCCCAGCCTGGAGACTGCGGTTTCTCTTGCCGTTACGCACTATTGAATGAAATACATGTTCTGGATATTGAGGGGAATGCCTTGCCCAGCATTCTTGTGGCACATTTTGCAGATTCTCTAAAAAAAGAGGTCCTAAAATCCTATGTCCGTTACAGCGCCAGTCATAACCAACACATGAACGTAGATGCTGTTTTTGAAATGAGTTTCGGTTCTAGTTTTATGTCACCCCAGGAATTGTCATCCCAAAGGTTTCAAACAACACCAGAAGTTATGGAGATGACCCATGACATATACGATTTTATTTTTTCATGCGACCAGAACAATTGTTTTGGATTTGAACGAGGCAAAATCAAATCTGTAACCATAAAAATGGCTCTTCGGGATAAAAATTCCAAAGCAACTTCATCCCCATTGGCTCACAACATTGCACAAGCAGATTCCATGGCGGTCATTTCGTGCTACCCAGAAACACCTACCCCTCTTTTACCCCCCAAAAAAAACGAGACATTCAATTCAATCAGTTCATCTTCGGAACACTTCGCACCAGTTCCTCTTAAGGATGATCCCCGTCTTAAAAGAAAAAGGAGATCGCATCCCAAGTTAACATCCTATGTTGCATACACCTCAAACAAGCAAAATGACCTTGAGATGTTTGCTGACGCCGTTGTCTTTAATGAATCAAAATATTGTGACGGTATTTGTTTTGATAAGCAGTGGTCCTCCTATTACGTAGAACTCTACAAAAATGGCAAATTTATTGATGGAACACATTTTTTTACAGGACCAGCCAAGGGGTATAACAAGGACGGATTCAACTACTATTTTGCCAATGTGGCAAAAGTTCATGAATTTTTCAATACTCGAAATGTTTTCCCCATGCCTTGGGGATGCTATGCCGATGGAAATCGTCATCTCGGATTCAAAAGAGAGAAATCAAAAAAGCGAATCAAACTATGAAATTCTTTTTTCTGATTGTTCTTTATACTCTTCTTTTTTTACTTTTTCGCGTTTATTATGTTTTTTACAGCGCCTTGACAATCGGTTCCAGGGTGTCGAGATTCACAAAGTCAACTTGTTTGCCGTAGGTGGCGATGAGGGCACGGACTTCGGCGTCGCGCTCTGCTTCGGGGATTTTCACAACCTTCGAATACAAAAGTTTCATCATGATTCGATGTTTCAGGCTGAGTTTGCTGTAATCGATAGCGCCGCGAAGGTGGAAGATTTTACTTTCGTCGTAATGCGATGCGGGAACCTGCTTTTTGAGGCAGCCCCTGATGTGGTTGACGTTTTCGGCATCGGTCGGGTCGGCGAGACCGACAGTCGCGACAAACAATTCCTGACTTGCGGAGAGGCCGCAAACCGTTTTCTTGAGGCCCATGATACCGCCTGCGCAAAGAGCGCCCAGATAGACGATGCGGTCATAGCCGGCAACGCTTTTCACGTCTTTAAAGAAAACTGCCTTGAGCCCCGTGATTTCGGCGAGGCGTTCAGCGTAGCGTTTTGTCGAGCCGTAGCGGCTTCCGTAGATGATGATAGAGTTTACGTCCATAGAATTAGATCCTTCGACACGCTTCGCGTGCTCAGGATGACAACGAGCCTGTCCTGAGCTTGCCGAACGGATGTCACTTCAGGAACAGCGAGAGCTTGGTAAAATCAAGAATCGTGATGAACACGAAGAAGCTGATGAAGAAGGCGGCAGCGACGTTCTGAATAACAGTCTGCGTCTTGGTCGAAAGTGGTTTGCCGCGCAGTTTTTCAAGGGCGAGGAACATGAGTAGGCCGCCATCGGTAATCGCGAGCGGAAGCAGGTTCATCACGCCCAGGTTGATACTGATCAACGCCAGGAGCATCAAAAAGTCCTGGAAACCGCTCATCCACACGTTGCCCATCACAGCTACAATCGAAACCGGGCCCGAGAAGGCATCTACCTTGACCTGGCCCTGGAACATACGCTTAAAATAGCGGAAAATGCTGGTGGTCATCTTCCAGCTGGTAGAACAAGTCTTGGTGAAGGCCTCGATAGGCCCACGACGGACCGTTTTGGTTTCGCGGAAAAGCACGTAACCCATCTGGATACCCACCATATAACGTTCATATTCCTCATTGTAAGCAGGCGTGAGCGCCTTGGTAAGAGTATCGCCCCCGCGAATGAGAGTCACGTTCACGGTTTCGCCCTTGCTCCCGTCGATAATGCGCACCACCTCTTCGTAGCGGGAAATATGTTCACCGTTAATCTCAAAGATGGTATCGCCCTGAGCAATGCCGGCCTTGGCCGCCGCAGTGCCTTCTACCGGGGGGAGCCGTACAATGACGCGGTTCCTGGGATAAATCCCGATATCGCCAATGCCCATCTTGATAGGCTTGCCCGTAGAATCCTGTGCCGGAATCACCAGCTCCTGGGGAACCACGGTAATGTTCATAGGCAAGCCACCACGGTGAACTTCCAGAACCACCTCGGCACCGAGGCTCACGCCAATCTTTTCACGGAAATCATCCCAGCCCTGAGTCGGCTCGTCGTTCATGGCGGTAATGGTATCGCCCGGCATAATTCCTGCAATTTCTGCCGAAGAATCATCCGCTACAAAACCCACAATCAGATTCTTGCTATCCGGTTCCTGAACACCCACCATATAAAGGATCATCAGGAGCACGAAGGCAAACACGATATTAATGAAGGGGCCGGCAAAAGCAATCGCAGCCCGTGCGCCCACGGACTTGGCCACAAAATCACGCTCATCGGGAATCTGGCCATCTTTCAGCTTGTCCGGGTTCTCCCCCGCCATAGCCACATAGCCGCCAAAAGGTATAGCCGAAATACAGTATTCCGTTTCACCATGGCGGAACTTGATAAGCTTCTTGCCAAAGCCTATGCTGAAAGTGTTCACCTTGACGTTGTTCCACTTGGCCACCAAAAAATGCCCAAGCTCGTGGATGGTCACCAAGAAGCTGAGCCCGATAAGGCCAAGTACAAACATCAAGATGTTGCTAAGGACAGATTCCATTAAAACTTACTTTATCAGCGCAGCGGTCAACTTGCGGGCTTCGGCATCAGCTTCCAGCACCTGATCTAGGGTCAAGTGGCCAGTCACCGTCGGAGCGCCAGCCATAATGGTTTCCACATGCTTCGGGATGTCGGTAAACTTCAGATTCCCCTTAAGGAAGGCGTCCACCAGAACCTCGTTGGCCGCATTCATCATGGCAGGAACGATACCGCCACGACGTCCAGCTTCAAAAGCCAAAGCAAGGCAGCGGAACTTGTTGAAGTCCGGCTCGAAGAAGGTGAGTTTTGCGAGAGTCGGCAGGTCCAGACGCTTGGTTTCGAGAGGCAAGCGGTCGGGCCATGTAAGGGCCACCTGGATCGGGATACGCATATCGGGGGCCCCCAGCTGGGCCATGAGGGAACCATCTCTAAACTGAACCAGTGAATGCACCATGGACTGCGGATGCACCACTACCTTGATCTGCTCATAGGGAATATGGAACAGGAAGTGTGCCTCCAGAACTTCCAAGCCCTTGTTCATCATAGAGGCAGAATCGATGGTAATCTTCTTGCCCATGCTCCACACCGGGTGATTCAGGGCGTCGGCCACGGTGATGCTTTCGAACTTCTCGATGGGCCATTCGCGGAAAGGTCCACCCGAAGCGGTAATTTCCAAAAATTCCACCTCTTTTTCGGGGCGGCCCGAGAGGCATTGGAAAATGGCGCTATGCTCGGAATCGATAGGCGTAATGAAGGACTTAGGATTCTCGGCAAGCTTGTCCCAGATGACGGGGCCCGCCATAACCATGGTCTCCTTGTTGGCAAGGGCCACATGCTTTCCGTGTTCAATAGCGGTAATGGTAGGCAGGCA
>CAMIWK010000130.1 GCA_946402415.1 uncultured Fibrobacter sp.
CGCAGGTAGCCGGCCTTGCTTCTGCTAGAGATCCCCTTGAGGACTGCATCCAGGTCGTCAATGCTCACGCAGATAGCGTTATGGTCATGGGGGTTGTAGGGTTCGGCCTGTACCATTGCCTTGAGTGATGCGAACAGTTCCTGCTGTTTTTTGCCTGCGGCATAGGGGTTGTCGCCAAAGTGGAAACCGATGGCGGCATCGGAGATGACCCCGAATTTTTCTACGCTGTCAATCCAAGGGTGGCTGGAGGCTCCCACGATTCCGATAGTAAAGTCGGTATTGCCACATTCCCTGAAATAGCGGATGAACATCTCTTCGGGGGATTCCTTTTCGGGTTCGGGCTTCAGGGTGTCGCGGGCGGCGGCAAACAGAATGGCGGAAACGTCGGTCTCGCCGGTGGCGATGGCGGCATTTGTCTGGTAAACCTGCTTGAAATCGCCTTCGCCGGTGAATCCTCCGTAGATTCTTGCAAAGAGGGCCTCTGCGGCGACAGGCTTCACGATGTGCAGCACCAGGGGGGTGAAGTTTGCAAACACCATAGAACGGCGGCGCAGGAGTTCTGCGGTCAGAAGACCATCTTTTGCCTGGACGGCGAGCAGCAGGGCGCCTACATGCAATAGGAAGGAATACTGTCCCGCGTCCATGTTTTCGATGTTTGCGGGAATGTAGACGAGGATTTCTGCCAGAAGTTCTTGGGGCAGGTAGGTGTACCAGGAGGGCGTGAAGTAACGGCTCCCCTCAACGCACTGCATCTGGGAAAGTTCGTTGGCGGATGGTGTGGCCGTTCCGTCGAGGTCCAGGATGCCGGTCTCGCTACGGTGGAAGGCGTATATGTTGGTCGCCTTGGCGGTTTCGATCTTGACATAGAAGATTTCATTTGCCATGATAGGCCTCCTTATTGAGAGTTCTAGTCCAAATATACTTTCAAACTTATGTCAGAAAATGACATTAAATAAGAAAAAATGGAAGCTAGTGCGCGGGCTCTATGCGAAATAGTCGCTTGAATGACCCTGCTCCCAAGTTTTTAGGGCGTATTTTGCTATCTTTCCCGCCATGACTATTGATGACTGGCGTGCCCGTATAGACGAACTGAACGTCGAGCTTATCTCCCTCTTGAACAAGAGGGCGTCCTTCGCCCGTGAGATCGGGAAGGAAAAAAAGCTTGCGGGTCTGCCGGTTTTGGACCCGGAAAGGGAATCCAGGGTTCTCGATGCCGTGGGGGAGCTGGCCCGCAAAGGTGAAGGCCCCCTGAGCGAAGAATCCATCAAACATATTTTCCAGGTCATTATGGAAGAGACCCGCAAGGTGGAGGATTGATGAAACGGTTCACCTTGGTTGGTTTTGGGCTTTTGGCCGGTTCCATTGCGGCTGCTGTCAAGCAGGCCAAGTTTCCGGCTATTATCCGGGCGGTGAGTTCTGCCGCCACGCTGAAGCGTGCCCAGGAACTGGAGCTGGCCAACGAGTTTTTTGAATACGATGCCGTAGAGGAGTGGTCCAAGGACAGTGACCTGATTTTGCTGTGTGGCCCTATTCTCCACATCTTGAAGACCATGGATGCCCTGAAGGGTGTGTCCTGGGCGAAGGGGGCAGAAGCCTCTGGGCGTCAGGTGCTGGTTTCCGATATCGGCAGTACCAAGGTGGAAATATGCAAGGCGGGTTCGACCCTGCCGGCACCGTTCCGTTTTGTGGGGAGCCACCCCATGGCCGGTTCCGAGAAGCGGACTTGCGAACATAACGATCCTGCGATTTTCGAGAACGCCTACTGGTTCGTATGCCCGCCCGAGGGCATGGAGGAATCAGTTTACGAGCCTCTGCTTACCCTGGTGAAGTTCCTGGGGGCCAACGCCGTGGTGTTCCCGCCGGAGCATCACGATGCCACTATGGCCTGGGTTTCCCACATGCCCCAGATGCTCAGCTCCACGCTGGCGGGGAACCTGCCGGAGCGCTTGCTTTCTCACAACTACCAGCATTACGCCGGTCGCGCCTTCCGGGACATGACCCGCATAGCCGCCTCCGGCTGGGGAATGTGGCACGACATCGCCGTCACCAACAGGAACGAGACCGTCCGGGCCCTGGAAGAGGTCCGTGCGGGGCTTGACCGTACCATCGAGGCCATGAACGCCCTGAAGGTGGTGGACGGCGCGGCTCCCATAGGCGGAGCGTCGCAGCCTTCTGACGCCAGCCAGTCGGACAATTCCGCTGCGCTGGAAAAGATTTTCAAGGCCGGTAACGACGGCCGTGCAAGCCTGTTCGCGCCGGGCCGTAACGCTGCATCGGCCTTCTTCGAGATTACGGTCCAGCTGAAGGATAAGCCCGGCGCTCTCCTCAGCGTGTTGGAACCGCTGGCCCAGGAAGGCATCAACGTCCGCGACGTGGAACTTATGAAGGTCCGGGAAAACGTGGCGGGGACGCTCCTGCTCGCCTTCAAGACCGAAGACGAGGCCGCCCGTGCCCTCAAGATTTTGAAGTATCTGGATTACGAAGTCAAGGGAAGATAATGGAATTCTACCTGAATCCAGATAGAGAACGGACAAACCTGACCCTGGTCATGGCGCTGCTGGTCAATGGCCGCACCGTGCTGGAGGATTTCTCCTGGTCGGCGGAAGGTCGTGTCTTTGCAAACGCTCTGGAAGAATTCGGCCTTACCCTGAACTTGCAGGGGCACGAAATGGTGCTTACCGGCAAGGGGTTCCAGTACCCCGTGCCTTCCTTGCTTCCCATAAACTTCGGGGAGCGTGACAGTATCCTTTTGTGGACTCTTGCCAGCCGCGAAACAGAACAGGTCTTCACCTTTGCCGCCGAGAATGACGAGGCTGGCGTTGCCGCCGTGGCCCTTGCTAAGGAACGGCTCCAGGCCTATTTCAAGATTCACGTGGAGTCCGACAGCCCCTCCGATTTCAAGTTCCGCTTCGATACCGCCGAGCCCTCCCTCAAGAAGGATTCCCTGGGGAGCGTGCCCTACATTATGCGGAACAGGCTTATGACCCGCGCATTGATCCGTGGGGAATTCATAAGCTTTGAAGAGAAGACCGTTGTTCGCGACCAGTGGACCCGCATGCTCCAGTATTTTGGCGTGCCTCTCCGTTACGAGGGCCGCGGCGTGGAACAGCTCAGTGAATTTGAACGCCGCCTGCTTATGGCCCAGGGCAAGAAGGTGGAACGCACCCAGTTCACCGAGCAGTCCGAGACCAAGGTGATGACGGGCCGTGACTACTATGTGCCTGGCGACTTTACCGAGGCTATGGCTTTGATTCTGCTCTCTACCATCGGGGCGGTACCCAAGGGGAACCGTATTCTCATCAAGAACGTGGAGCTGAACAGTAGCCGTGTGGGGGCCATCAACTGTCTCAAGCGTATGGGGGCCAATATCGAAATTGTGACCCGCCGTGAAAAGTACGGCGACGTGTTCGGCGACCTGGAAGTTTTCCCCGTAGATGCGGGCAAGCGCCTGCAGGGTCGCCGCTTTGGCGAAGACACCGTGGCCACCTCTATAGAGGAATTTCCCCTGCTGGCGGTGGCGGCTTGCTTTGCTGAAGGCGAGACCATTCTGCGTCTGCCCAAGGAACAGCGCAAGGCCTGGCGCCCGGTGAACGAGAACCTGGCCGAGAACCTGCGCAAAACCGGCGTAGAGGTGGGCGTCTACGACGACGGCCTGGTTGTTCGTGGGCTGGAAAACATTACGGCGGTGCCCGAATTTGACGGCGGCGAGAATCCCCAGGTGGGCCTCGCCCTGAACGTGCTCGCGTTGGCGCTTGGCTGCGAAGAACCCGTGGGCCACACCGAAGTGGTGGAGGAGCATTTCCCGGGTATCCTCAAGAAACTTGCTGATGCCACGGTGGACGAGAATGTGGTGGAAGACGCTGGAGGCAATCCATGAAAAAGTCTTTCGAAAAAATCGGTATCCTAGGTTTCAAGGACAAGAGCGCCGACTTGGCCCTTGCTCTGGAACAGATTTCTGCTTGGGCCAAGATTCACCCCCAGGTACAGTTTTTTGCTTTGGATTCCCTGAAGGGCCTTGTGAAAAAGCCTATTCGCGTGGTTAAGGAATCGGGGCTTTCTGGCATGGACCTGCTGCTCGCCATCGGTGGCGACGGCACTGTGCTTTCGGCGGCCCACTTTGGCCTGAAAAAGCACATCCCCATCTTGGGCGTGAACGCCGGCCGTGTGGGCTTTCTGGCAGAATCCCGCGTAGAGGGCTTGGCCACCACACTGGATGACCTGCTGGCGGGGGAGTTCTCTACCCGCGACCGCATGATGATCGATGCTGTGGTTTTCGATGGACGCAAGAGGCTCTTTGCGCAGACGGTGCTGAACGAGGTTCATATCCGTGCCCACGCTCCCGACCGTATGGTGAACGTGAACGTGGTCTATAACGGCACGAACCTTACGGAATACTGGGCGGATTCGCTTTTGATTTCGACACCTACGGGCTCGACGGCCTACAACCTGGCGGCAGGTGGCCCCATTATTCATCCGGCGACACCTGCTGTGGTGCTGACCCCTGTGGCTCCCAGCAGCCTTTCGGTGCGGCCCCTGGTGCTGTCCCTTACCTCCAAGAAGCTCCAGATTACCTCGGCGGTGGATCGCCCG
>CAMIWK010000131.1 GCA_946402415.1 uncultured Fibrobacter sp.
TACCCGGCTTGTTGCCTTCCAGCACCGTCTTGTAGTCGTCCATGAGCACGTCCTTAGTGTTCACCGCGGCCACAGGGGTGGTCTCCGTACAGCCGAACCCCTCGAAAATTTCCAACTTGAACTTGGTACGGTAAAGCTGGCGTACGTCTTCGCGAATCTTCTCGGCACCGGCGTAGATGCTCCGCACATGGCCAAACATCAGCGGGTGTACCGCGCGGTTCATACCCCACATGCGCAAGAAGGTTCCTGTGGCCACCATAATGGTCACCTTGAACTGGGCGCACATGCGGGACACAAGCCTTGCATCTGTGGGGTCGGGGCATGTGGCCACCGGAATGCCATCCACCAGGCAGAGCATAGTAGTGATGGAGAATCCAAAGGCATGGAATAGCGGGAGCGAACCCAGGAACACGTCATCGGAACCCGGGTTCAGGGCGCTTTCGCACTGCTTGATATTGCCCATCAGATTAAAGTGGGTAAGTTCAACGCCCTTGGGCCTGCCTTCGGAACCGGAGCTGAAGATAATCGTCGCCACATCGTCCAGGGAAACCTTCTTGAAGAATCTGAGTTCCAGATACCAGCACGGAAGGGCCAGCACCCGCAAGAAATTCATCACCAGGGCGGGCTTCTTCAGCTTTTCCTTCAGGTCTTCCATATAGTAGACCTTGTACTTGTCCAGAAGTTTCTCCATGGGGAGCCCCTTCTGTTTCAGCTTGTCGATGAATACACGAGCGGTAAAGATGGTCTTCACGTCGGCAATACTACAGCAGTAGTCCATAGTCTCCGGCGTGTTGGTGTAATTCAGGTTGTACACCGTCTTGCCCTTGATAAGGCAGGCCATGTTCACTATAATGCCCGGGCCAGAAGGCGGAATCAACACGCCCACCTGCTTTTCGCCCTTGGTAAGCCCGTCTATCATCTTCGCAAAAGTGAGGGACGCCGCCGCCAGGGCATTGGCCGAAAGGTGGTGCCCGTCAGGACTGTACACCGAGGGCCCGCTCCCGATACGCTTAACCGTACGTATCCAGGCAGAGGCCACCGGACGGAGCAGGCGGATGTAAGACGTCCACGCCGTAATGGAAAGTTCCTGGACGGCCCGCTGGACCGTAACCGGGCTAGAATCCAGGGGGAGTTCCTCACCGAAGGCCACCGAAACCACACGGCCCGCACTATGGATTAGATCCTTGAAACCCGTACCAGCCATGGAGTAGTTACTCCCCCACAAGCCCTGCACGTAGAACGGCACAAGCTTCAGGTGGTGCACATCCCTGATGGCGGCAGAATAATCAAGACGGAAACGGCTCATATTTCCCGTGGCGGTCATGGTATTCTCGGGGAACATCACCACAGCCTCGCCACGGAGCAGTGCCTCGCGGGCCTCCTTCATGGCGGATTCCGGATGGGCAATATCCAAATCAATAGTCCGCATCTGGGAAAGCAGTAGCCGCACGTACCACTTTTCAAAAGGTCTGCGTGTAATCACAAAGCGCAGGGGGCGGGGACTCGCCATCTGGATCATAGCCCAGTCCACGTACGAGATGTGGTTACCGACCAGCAGTACAGGGCCTTCCCAGGGGATTCGTTCCACGCCTGACACCAGGAACTTGTAATGTACCGAAAGCACTGAACGCATCAGCTGGCGGAGCAACGTATGGGGCATGGCCATCAATGCCCAGATAGTACCGCCCAGGCAGACAATACCCAGAATAAAGAACAGATTCATCCGGTCCATATTCAGGAACCGGATAAGGACCACAGCCAGAATTTCAAAGAGAAGTATGCAAAGGTTCTGGACACCGTTACTCACCGAAAGCACATGGCCCGCAGACCTGGGCTTGGTGTGGTACAGCAACATGGAGAACATGGGAATCATATAGATTCCGCCGCAGAACCCAAGGAGGGTAAAGGCGATGGCGTTATAGGGCCTCGGAATGAAGGGGATCAGGAATATGAGAATGGCGGCCCCGGCGGTACCCATAGGGATAAGCCCCGTCTCGATAAAGTTCCGGGACATACGCATGGCAAAGAAGATGCCGAACAGGAGACCGATGGCGGTACCGAATATGGAATAATTCGCCAGAATATCACGGTTGAAAAGAGAACCCGAGCCGAAAAAGTCCTGGATGACAAACACCATAAGGAATATCATGACCCAGAACATGGAAAGCCCGATAATGGACTGGCGGAGTGCCCGGTTCACCCAGAGCTTGCTCAGCTTGCGACGGGTAAATAGCAGGTTCCAGTAGCGCCTCCAAGGGAACTTCAATTCGGCATCGTAGGCCCCGATGGGCGGCAATCTGAAGGTAAACAATATCCCGAGCAGTTCCAGCACGACAAGGGCTATACCCATGGGGGTAAAGGCCTCTACCCTATCCGCAAATTCAAGTGCCGGAGTCAGGTGCAGCTGCTCGTAGGCATAGGCGGTAAGAGCACCGCTCAATACCAGGGCCACAAACAAGAGAATAGTCAAGATACCGCTGCCCTGGGCCAGGTAACGCACCCCCACAAGTTCCTTCATATAGCCATTCTTGGCCGGACTCTGGAAAGCTTGCAAAATAAAGAACAAGCCTATGGAAAGGAACACCAGGGGCAAGCTGGCAGCACAGATTCCGTAACCGAAAAGCACCACCACCGGTAACGAAAGCAGAGTGGTCCACCTAAGAACCCGCTCCTTAGGGTACTTGTCAGAGAAATAACCCGAGGGCGTCATGAGCAAAACGCAGGGCAACAGGAACAGCAGGTGCAACACGTAAAACTGCCAGGAACCCATGGCGGTATAGCCCGCATGACTGAACACCAATTCCATGTAGGCGACTATGGCGGTAGAGAGGGCAACCTGAGTGAAGGCAAGCCCATAAAAAGAGAAAAATCCTTTAGCTTTTTTCATCGGTCAATCCAGTAAATCTTTCACAAGAAAGATACATAATTAAAATCCGGCAGGCTAATGCCTGCCGGATTCAAAGGAGATTTCAAGAAAGATTACTTGTTCTCAAAGTAGTAGGTGGTAAGGGTCTTGCCATCCTGAGAGAACTGGATAATCTGCTTGCCCTTGGGGAGCTCGCCGGTAATCTTGAACAGGTTTTCGGCCATGTAGGTCACCGTCAGGTTCGTACCCTTGTCCTTGTCGGCAAAGAGGCCCTTCTTTTCGTTGGCCTCGAAGCCCTTACAGTCGGCGTGGGCGGACACATCGCCTTCCACGGCGGGATAGGTCTTGGCAATCAGCGGAGAAGTTACAGAGCTAGCATTGCGGTAGAACACTTCCAGCTTGCCTTCGATCACGCGGGGAGCCGGCAGCGGAGACATCTTGGCGGCTTCCTTCTTGCCCTTTTTCTTCTTGTCCTTCTTCTGGTCGGGCACCTTGGCACCGTCGCCAGCCTGCGGGCGTTCCAACTGATAACCAGCGATGGATTCGTTGCACTGGGTAGACCAGACAACCCATTCGTTGGAAATCTTCTTGGGGCCGTTTTCTTCATCGCCAGGCAGGTAGAGACCCGGTTCAATCTGGTCGCTATAAATGTACAGCGTCACCTTCAGGTTCGGATTCTCTTCGGTGGTGGAAATCATGTTCTTGCTCTTCACGTACTTGGAGCGACCGGCAAGAATCTTGTAGCTACCCACGGGGACCTTTTCAAACTTGAACTGGCCCTTGCGGAGTTCCTGTTTGTACTTGTACTTTTCCTTGAGGGTGGAGTAGATGGTGGAGTCCATCCAGATGGTGGGCATTTCGAGAGGCTTGCCAGTGAAAGCGTCACAGACTTCACCTTCGATGGTACCGGTCTTTTCGCAACCGGTGAGAGCCATGGCCACGAGCGCGGCGGTAGCACAGAGAGTAAGTGTTTTTTTCATTGTTCTTCCTTTTGAATATCTTTAAATATACAAAAACCCTCCCGTTTTAGGGGAGGGCATAAAAAGACTAGGCTTCTTCTTCGGCCTTGGCGGGTGCCGCCTTGCGGGTCTTGCGCTTTGCACCGGTGATGTTGCCGGCGAAACGCTTGTTGAAGCGGTCGATACGGCCAGCCGTATCCACGCGATGCTGCTTGCCCGTCCAGAACGGATGGGTATCAGCCGTAATTTCCAGGGAAATTACGCTATATTCAACACCATCGATAGTCTTCTTTTCGGCGGAAGACTTCGTGGAGCGGGTGATGTATTCTTTACCCGTATTCGCATCGACGAACACGACCGGTTGATAGTTAGGGTGGATACCTTCTTTCATTTTTAAACTTCCTGTGAAGTAGTTAATTGGAGCACACAATTTAGAAGAATTCGGCCTTTTTGGCAAGCGGAAAGCCGTTTTTTTGTATCTTTGGGCCATGAAACGGAGCCGTTTTTGCGAAAGAAAGCTTCATTTCGGGCAGTGGAAACTGCTCGGACTGTCCCTGCTTGTCGGACTTTTTTCTGCCTGCAAATCAGAAACTCCGGTGGCGACCACCGTGGTCGTGAACAAGAAAATGCCCCTGGTAGAATGGCCCGACAGCCTCTACATAGCAGACCTGGATTCCATTCTCGCCCTGGAACCCATAAAAAAGAAGGACAAGAACCAGCCGAGCATCGCCATGAACACCTTCAAGG
>CAMIWK010000132.1 GCA_946402415.1 uncultured Fibrobacter sp.
TTTAAGCGCACAATGATGTAAAAATCGCCTTCTCGAAGCCCTTTATCAAGAAAATCGACTGCCAAAATCCGTTTTGGCAGTCGATTTTCCGTATTTGGCAGTCCCTTTTCGCAGAAATTGCCTATATTTGCGCCATGGTTTAGATGATTGACATGGTTCGTGTAAATGCATTTTATGAATTTTCAAATATTATTAATCCACAAAAATTAAAAAAATGAAAAAGTATTTATCAATTTGGGCTTTTGCCCTGATGGCTGTTTTCAGCTTTGTAGCTGTATCGTGCGGAGATGATGACAAAGATGATGCAATCCAAGGGGACACAACGATTGTCGGAACCTGGGAAGTTACATCAGTTGATTTCTCGTCTCCTTATGGGGCGGGTGACGAAATCGGCGGATTTGAAATCGGCGACATTGAAGTAATAGACGGCCTGAAGGCTGGCGATCGCGTTACTTTCAATGCGAATGGCACATACCAAACCCGATACGAAACGGGGAGATGGAGTGTGAGTGGGAATGTCTTGACTATGATGTCAGATGACGTAGAATACGATGAAATCGTCATCACATACATGAACATCAAGAGCATGACATCAACCTTTCTGGATCTGATCCTTGATTATGAAGGCTTTTTCCAGTATGAAGTGAAGTTCAAGAGGGTGTGATACATATAATAAGGTAAGGCCCGTGAGTGCCAGATAGAATGCTGGTTCAAGGACTAAACTATAGGTTTTTACATAAAATCGACTGCCAAAATCCGTTTTGGCAGTCGATTTTCCGTATTTGGCAGTCCCTTTTCGGGGGAATTGCCTATATTTGCACCATAGTTTTTAATATAAGGATTATTTACAATGAACAAAAAGAAAATCTACTACTGGCTGCTGTTGCCAGTGCTGGCTCTGATGATGGGAGCCTGTAGTAAAACAGATGATGACAACGGTGGTGGCAATACGCCCAAACTTCCCGAAACGAATGTCGCGCTATCAGAAGAGGACTGCGTCAACTTTTTCAGTGAGCTTGTTGCTCGCAGCGTGATGCACGGCATTGCTCCGGATGCACCGTGCAACGATGTCACCCGCTACTGGCAACTGGTCGAACTGCTGGCCAATCAACCCACGACGGCCTCTACGCGAGGTCTGTGGAGCGGTATTCTGGCCGCCTACAATTTTAAGAAGGTGGTTTCAAGTACGAAGGCAACCCACCGCGCTACGCTGATTGGCGCCATGGTCAAGAGCGGCAAGATGGACAAGAAGTCGCGAGAGCAGATATGGCACCAGATTATGAATGCCAAAAAGAATAAAAGCAACGACTTTTTGTTGGATAATCAATACCGCATGGGCTGCGACGAATTCTGGGAGAAATTCTCGAAAGGCGAGCTGGACGGTGCGGCCTTTGATATCTATCACGCTGTGTTTGCCGAGAACGTGGAGTCGAAACAGACGGCAGCCCAGGAACTGGCCGAGTATCTGTTGGACAACAACCTGCGCGAGATAGACATGACGCTCAAGTGTGCCGGTCCGCTCATCTCGGCTGGTGCCGACGTCGTGTTTGCCCTTGGCGATGACCTCATCCAGTATGGAAAGCTGGCCTACGACTTTGTGGAGACCAACACTGGATTTGTCCTACAAGCCGTCGAAGGCAACCTCACCTCAGAGAAGTGCATCGACACCATGAACTTCAACCTGAAGCTCCTGACGAAAAAATTGAAGGAGATTGTGCCTACGACGCAGGATCTGACCGAAGTACTGTCGGACCTGACCGCCGACCAGCTTAAGGCGCTGCAGAAGGAAATTCAAAATGCGCTGGACGATGCCAGCGGCATGCAGTTGAGCAAAAACGAACTCGATTGGTTTACCCAGCGTGCCAAGGATATTTTGCACATTGACTGGAAACCCGGATTCCTGGATCAGGAATATGTCAACGATACTTATGATCTGACCATCAGCATTGAAAGTCCGAGTGGCAAGGGGTGCTACACGTTCTACTGCACTGACAAGAATGGGAATGTGCTCCTGGAAGGCCGTTGTGCCCTTAGCCCGACCACCATCACCCTTTATGTCACCTATATCGAAAAGGGTTGCGAGCGCATCCTTCCGAAGAGTGGAAAGGTGACCGTCGGCGACATGCTTTTCATTCCTTACAATGATATTGGATTCAGCAGCGAAGGCGTTGATATTCTATGGTTGTGGTATAACTCCACCGAACAGTCAGATATCTACTTCAATTTGAAGAAAGACACAGAGATAGAAGCCTCGCCCACTGAGTTGACCTTCGAGGCCGAGGGTGGCGAGCAGACGGTGAATGTTGACAAGAAGTCCTACCCCTACTGTGGTGGTTTTACCGACTCTGATTGCGAAGACTGGATCACCATCAAGAATGTCTCGGATGGCGTCTTCACAGTGACAGCCGCTCCCAACAATACCGACAAAGAGCGCACGGGTACCATCTACGCCTTTGCCACGAACTCCATGAATCCGACGAAAGATGACATTGTATTGCTGCCCATCAAGGTGAAGCAGAAGGCGGGAGACACAAGTGGAGACACAAGTCAACAGCAGCAGATTACCCAAGTCGAGATAAGTTCATTTAAATTCAAGACTCACCTTGTTACTAATTGTACGCAGAACCATTATAATGAAAAAGGTAAGCTTGATAAGACAGAAGAATATGTGAACAGAAGTGGTGAAGGGGGATATATGGACCAAAGTTTCACGGCGGAAAACATTACCAGTAGTTTCTCTGGCTCTACATTGCATGTGAAAGCTGAATATGAGTATCGTGGTCAGAAATATGATGTCTCGTTCGATGTCACAGGCATAACGGGCGACTATAAGGAAGCGCGTGTAACAAGCCTGACATGCAAAAGGGTTATCTCCGAATCTGTATTCGGACATGAAAAGTACAACTTCACGGCGACATATTCAAATATTCCAGTCAATAAAATAGGTAAAAAAAGTGCTTCTGACCCATTATCATTGAGTAGGATGACCTTCGAAGGAACACCAGCCAATGGTATGGGAATATCAGGCTACTCTTGTGAGAAATATACGAACGACGGATGGGGAGGATATACTCATTATCACTTTGATTACCTTGACGAAGGCGGGAACTATGCAACCTTGGTAATCGAATTCAAGTCCGTTAAGTAGAGAGAGGACGACATCAGTATATAACTTTTCGGGCGGATCGTTTGGCGGTTCGCCCGAATTGTTCCCCAAAAAGAAAAGTTTTGTTCGCAGCTGATGAATATAAGTTCGCGGTGCACGAACATATGTTTACGGACGGCGAACAAAGGTTCACGGAGCGTAAATATAGAATTGCACTTTTTCGTGAAATGTTTGGATAATTGGGAAACTTGTTGTACCTTTGCAAACGAATTAGTAATCATCCAAAACCAAGACAGATATGAAGAAGACTATTTTTGTGGTAATGGCTTGTGTGCTGGGGCTGTCGGCTCAGGCACAGAGCACGTGGAGTTATGGCGAGCATCAGTACACGATGAAGGGCAACCTGACCGCCGAGAAGTATAACAAGAACGCAACGGGCGTGGTGACCTTCACCAACGTGCCGAAGGACTATGAGGAGTTTGAGGCGCTCTACAAGGAGTTCCTGGGCAAGACGCCCCACGGTACGGCTGCGATGATGCCGATGGCGATGGAGATCTATGGCCGCAACCGTGAGGAGGGTCTGCGCTGCATACAGCTGATCAGCTGGCCGTCGAACGTCAATTCCGTCGTGTCACAGCTGAAGCAGAAGTACGGCACTTCGGAATATGCTCCTGCTAACGACAGCTATCACCAGCGTTATCTGCCTGCCGCTGTGCTGAAGGGTGCCACGCCGCAGAACGGCTATTCGCCGAAGCGTCCCTATACGGTGGAGATGAAGGCGAGTGTGAATGCGCACCAGGATCTGCAGTTCTCCGGAGAGGGTAGGGTGGTCTACCTGTATATCATGGGCGACGGTTGGGATACCCACCAACGGAGTGTGGAGATCATCAAGCAGTCGGACAGTGAGCTTCATCAGGTGTTCAACTGCCCCAGTTTGTACACACAATGCAAGCCAATTCGTGGACAGTGGCAAGGATTGCAATGATAAAATATACTTAAAAGTATAAAAAATCTTAAATCTTTAGCTGGGTAGGTAGAAAATCTTGTGTATATCGCATATAATATGTACCTTTGCAGCCGCAAAAGTGCGTATTGCGCTGGCCCGAGAGCTATCAATACCCTGATAAAGAGCAACTTAGCCTTCAAAAATGAAGCGGTTGAGGTTCCTTTTTAAGTGGGTTTGTGTGCCTCGGATGGCAAAGATGACACTTAAAAAGGAATTTATTATATTTATAACATTATTAATTTTAAACTGAAATGCCAGGATTAATTGGAAGAAAAATCGGAATGACATCCGTTTTCAGTGCCGACGGTAAGAATGTACCGTGCACTGTTATCGAAGCTGGTCCTTGTGTTGTCACTCAGGTGAAGTCAGTCGAGACGGACGGTTACAAGGCCGTTCAGCTCGCCTTCGGTGAGAAGAAGGAGA
>CAMIWK010000133.1 GCA_946402415.1 uncultured Fibrobacter sp.
TAGGCTTCGCAGAAACGCACCACCCAGTCGATATCGTAACCTACTACTGCGTTATCCTTGATGTAGGCAAAGGGCGGGTTCTCGGTATTAGTTCCCAGGCGAAGGGTCCCGTTCTTGGCTTCTAGCTTGGACAGGTCTATTTGCTTGAGACTCTCATCCTCACCGAACCAGATCTTTTCAAGGTCCGTCTTCAGACCCTTCTTGATGTTCTTCTGGATAAACTCCGCCATCTGAGCGTTCAGCTTTTCGCCTTGTTCTGTCTTGGAAAAGGCAAAGGCATAATCCGCTTCATCCAGTTTTTCATCTACAACAGAAAGTCCCTTGACACTGGAAAGGAAAAGCCTTGCAACAGGCTCATCCATAATCATGGCATCCAGTTTGCCCGACTTGACATGGTTCGCCATGTCGATGTAAGTGTTGAAATACTGGACTTCGGCCTTCGGGAAGTGTTCCTTTGAGATTCTATCAAAGACTGAACCCGTTCCCACGCCAATCTTTTTGCCAGTACGGTTCAGTTTTTCAAAGACCTCATCGGGATGCAGCGTGATTTCGGGCTTTGCCCCCTCACCAAAAGCCTGTACCGCCATAACGCATTCAGAAACATAGATGGCGTTGGACTCATAGAAATGTTCGCTGATAGAGGGCATGTCGCTTAAGGTAGAGGCCACAAAGTCATAACTGTTTGTCTCTAGCCCAAGCAACAGGGATTCAAAGGGGACATCATTTAATTCGAGACCATAACCATATTCCTTGCAGAAGCGGGCCATAAGATCCATCTCGTAGCCTACGACTTTACCGTCCTTGATATACTCGAAGGGAGCAGAGATGGCGCTGGTGCCCATCTTGAGCGTACGCTTGCCGGGCATAGCCTTGGGAAACTCCACGACCTTTTTCGCCTCATCATTGCCAAGCCACAGGCTGTCCAAAGCAGCTAAAGTACCAGACGCCCGCATTTTCTCAATAAATTCATTCATCTCATCGCGAAGGGCCTTGCCTGCCGGGTTCATCGGGAAAGCCACCACGATGCTCAGCGGTTCAAAACCCGCATGAATGTAGGCCAGGTTCGGGACTCCCAGCGCCACATAGCGAATGACAGGCTCATCGTTAATAAAACCGTCCAGCTTACCCGTAGAAACAAGATACGCCATGTCGGGCGTAGAATTGTAGTACTCGATCTTTGCGCCCGGAAGCAGGCGGCGGGTTTCCTTGTCCACAAAGACAAAGCCCGTCTGCATGCCAAGCCGCAAGTTCGGGTTTTTGTTCATGTCGGCAAGAGAATTGTACTTGAGCCTCTTGTTCCTGAACTGGGGCGGAACATCCTTCAGCAAAGAATCCCTATTTTCGACTACAGCATCTTCGGCGTCACGGTCCGACCTGACCATGATGGCGTTCGATTGTTCAATAGACTGGAGCTGGTCCTTCGATTCATTACAACCGAGAAAAATCAGGCAAAGCAGGAGTAAAAATCTTAAAATCATCGTCATTCCCTCCCTTTACCTAATACGCAGTTTCATACAGTTCTTGCCATTAACGTACTCATGCTTGACATCGCAAGTAGCAAGATCTACAACCCGTCGGGACACATCATCTATATCATCCAGAGGATTCAAGGACTTGCCGCCATACTCAATTTTAGCCGCAAGCCCCTCGTTTTCACCGGAATACTCCATAGCCAAGAGAATCTCTTCTGTATCGGGAATCTTGTGAACCAAGGACTGAGCCACAATTTCCTCGAAAACATAGAGCATATTCCTGGACATTTTCCCAGAAATTTGGTTTTTCTCGGCAAAGTTATGCAAGCGGTTGACAACCCCCACATAATCCATAGAGCCGCCAGAAAATTTTTCTTCGAATACCTTGAGACGTCTTATGAATTGACGGGTTTTCTCTTTTTGCGGATGTTCAAAAATCTGCTCCGGCGTTCCTTCTTCGTAAATAACGCCCTCATCCATGTAAAAAATGCGGGTGGAAATATCCCTGGCAAACTTCATCTCGTGGGTCACGATGAGCATGGTGAGACCCTGCTTGGAGAGGTTCCTGATAACCGCAAGAACCTCCCCTACCATAGTCGGGTCAAGGGCGCTAGTGGGCTCGTCGAACAGCACGATTTCAGGGTCCATGGCGAGAGTACGGGCGATAGCCGCACGCTGTTTCTGTCCACCGGAAAGTTCTTCGGGCAGGATCAAGGCCTTGTCTGCAAGCCCTACCCGGTGCAATAGCTCCATAGACTTCTCGTAGGCCTCTTTCTTTGAACGGTGGAGCAGATCCAACTGGGCAACCATAATGTTTTCCAAGACGGTCAAGTGATTAAACAGGTTGAAACTCTGAAAAACCATGCCCATCTTGCGACGGAGCTGCGGCACATCGGCCGAAGGCGCCGTAATGGACTTTCCGTCAATCAGAATCTCCCCTGCCGTCGGGTTTTCCAGACGGTTGAGGCAACGGAGGAACGTAGATTTTCCCGTACCAGACGGGCCAATAATAGACACCACCTCTCCGCGGCCTATTTCGGCATTCACATCCAGCAGAGGTGTTGCATTAGGGAAAACTTTTTTCAGGTGACGGATCGAAATCATAATCCCTCAAGAGTTATTCTTTACTCTGAAAATATAAAAAAGAAGCCCCCACTTTCGAGCGAGGGCAACTTCAATGCGGTAAAGCCGATTAATCCAACGAATGAACCAGCAGTCCGTCGCGGAGCTTGGGTTCAAACCAGGTGCTCTTGGGCGGCATGATTTCGCCGGCGTCGGCGATGTTCATCAACTGATCCAAAGTGGTCGGGTACATGGCGAAGGCGCAGGCGCATTCACCGCTATCGACTCGCTTCACGAGCTCGCCCAGACCACGGATGCCGCCGACGAAGTCGATGCGCTTGGAAGTACGCGGGTCGTCGATGTCGAAGAGCGGCTTGAGGATGAGCTTCTGGAGAAGGGCCACGTCTAGGCTATCCACCGGGCCCAGGTTCTTGAGGAACTGGGCCTTGAAGGTACAAGCGTACCACTTGCCACCCATGTAGAAATTCACCTGGTTCTGCTTGGCCGGGCTCTGCATCTTGTCGAGGGCTTCAATATCGAACACCTTTTTCATCTCTTCCATGAGTTGTTCCGGAGTGCGACCGTTCAGGTCCTTCAGCACGCGGTTATAGTCCAGAATCTTGAGCTGGGTGCTGGGGAACAGGATAGCGAGGTAACGATTGTATTCTTCGTCGCCGGTGTTCTTGGGGTTCTGTTCGGCGCGGTAGCTGGCGGCGCGGGCACCAGCAGCACTGCGGTGGTGACCGTCGGCGATGTAGCTCACCGGAACAGCTTCAAAGGACTTGCGGATAGCCTCGATTTCGGCGTCATCATCGATAACCCAAACCGTGTGACCAAAGCCATCGCCCTTACTCACAAAGTCATATACAGGCTTGCGCTTGGTCACGGCACCAAACACGTCGAACTGGCCCTGGTCGCGGTAGGTCAGGAACACCGGACCAGTGTTGGCATTGGTGGCCAACACATGACGGAGCCTGTCTTCTTCCTTGTCGGCACGAGTCAGTTCGTGCTTCTTGATAATGCCGTTAAAATAGTCGGCGGCAGGTACACAGCAGACCAGGCCGTACTGTTCACGACCGTTCATGGTCTGGCGGTAAACATAAAGGCAAGGCTTCTTGTCATAGGCAATCACGCCGTCGGCAATCATCTTGTCCAGGTTCTCGCGAGCATGGGCATAGACCTTCGGGTCGTAGGCGTCCAGTTCATCGGGCAGTTCCAGTTCCGCACGGGTCACGCGCAGGTAAGAATGCGGGAGCCCTTCGGCCATAGCCTTGGCCTCGGCGCGATTCATCACGTCGTACGGGAGGGCAGAAATCGTTTCGGCTTCGGCCGGGTTCACCGGGCGCAGCGCCTTGAACGGATAGATGTGCATCATAGGGTGTTTTCCTTTGTGTGCTTCTTTAATTAAAGCTTCATCTTCGGCAATCAGGTTGTGGATGTAACTGGTCTTTCCATCCATCCACTTTTTCTTGCGATAATTTACAATAATAAAGGCCAGTACGAAGAATATGGCGGCGCCGATAGCGGCCACGATGGTAATGCCCAGCAAGAATGCGGCCAGGTGCCCTGCGGCATCCTGCCACAGGTGCGAAATCACGGAAATGGAATTCCTAAAAGAAAGCCCCTCGAACTCCGAAAGGAAGTCAAAGTTGATCTTATCGGGATTTAAAAGCCAGCAGCCGATGGCATAACCCGCCGGGTAAAAGAAACCGAACTGGGTGAAAGGGTTCGCTACGAAGGAGGCCACGATTCCAGGGACCTTCGGGAGCCGGAACAGGGCGCAGAAAGCTACCGTCAAGAGAATGGCCACGCCGATAGTGGGCCAAATGCCGATAAACACGCCCGCCGCCACGGACCACGCTACCTTCAGGGCATCCTGCCTCTTGGGAAACATGCGGTTGTAGTAGATGCGGCTGAGCCTCTTATACTTGGACTCGTTCTTGTCTATCGGTTTGTGCCTAAAATGAATCATCGCGGGGGCAAATATAGCAAAAA
>CAMIWK010000134.1 GCA_946402415.1 uncultured Fibrobacter sp.
TGGCATTCGCCGCCGAACAGGAAATGAAGGCCAAGGTCATGGAAATGAAGGCGAAACTGGTGGAAGCCGAAGCCCAGATTCCTATGGCTATGGCAACCGCACTCCGCGATGGCAAGCTTGGCGTGATGGACTACTACAACCTGAAGAACATCGAAGCCGACACACAGATGCGTAAGGAAATCGGATCCGCCCCTGAAGCGAAGTAAAAGATGGAAGGATTACTCATCCTCATAGGCATCTGGGTTCTGGATGTCGTCATCAAGAAGGTTGCGGCCAGCAGAAACAAGCGGCAACAGCAGCCGACCCAGTACCAGCCGGATGGCGACGAGGGCGACGGATACGAGCCACAGGATAGAACGCAGGAGCAGCGTCCCCCGCGTTCGTTGCAGGATTTGATCCGCCAGTTCGAAGATGCCCAAAGGCAAGCCTCCCAAGGGAACATCGAGCCGCCTACGCCACCTGCGGAGTCCCATCGGGACCCGAATAAGCCCCTGACACTCAGGTACATCGCCGAAGTGGTCATCGGGGTAGACTTCATCGACCTGCAATTCCTTATGGAAGAATTCGAGGTGGACGAGAATACGGCCGCCGAAATGCTGATGGCATTGCAAGCCCACCGCATCGTGGGTCACGACATGGGCGAAGGAATCTGCGACGTACTGGTTCACGACATGGAAGAGTTGGACAATCTGCTCAACCGGGAAAAGCGCGCCGCTCAGGAACAAGAAGAAGCTCGAAAGCAAGAAATCGAGGCGGCAAAGGAAAAAGCCCGCCAGCAGGAACTCAACGCCCTTGAGGCACGGGCCAAGGCCGCACGAGAAGCTGCAGCCACCGAAAACTCAGCAGATGCCGAAACATCCGACGGAACAATGTCTACAACACGCCGCAAGCCCGCCGTATCGATGAAAGACATCGCCGATGTACGCAGGGGATTCATCTGGGCAAAAGTTCTGGATGAGCCCCGGTTCAAACGCCGCTGGAGCGCAGGATATAGATAACTTACTTCAGGTCCGCGACGCAGCGGACGTACAGTCCCTTGCGGACACTCTCGTCGGTGCGGTTGATGCTCCGGGCCTCGCGCCGAAATTCCCAGGAACGTCCAGTGTTACGCTTGATGGATGTAGAAGACCAGTAATGGCCCGTATTGGACCCGTCGCAATACTGATCCCAATCCTTACAGCCGCCAACCCCCATTTCGTTCCAGTCCCACTGAGAGCGTTCTTTCTGGAAGTCCCGCCATTCACCATCATCGGGCAAGTGCCATCCCTTGGGGCAGGCCTTCTTGGCCTCGGCGTGGGTATAGAAGCGTCCGTACTTTTTACACAGCCCCATATCTTCCAGCAGACACTGTTCCGGCCCTGTAATACCGTACCGTAAATTGGATGCCATCCAGATTTTGTCGCCCACGATTTTCACCTTGTACTGTTTTTCATCGCGGGTGTCCGTCATGAGCATATCTTCTTTGGAGATGTTCTTTTCAGCAAGAAGGTCCCGCTCCGTCACACAACGGACGGCAACCACCGATTCCTTGGGCAGGTTCACCTTCTGGAAACTTCCGCGTTTTAAGTCCAACATAAATGCCTGGATACCCGATTTCCCGGCATCCCCGGCTATGGCGAAATAAGCAGCATCCTTTCCCTGGACCTTGGGATTCTTCTTTGAGATGTCATAATACCCGCGGGTATTCCCGGCAAAGGCCTTGGCATTCTGCTTTTTACGTGGGCCCATGAACTTGTCTTCTGCCAAGTCATTCCACTCCCCGATGTTGGGAAGATGGGTTCCTGCGGGGCACAACCCGGACCAAGAGTCCTTCTTGTAGAAACTGACCTTTGCCCTGTCCTTGAAATCAGGCTTGCCATTCAAGGAAACATTTCCCGTAAACCAGTTCAGCTTTCCAGAGGGCATCATCTTGTAGCTATGCCCGTCACGATTATCCTTGACCACCGCGGCAGCACAGGCAAAACTAAAGGACAACATCACAACCAAAGCCAACCGGCCCAAGAAACTTACCATAGGGTACCTCAATTCCATAACCAAATATATATCACAATTCGCCAGATGGAACTTACATTTAGATTTTATATGCTGATTGTCAGCCCCGCCGCTCCCGGATATGCCCACAACGAGAACCTTTCGTTCCGATTCTTGTGAACCTGGATGACAGCCAAACTTACCCCCGTACCAACCAAGGCTCCCGCCACGACATCAGTCGGATAATGCTTGCCCGCCGCAACGCGCAACATGCCCTCAATGCCGGCCGCCGACAGCGCCAAAGCCCAGACAACTCCCCTATAGGGCGATTGCGGATAAAATTCGCTGAACCACTCTCCCGTAAAGACAGCCACGGTAAAGGCGGCCGAGGTGTGTCCGCTGAAAAAGCTCCCGTAGGCTTCTGCCCTGGCATTTTTTGCCCTTTCCACCACCTCACGGTTCCCAGACCCGTAACCGTCTTTCGCATAGACATAGGGCCTAGGCCAGAATTCCATAGACCTCGCACATAGATTGATTCCGTTCTGCAGGGCAAGGGCCTGCACAAACATCAGCGAGAACCCGGCAAATTCCGCGCCTGACGCATCCCCCATTCCGTAGGAATATCCCGCCAGAGCCAACGGGGCCACACCCAGGAGAGCAGCCCAATTGCTAGCCCTGTTCGCCGATTCACTGTAACGGCCCGCCACGGGTCTATCCCAAGGCAAAAGGTCCGACACGTCACGATAATCCCCAGATTCAAGCCTTTCCATCTGGCCATAGCGGTAGCTACCAAAGGCACTTGTAAAAGCGGCAAAGAAAGTGATCGGCATATCCTTTGACCAGGACACATCGTAATGCGGCACGGCCTCGGCGGGAGACACCTTCATAGGCACTGCAGGTTCACCCTCCGCCCATAGCGCCACTGGCAACGCCACCAGGCCTAAAAAAAACTTTTTCCACCGCAAAACGTTCACACCACCAAACTAAAAAATTATATTGAACGTATGCCAAGCAAGAATATCACACGTGAGCCCATAACGCCCTCCATCGAGCTGTTCAACGCCATTTCCGACGAGATGCGTCTGAAAATTCTGATGCTCCTGGACCAGGCGGAATTCACCGTCAACGAGATCAAGGACATCCTGGACATCCACCAGAGCAATGCCAGCCGTCACCTCTCGAAACTTTCTTCCTGCAAACTCCTGAAAGACCGCCGGGACGGCATCAAGGCCTACTACGGACTCAGCGAAGAGCTTCTGCTTTCGAGCCGCGTACTGGGCGTCATCCGCGAAGCCTACGAGGAATTGCCGGACAAGGACATCATCCAGTGCCGTGCAGAACAGGTGCTGCAAGACCGCACCGACAAGACCAAGGGCCAGATTCACAAGCTGGACCAGGCCGGTGGCAGCCTCAAGGCGCAAATCAGCCTGTTCAGCAAGCTCATGGTCCCCTTCGAGAAAGCCGTCGATATCGGATGCGGCGAAGGCGGCGACCTTTCGCTGATGCTTGCCAACCGCTGCAAGAGCGTCTTCTCCCTGGATTACGACCCCAAGGTCATCAGCGGGCTCCAGCGGATCCTCAAGAAAAAGAATATCGCCAACGTGACCCCGAAAGTGGCGGACATGCTTTCTACCGGACTTCCGGATAACTTCGCTGACCTAGTGCTTATGAGCCAAGTGCTCCACCACGCCCAGGACCCGCGCCTTGCCCTCAAAGAGGCCATCCGCATATTGAAACCGGGCGGAACCCTTGCCCTGCTGGATTTGGCACAACACAAAGAGGAATCCTTCCGGGAAACACACGGCCATATCTGGCTGGGTTTTGACCGGAGCCAGTTGGAATTTTTCGTCAAGGAATTCAACTGCAAGATTCTTGAAAGCGAGATTATCCCCAGCGAAAACCAGGTGGACAAGAAACTCCCCGTCATCTGCATGATTCTTACAAAGGGGTAAGCCTCCCCCTCGTCCGAGCCGCGCTCGGCCTACCCCCTCTCCTAGGGGGCACGCCCCCTAACACCCCCAAAAATGCGGGATTGTCTTCGAATTTAGCGCAAACGGTCGTCTGTGAGCCACAAGCGACTCGTATCAACGAGGCGTGGTTGCGAACTTTGACCACTTAGCACTTTAGTGCTTACGTGGGCATGACCACCTTTAAGTGGGAGCGAGGGCATGCCAGAGAAGTTGTCCCTGATTTTAGCCCGAGCGGTCTTATTTAGCCTGGCACTCCTGCGGAGTGCAGCTCAGGGCGGCTCGGATACAGAATTGCAAGCAATTCTGTATCTCTCGGCTTGTGAGCCACAAGCGACTCGTATCAACGAGTCGTGGTGGCGAGAGTGAGCGCTGGCCGGAGAAATTGTTCCCTAATTCAGCGCGAACGGTCTTATTTAGCCTTCTTCATAATCTGCTTCAACATGGAGTTGAGCTTGCCGATCTGCACCGGGGCGGCAGGCTTTTTCGGCTGCTGGCCCGGACGTTCCTTACCGGCAATCTTGTTCTTCAGGTCGGCGATGGTCGCGTGGCCCTGGA
>CAMIWK010000135.1 GCA_946402415.1 uncultured Fibrobacter sp.
TTTAGAGTTCAGCCCCAGGTGGGCGGACAAAAGAGGTTCGTATGAACGGAAAAACGGAAACCCTTTGCGTTTTCGGGCACCCCATTGCCCATAGCAAGTCTCCCCTTATGCACAACGCGCTGTTCAAGGCGCTTGGAATCAACGCAGCATACCTGCCCTGCGGTCCGGAACCTGAAAATTTCGCTCAAGCTATCCAGGGTTTCAGGGCCATGAAGTTCAGGGGAGCAAACGTCACCATTCCCTACAAGACTCCCGTAATGGAATTGGTAGACGAGCTTTCCCCCATCAGCAAGTTTACCGGAAGCGTCAATACGTTGTACTGGAAAGACGGAATCGTCGGTGGAACCCTCTGCGGTACCACCACGGACCCTTACGGCTGTATCCGCAACCTAGAAGAAAACGGAGTCCAGCCTAAAAACACCACCATCGCCCTCCTGGGTAATGGCGGAGCAGCAAAGGCCATCGCCTACACCCTGCTAGAACAGGGCAACAAGCTTGCTATCGTGTGCCGCAATAGGGATAAAGGCGAGGCTCTGGCAAACGCCTTGAATCCGCTGTTCAAGGACTGTGAAAAAATTTCCGTGTTCACCTTCCAGGAGTTCCCCAAGGTCTCCAAGGATTACAAGATTATTATCAATGCCACCTCCGTAGGCATGACCCCAAACGAAGATGAAGCCCCTCTGGAGAGCGACAGTCTGAACCCCGGGCAGGCCGTCTGCGACATCGTGTACACGCCTCCCCAAACTAAGCTCCTAAAGCTTGCCGCTGAAAAAGGTTGCAAGACCGTCACCGGCGAGGGAATGCTGGTCAACCAAGGACTAGAAAGTTTCAAGATGTGGTTCCCCGAACAGGTCAAGGGGCACTCTGATGAAGAACTGCGGGCCATCATGCGCAAGGGAATGGAGGGCATCTAATGAAAAGGCATATATTCTTTACAGGCTTCATGGCCAGCGGCAAGAGCCGTACCGGAAGGGCCCTGGCAGAGCGTCTGGAACGCCCCTTCGTCGACACCGACAGTCTGATTGTAGAACGGGTAGGCAAAACCATTTCCGAAATTTTCGCCCAGGAAGGAGAAGCCTTCTTCCGTCAGAAAGAAAAAGAAATCATTGCCGAAATCTGCAATAACGAGACTCCCCAAGTGGTTTCTCTGGGTGGCGGCGCCCTGACCCAGGCCGACAACATTAAAATCATTAAGGAAAACGGCATCATCATCCGCCTATGGGCAAAGCCCGAAATTCTGTCGGAACGCATCGGCCGCAAGAACACCCGCCCCCTGCTAGCCAACCTGAGCGACGAGGAACGCCTTGCAAAAGTCAAGGTTATGCTCAAGGAACGGGAACCCAACTATGCCCAGGCTGATTTCAGCGTGGAAAGCTCCAACGACCACACCGAAGCTCACGTCATCGAGAAAATCCTACACATGAAAAAATTCTGGAGCCACCACGCTCTAGATGTCTGCCCCTCCAGTGGCGGACGCTACCCCATTTTCATCGGCAAGAACATCATTCCCGATTCCAAGGCCCTCCTGGAAGGACTCCGGCTGTATCCTTCCCACGAGTTCCTGATCTGTACCGACACCACCATCGCAAAAGTCCAGAACGAGATGCTCTTCCAGCTTCGTGGCCAGGGCGGACGCTGCCCCATATTCAAGTTCCAGGCAGGCGAGCGAAACAAGACGCTCCACAACCTGAATCAGCTTTTCAGCTTCATGCTCCACAGGAACTACACCCGAAAGAGCTGCCTGCTGCAGTTCAGCGGCGGCGTTGTGGGTGACATGGCGGGCTTCGGCGCCGCCACATACCAGCGTGGAATCGACTTCATCCAGTTCCCCACCACCCTCCTTTCTATGGTGGACAGTTCCGTAGGCGGCAAGGTGGCGGTGAACCACCCCGAAGGCAAGAATATGATCGGCGCCTTCTACCAGCCCAAGGCCGTCGTATGTGACCTCTCGGTACTTTCCACCCTTCCCGAAAACGAATACCTGGCAGGCCTAGCCGAGATTGTCAAGTACGGTGTCATCTATGACCAGGAATTCTTCCGCTACATCGAAGAAAACGTAGCGGGAATCAAGAAGCACGATGACGAGGTCCTCAGGCACCTTATCTTCAGGAGCTGCGAAATCAAGGCTGAAGTTGTGGGCATCGACGAGAAGGAATCCGGCCTCCGAGCCATCCTCAACTACGGACATACCTTCGGACACGCCATTGAGAAGCTCACCAACTACAATATGTTCAGCCATGGCATCGCCGTAAGCCTCGGTATGCGGGTGGCCGCCCGTACCGCGGTTCTACTTGGCAAACTCACCGCCGAAGAAGAAGCTCGACAGAACGCCCTTCTAGACAGCCTCGGCTTCCCTAAGACCTACAACGTGGATACGGAACAGGCCTGGAATGCCATGGCCGTAGACAAGAAGGCCGAAAAAGGGACAAGAGTTTATATTTTGCCTACAAAGATTGGAAAGGTCGAAAAAGTTGTTAATATTGAAAAGGAAACTATCACCAAGGCGTGGGAAGCAATTAGAGGTTAATAGCGGCACATGAGTATTCTGGTAACAGGTGGCACAGGAGCACTCGGCTTCCACATCCTCTCTAACTTGAGCGGCACCAATCACGAGCTGTTCAGCTTTAGCGATGAGCAGCCCCAGCCCTGGCAGAAGGTGGACGGAGTCCAGTACCTCACTGGCAACCTGCTAAATTTCAAGGACGTCTACGAGATGCTCCAGAGGGTGGCCCCCACCCACATTTACCATCTGGCCAGCCAATCTTCCGTAGGCCTTTCATACCAGAAACCCTACGAAACCCTGAACATCAACCTGTTGGGAACCCAGAATCTTCTAGAAGCCACCAGACAGACTTGTCCCAAGGCCCGAATCATGCTGCTCAGCTCCAGTGAAATCTATGGACGCACCGAGCAGCACCTGACCTACCTACATAAAGAAGAAGACAGGCCCAATCCGCTTACCCCCTACGCCACCTCCAAGGCCTGCATGGAAATCCTGGGAAACCAGTTCATCAACGCCCAGGGACTCCACATCGTGTTTGTACGGCCCTTCCACTTTACTGGGCCCCATCATAGCCGAAGGTTCGTGATTCCCTCCATCACCTACCAGCTGGTAAAAATCAAGTTCTACGGCAGCGAGCCCGTGGTCTATTCCGGAAGTCTGGACATCAGCCGCGACGTAGTGGATGTGCGCGACGTGGCCCGCGGTATGATCCAAGTGCTGAACACCGCTAATCCCGGCGAAACCTTCAACATCTGTAGTGGAAAGTCCTACACCATTCGCGAACTGGTGGAAATGCTGGTGGACATTGCCGATGTAAGCGTCGACTTCCGTTTCGATTCCAAGTACGAGCGCATCAACGATATACCCCTGCTTATCGGAGATCCCTCTAAGATTATGGCCATGGGCTGGAAGCCCATGATTAGCATCGAGGACAGCCTCACCGACCTTTTCAACGAAATGGTAATCAGGCGCAGGACCGAGCTGAAAATGGGCCTCGGAATGGACCTGCCCCTGTAACGGGCTGGACTATTTTCTAAATTTGTGCCCGTAAACATCAACCCCCACTAAAGGTTTTTATCATGAAAATCAAGACCCTTTTGATTACCCTGTCCGCAGCTGCCATGGCCTTCGCCGAAGAAGCCGCCCCAGAGCAGCCCAGCGCCATCGCCAGTTTCTTGCCCCTCATCCTTCTGTTCGTCGTAATGTGGCTCTTCTTTATCCGTCCCAAGCAGAAAGAGATGAAGCAGATGGACCAGATGAGAAAAGAACTGAAGAAGGGTGACAAGGTGATGACTACCGCCGGCATCATTGGCACCATCACCTCCATGGAAGACAATATTGTCACAGTCCGCACCGGTTCTACCACGCTGATTGACTTCGAAAAGAGCGCCATTCTCAGAATCATGAACGCCACCCCGGCCGAAGCCAAGGCCGAAGAAAAGAAGTAATCATGGCTATTCTCCCTATCCGCATTTACGGTGACCCGGTCCTCCGCAAAAAAAGCGAACCAGTTACCGAAATCACCCCGGAACTTCGGCAGCTGGCCAAGGACATGCTTGAAACCATGTATGACGCCCCGGGCTGCGGTCTCGCTGCTCCCCAGATAGGCAAGAACATCCGCCTGGTGGTTATCGACACAGCCATCCCCGGCGAAGAGGACCCTAGGCCCTATATCATGTTCAACCCGGAATGGGAACCCGAAGAAGACGCCAAGCCCTGCGACTACGACGAAGGCTGTCTCTCCTTCCCTGACATATTCTGCAATGTCTCTCGCCCCAACAAGGTGTGCGTCCGCTTTTTTGACATCAATGGTGAACCCCAAGAAATCCATGACTGCGAAGGCCTTTTCGCACGCTGTATCCAGCACGAATCGGACCACCTGAACGGAGACCTCTTCGTAGACAAAATTTCTACCGCCGACCGCACCATGAACCAGTCCAAGCTCCGCAAGATGGCCAAGGAAACCCAGGCGAAGCTGAA
>CAMIWK010000136.1 GCA_946402415.1 uncultured Fibrobacter sp.
TTCAGGGTGTCGCGGGCCAGAGCTTCGGTGCATTCCTCGCTCCGGGTATTACGCTCGACCTCGAAGGCGAAGCGAACGACTTTATGGGCAAGGGCCTTTCGGGCGGTAAGATTATCGTGCGTCCGCCTAGCAATGCAAGCTTCAAGGCCGAAGACAACGTGATTGCAGGTAACGTCATCGGTTACGGTGGAACCTCGGGCAAGATCTTCATCAACGGTCTCGCTGGCGAACGCTTCGGTATCCGTAACTCGGGTATGCTCCTGGTGAGCGAAGGCGTGGGCGACCACGGCTGTGAATACATGACGGGCGGTCGCGTGGTTGTGCTTGGCCGCGTGGGCGTGAACTTCGCTGCAGGTATGACGGGTGGCTTTGCCTACGTGTACGATGAGACGGGCCACTTTGACCTGAGCTGCAACGTGGATTCCGCCGACCTCGAAAGCGTGCTTCCGGGTACCGAGAGCGAAAGCGAACTGCTCGATATCATCAACCAGCACGTTGAGGCGACGGGCAGCGAGAAGGGCAAGCGCATTCTCGAGAACTGGAATAGCGAACGTCCGAAGTTCGTGAAGATATTCCCGGTGGATTACAGGAACGCTCTTTTGAAGAGGGCACAAAAGGCATAAAAGTGTTTTCCTAAGCCGTCATCCTGGAGCGTAGCGACGGGATCCAGTCCTGGATTCCCTCCCGACCGTCGAGAATGATGATGTCTATGGAGCAAGACTTGAGGTTCGTATGCAAGAAGTTACAAGAATCGCAGACATCTACCGCCCTGTCGAAGAGCGTGTCAAGGACAACAACGAAGTCGAGCGCAAGCTCACTTCGATAGAAATCATCGGCCAGGCGGGTCGCTGTCACACCTGCGGAATCCCGTTTTGCCATGGTGCGGGTTGCCCCCTTGGTAACCTTGTTCCCGAATTCAATGCGGCTGTTGCCGTAGGGAATGCGGAACGCGCTTACGATATCATCAGCAAGACGGCGTTCTTCCCGGAGTTTACGGGCCGCGTTTGCCCGGCGCTCTGTGAATCCGCCTGTACCGGCAATGTACATAACGACCCGGTGATGGTTCGCCAGATCGAGAAGTTCATTATCGAGACCGCCTTCGAGGAAGGTCGTGTGGTGCTCCCCACGGCTGAACCCAACGGCAAAACTGCTGCGGTTATCGGCTCTGGTCCTTCGGGCCTGTTTGCTGCCGAAGCCTTGCGCCGCAAGGGCTACGCCGTCACGGTTTTTGAAAAACAACCGAAGGCGGGTGGCCTGCTGCGCTACGGTATCCCGAACTGGAAACTCGACAAGTCCATTATCGACCGTCGCATCGCCCTGCTGGAAGCGGCTGGAATCAAGTTTGTCTACAATACCGAAATCGGCAAGGACGTTGCCGCGGAATACATCCACAAAAATTTTGACGAGGTGTTCCTTGCCATCGGAACGCCCAACGCTCGTGACCTGAAAATCCCGGGTCGCGAAGCTGAAGGAATCTTCCTCGCTCTCGACTTCTTGCATGGTGCCGAAAAGCCGGGCGAAACCAATCCCGAAAAGTTCAGCGCCAAGGGCCGCAAGGTGTTGGTGATTGGCGGTGGCGATACGGGTAACGACTGCGTGGGCAAGGCCATCCGTGAAGGCTGCGAAAGCGTGCTCCAGGTGGAATTCATGCCCAAGCCCCCCGAGGAACGTTCTCCGTCTACGCCGTGGCCCGATTGGCCGTACATGCTGCGCACTAGCTATGCTCAGCACGAAGGCGGCGAGCGTCGTTGGAATGTTTCTTCCAAGCAATTCATTGTGAAGGATGGCCGCGTGGCTGGCGTGGAAGCGGTTCGCGTGGAATGGGAAATGTCCCCCCAGGGTCGCCCCCTCAAGCCAAACGAAGTCCCGAATTCTACCGAAGTCATCGATACCGACCTGGTGGTGCTCGCCATGGGATTCACCGGCGTGCCTGCGGTCGGTATCGTGAACGACCTTGGTCTGCAACTCACTCCGCGTACGGCGATTATTGCAGATCCGGCCCGACACATCTATGCGGTGGGCGACTGTGCGAACGGTGCTTCCCTGGTGGTGCGTGCCATGGCCGACGCGAAGGCGAAAGTCGCGGCACTGAAGTAACTCTTTAGAGCCGCCCGCGGAACTATGTTCGGTTTTTATCGTTTCGCAAGTGTTTCCCCGGTGTTGAAGGTGGCCGATACCGCCTACAATACCGAAGAAATTATCAGAAGCGCGAAAATTGCTGCCTCTAACGGGGTGGCTTTTGTCGTTTTCCCGGAACTTTGCATTACGGGCTATACCTGCAGCGACTTGTTTCACCAGGAACTGCTTTTGCAGAACAGCGCCCGCAGCTTGCTGAAAATTGCGGAAGCCGTGAAAGATAGCGAGGCCGTGATTGCGGTGGGCCTGCCTCTTCGGATTTTTGGTCGCCTGTATAACTGCGCCGCCTTCGTGCAACGCGGTAAGGTGATTGCGGTGACCCCCAAGATACACTTGCCGAACCAGCGGGAGTTTTACGAGAAACGGCATTTTTCCAGCGGTCGTGATTTACTTTGTGGAGTTGCGGGTGAAGCTGGCGTGCCTCTCTGCTGCTTTATCGAAGGAGCGGGCGAAGTCCCTATAACGAATTTTATTATCGTGAAGGGCGGCGCGTCTTGTAATGCGGGTTCCGAGGTCCGCATTGGCGTGGAGCTTTGCGAAGACTTGTGGACGCCTGCGCCACCCAGCGGGGAACTTGCCCTTGCGGGTGCGAATGTCATCGTGAATCTCTCGGCAAGCGATGCTTTGGTAGGCAAGCGCGATTACCGCAGGAACTTGGTGATGAACCAGTCGGCCCGCTGTATGGCGGCCTACGTGTACGCTTCCGCCGGAGTACACGAATCTACGACGGACATGGTCTTTAGCGGTCAATTGATGATTGCGGAAAACGGGAGCATGCTGGCCGAAAGCAAGCCTTTCTCGCGCCAAACCGAAATTGTCTATGCCGATGTGGATGTGGAACGGCTGAATATGCAGCGCCTGAGTGAAGGCTCGTTCCAGGATTTTGATAGCCGTGCCATCATCGCGCGGGCGGCAGCACTTGAATGCCTGCGTGACTGCGATACGCTCCGGTATCGCTTTGTGTCATCGACGCCCTTTGTGCCCGGCAATACCGAAACCCGTGATATATCTTGCACCGAGATTTTTAACATACAATGCGCAGGGCTTGCCAAACGTCTCGAGGCGACACGCAGCAAGCGTGCGGTAATTGGCCTGAGCGGCGGTCTGGATTCTACACTGGCTCTTCTTGTGGTTACAGAAACATTCAAGTTGCTGAACCGCCCTGCGTCTGAAATTCTCGCGCTTACCATGCCCGGATTCGGCACAACCAACCGCACCAAGAATAATGCGGTTGAACTTGCGAAACTTCTGGGCGTGGAACTCCGCACCGTCGATATCCAGAAGGCGTGCCTCCAGCATTTCGCCGACATCGGGCACGACCCGCAAAAGCTGGACGTGACTTACGAGAATGTGCAGGCTCGGGAACGCACGCAAATCCTGATGGACATCGCGAACAGCGAAGGTGGAATCGTCATCGGCACCGGCGACCTCTCCGAAATCGCGCTGGGCTGGAGCACGTACAACGCCGATCATATGTCTATGTATGCGGTGAACTGCGACGTTCCCAAGACCCTTGTGCGTCATATTGTAAGTTGGTACGCCGACAGGTCCGCGCATCTTGAGTCCTGCGAAAACGGTGCGGAATCCATCCCGAATCAAAAAGGAGCGGCACTTGCCTCGGTTCTCCAGGACATTCTCGACACACCTGTTTCTCCGGAACTTTTACCTGCCGATTCTAGCGGCCAGATTGCCCAAAAGACAGAAAGCATTCTCGGCGCTTACGAGATACACGATTTCTTCTTGTACCATTTCGCGAAATACGGCGCTACTCCCGAGAAACTTCGCTACCTGGCGAAATACGCCTTCAAAGACCAGCACACTAATGAAGAAATCGACAAGGCTCTTGCCGTATTTATTCGGCGTTTCTTTACGCAGCAATTCAAGCGCAGCTGTATTCCCGATGGCCCGAAAGTGGGTACCATCTCGCTGTCGCCCCGTGCCGACTGGCGCATGCCCAGCGACTCTAGTTTTAGCGACTGGGTCTAATTACATTTTACAGAAACTGTAAAGATTGTTGTTTGTCTTTACAATTTCTGTAAAAATTACAATATTGAGATTTGCTTAAATTTTGTCAAAATCAGCGAATTTGCTCTTATTTTAACAATTTGTGTAAAATTGGCACAAATTTTGCAAATAAAGGGCAGATTATATACAAAGAGCCCTAAATTATGTCGATTAAGTTTTCAAAATGGACCGGTCTAGGCAACGATTTCGTGTTGCTGGAACCGGGTGAGTCGCTGGACTTTGGCGATGGATTTGAACAACAGGTTATAATGCTTTGCGACCGCCGTTTCGGTATTGGTGCCGACGGTGTGGTGCTGGTGACCCCT
>CAMIWK010000137.1 GCA_946402415.1 uncultured Fibrobacter sp.
TCGCAACTGGGACGCTCCCTATTCTCCCTACTACGCTATGGACGAATACCCCCGCCTGTCTGTTTGCACCACCAGCTGTCACGATACCTCTTCCCTTCGCGGCTTGTGGAAGGAGCCTGACTTTGACAAGGCTCTCTACTGGTCTCATGCAGGGTTCCCCGGTAACGCTCCCGAAGAGCTTTCTCCCACAGTGGTGCGGAACATCCTTTCTCACGTGTTCAGTGCCAACAGCCTGCTCTGCATCTTGCCTGTCCAGGATTACTTCGCCCTGTCGCCGGTCCTTTCTGAATGTGACCCCGAAGAAGAACGGGTGAACATCCCGGGTACCGTGGGTGGCAAGAACTGGACTTACCGCTTGCCCTGTTCTGTTGAAGACCTTATGAAGAACAACTTCTTGTGTTCTGAAATTCGCAAGCTGGTGGATGCCCGCAAGCGCCGCCCCATGTGGAAAATCTAAATACACCTTCCACACCGCTTATGTTCGCTCCAGCCTGGACAAAAGACGCGGTTTTCTATCAGATTTTTCCTGATAGGTTCTGCCGCAGTCCTCGTTACCAGGCGGTAGGCAGGTTCGTACCCTGGGATTCCAAGCCCACCCGCGAGAACATGTTTGGCGGGAATCTCGCCGGCATTGAAGACAAGCTGGATTACATCGCAGGCTTGGGCGTAAATGCCATCTACTTGTGCCCCATCTTCAAGAGCAATTCCAACCACCGCTACCATACGGTGGACTACTTCGAGATTGACCCGGTGCTTGGAACCTTGGCCGACTTCGATCGTCTCGTAAAAAAGGCCCATAAGCTTGGGCTCCGCATCATTCTGGATGGAGTGTTCAACCACTGCTCCCGAGGTTTCTTCCAGTTCAACAGCCTTATGGAACTAGGGCCATCTTCGCCCTATGTAGATTGGTTCCATGTGAAGGGTTGGCCCCTGAATGCTTACTCGGGCAAACCCAATTACGAATGCTGGTGGAATTACCCGGCGCTTCCCAAGTTCAATACCGACTGCCCCGATGTCCGGGAATACCTTTTCTCAGTCGCCGAATATTGGACAAAGCGCGGAATCGACGGCTGGCGTTTGGATGTGCCCAACGAAATCGATGACGACTCTTTCTGGCAGGAATTCCGCAACCGCGTAAAGGCCATCAATCCCGAGGCTTACATCGTAGGCGAAATTTGGGACGAGCCTTCCCGCTGGCTACAGGGCGACCAGTTCGATGGCGTCATGAACTACACCTTCCGCAAGTCGGTCATGCAGTTCCTCTTTGACGAGAACCCCATTTCGGTCCAGGAATTTTGCGACCGGGCAAGGGCAGCCTTCCCCGAGGGCCGTGGCGACATTCCCATGAACCTGCTTTCAAGCCACGACACTACCCGGCTTATGTCGCAACCTAAGGCAAGCCTGGAACGCATCAAGCTGGCCTACGTCCTCCTGTTCTTTATGCCGGGAGCGCCCTGCGTTTACTACGGCGAGGAACTTTCCATGAAGGGGGGCAAGGATCCCGATTGCCGCCGAAGTGTCCTCTGGGAATCGCTGCCCGAAATGCAGGCGAAGCCCCTCTACGCCTTTATCCGCGAGATGGTCAATTTACGCAATAGCAGCCCCGTCCTTCGCGACGGACGCCTCTCCATTGCCAATGACGGCGCCGGCTTTACCATTACCCGCACCCTAGGCAAAAAGACCATGACCCTCTCCGCCACAATCTCTGGCGCCCAACCTTCTTTTGAAATCAAGTAAAGGGGGAGGCCTCCCCCTCGTTACATACCCGTCGTCATGGCGGCCTTGAGCCGCCATCTAGCCGTGTATTTCACTACCCCCTCTGCGGGGACACCCCGCAACGCCCCGACCTTCTTTACCCTTTCGTACTTTCCTTCACTTTCTCGATGACTTCCGCCGGTGTCACGAAATCCAGCACGCTGAAAGCCGTCATCTCGTTGCCCATGTCCTTGAACGAAGCACCAAAGTGATATACGGTGTCATCGACCAGAAGAAAACGGTCGTGGATCGTGCGCATGGTCTTCAGTTCCAGCGCCGGGTATTGCTTCTTGTGCAGTTCCGCTGCGGCATTGAATTCGGGTGTAATTCGTGGGGAGTAGATGGTCGCTGAAACGCCCTTCGCCCGCATGGAAGCGAATTTCAGCACCTCGACGGTGGCATACGGGTCGATGAATACTACGGATTTTTTGGCGGTCTTCACAAGGTCTGCAATCAGCACGAATCCGTCAAACCGCGTTCCGGTCGCAAGAATCCCTCCCGTTGGAGATTGTGCCGCATTCACGAAAAAGTCTATACGCTGTTCAACTGCAGAAAGTCGAGAGTCCTGTTCGCCGAGACGTTTTTCTGTGGCGTCCCTTAATTCCGCGATTTTTACGCCCTGACCTTCGATGAGTTGCCGCTGTTCGTGCAGACGGTCCACAATCTGCAAATCTGTTGATAGTTTTCGCTGGTTTATGGCGTAACCCTTGAGCATGTATTCCTTGAGAACTTGGTTTGCCCAGCGGCGAAACTTGATACCACGTTGCGTATTGACTCGAAAGCCCACAGAAATAATCATATCGAGATTGTAAAGTGTTACGGGACGCTTTACCATTCGGCGACCTTCCTTTTGAACTAGTTCCAAAATGGAACTAGTTGAAGGCTCATCCAGTTCGTGCGTGTCGAAAATATTCTTTATGTGCTTTGTGATTGCCTGCCGTTGAACGTCAAACAGTTCCGCCATCTGTGCCTGCGTAAGCCACACGGTCTCGTTTTCTACACGCACCTCCAGCCGGACTTCACCTTCCGGCTGGTAAAGCACGATTTCGCCCCTGTTTTCGTTCCCGACTTGGTCGCGACTCTCCATTTTATCCTTTTTTCTCATTTTTTTACTCCTATAAACGCAAAAAGCCGCATTTCCATAGCCCGCAGCTTATTTTGGCTGCTATGGGATATAGAAATACGACTTTCGCGGGGTAATATACAAAACAGAGCCAGGAAAAGGCAATTTTTTAACAAATCTCTCCCTCGATGTTTTACAAACAAAAACCGTTCCCGCAGGAGGAAACTCTTGTGACTGTTAGTCCCTGCGAGTTTCCGCCGAGAGTCCTGTTTCCAGTGCCATACCCCCTCTCGATTTGTTACCTAAAATTTACAATGGGGGGGGGTATGGACTTTGGCAGGGGCGTTACCTATATTTAACAGGATAAACTATAGACGGGGATGTTTTATGAAGAAGTCTTTCCAGCGTGTCATTGCGACCCTGAACTTGTTTCAGGGGAAGCAATCTCTAACCATCTTCTTGTTGGCGGCATTCTTCGCCCTTTCCGCCTGTGACGACTCTTCGTCGGCTGGTGACGATAACGGCGAAACAAGTGCCCTGAGCTGCAGTGCCGAAATGTCATCGTCATCTCGTCATTGCGAGGACTGTAAGGACGAAGCAATCTCCAGCGATAGCAAGTCCAACGATCCCGCCGAAGTGACCGACGACTCCAGCGACAGCAAGGGCAATCCTTCTTCGGCAGGAACATCGACCAAGTCCAGCAATTCGAATACATCTGGAAATGACGCAAAGTCAAGCAGCTCTGCGGGCAAGGTGAATGGCTTGGCGACGCCGTGCAAGACTGAAACCGAGGATAACTGCGAGTATGGCGAGTTGGTGGATGAACGCGATGGCCAGACGTACAAGACCGTAAAAATCGGTAATCAGTGGTGGATGGCGGAGAACTTGAATTACGCCGATAGCGTAACGACAACCAGTCTAAAGGGCAGGAGTTGGTGCTACGACAACGACCCTGCCAACTGTACCAAGTACGGTCGTCTTTATACCTGGGCGGCGGCTATCGACTCGGTAATGCTTGCGACCGATGCGGACAACCCGCAGGTTTGTGGCTATAACAAGTTCACCTGTACGCTCCCTTACAAGGTTCAGGGCATTTGCGACAAGGGTTGGCACTTGCCAAGTTATGGAGAATGGAATGAATTGATTGTTAGGGTAGGGGGCGGATTATCTACGGCTGGGAAAGTGTTCAAGTCTCAGTCTGGTTGGAATGTCGATGGCAATGGCACCGATGCCTATGGTTTTTCCGCTCTCCCCGCTGGTGGAAGAGGTCGCGATGACCTCTTCGGAAACAGAGGTTGCGTCGGGTTCTTCTGGGGCTCTGGGGAGAACGATTACCGCGACGCGTTCCTCATGCAACTGGACTGCACCGATGACAAAGCGTACGTGACAAGCCGCCCCAAGTCCTACGCCTACTCCATCCGTTGCATCAAGGACTCCGACTAAATTCCCGAAGGTTTTGCTATGAAAAATACATTCGCGAAAAAGTTCACGGTCTGCGCCCTTGCGGGGGTGCTCGGTTTCGCCCTTTCCGCCTGCGGAAGCGATTCCTCTAGTTCTCCCTACGAAACATCTG
>CAMIWK010000138.1 GCA_946402415.1 uncultured Fibrobacter sp.
GGATAGGCCACACCACCATGAAGGTCCAATTGTTGGAATGGATGGTGGTATAGTAAATTGCCGACTCCTCACCACCGGCAACGGTGCCCAAGAAAAGACCGCTGCTATCCTTGGCTGCACGAGCAAAGGGAATCGAGCTTTTGCCCCGAATTTCCCTGACAATAATTTCCTTGTTCGTTTTCCCCTGTGCAATGCTCTTGGGATAGGCTACGGCCACATTCTTTGCCGAAGTAATCAGGGCATAACCCGAGTTAGACACGGGGATAGTCGCAATTTCATCCTTGAGAAAATCAATGGACATGTCCACGGCAAGCACGCCGGCCAAGACCTCTTTACCATCCTTGTCTTTCTGAAAAATCGGGACAGTGTACACGGCAATGGGTTCCGGCACGAACTCCCCTATAAAGGGTTCCTGCCAGCGACTAATCTTTGCATCTCTAGTGCTGTAATACCATTCCTTGTCCTGGTAATTCGCCCCTGAAATCAGCTTGCTTTCGTTCTCCTTAAAGTAAGCAAGGCGCATGAACTCGCCCTTGGGAGTCTCCGGCCCCATTCCGGGCTCGTAGGCCAGCACCACAGCCACAATCTGCGGAATCAGGTTACGGGCATTGGTGAGGGACTGCAGCAGGAACGTATCCAGTTCCGCCTTGTTCATCGTTCTCTTGCCCAAGGTCGCCGCAATGTCGTCGCCTACAAGTTTTCCCGAGTTGAAAAGCTTGTCGATATAGTTGACGTTGGCACGGCTGGTCTCCTCGCCGTTCTCGGTCGTTATCTTGTTCAGCATATTCTGAGTCTTGTGACTCGTGATGCCAAAGATTAGGCCGAAGACCACGGTAATGGCCGCCAAGATCATCATGGACTGCTTGAACGCCAGCCCCCGTAAATTAAAGCCCATAAAATACCTACTTATTGTCTACAAGCTAAATGTATATAAAATTCAGAATTCTAGCCAACCCGTTTCCAGCGCCGTCACAGATACAATGCGCCGGCCCCGAGGCGAAACGGCAACAGCAAGCCCCGTCAAAAAGTTCATCCAGCGCTTCGGTGTAAATTCAAGGCCGCAAAAATGGACCAGGCAGGGTACCACCCAAGCGTCATGGCTAACGAACACGTTAAAGCGGGCCCGACCCACCTCGAACATCATAGAGAGCATCTCCTCGGAACGATCCGCCAGCGGGTAGAACGGGGCATCTGCATCTTGTACCACGCCTCCCTCAGCATCGCGGGAGTTGGCGGCCAGCCACTGGCAGATTCCCTCGTAAAACCCAGCCTTCAGCACCTTCGTGTAAGAGTCGTAATTCTGCACGTAGAATTCCGCCAAGCAGTCCAGCTTTTCCACCTCGGGGTGGGCGATTCCGCAACCCTTGCCGATACATTCCGCCGTCTCTACGCAACGCCCTACCGGGCTGGAGAAGAGACATACGTCAGCAGACGTTTCACCGCAAGATGTCAAACCTTCTTCAACAGGAATGGCGCGCCCTAGAGAGAAAGCCTGTTCCCGCCCACGTTCCGTAAGCCCTACATGGGCGCCATAATTCGGGTCGTTTGGCGTAATATGCCCCCGTTCACCGTGCCGCACCAGCAGGTAGACACGTTCGTCGTCAGCAACAGTATCAAAGAATGTAGAGGCAGAAAGAAACATACAGAAAAGTAAGAGATTGCCACGGCCCCTTACAGGGACCTCGCAATGACATGGTTCTTTAGAAAATCGCTATCCACAGCAGGTGCCCCAGCACAAAGCTCACGATACCCAGAACAAATCCGCACAGAATGTCGGTCAGCCAGTGCACCCCAAAGTACACCCGCAAAAGCCCCCAAGTCAGCGGCAAAATCAGCATGACCCAGCCGTACTGCGGCACGCTATAGAATACGGCAGAGGCCACCGCCAGGTTGTTCATGGTATGGCCCGAAGGAAAACTGTACTTGTCTAGCGGCGGGACTTCGGCCTTGATTTCGGGGTTCGCGGCGAAGGGGCGGGGCCGCTTGGTATTCAGCTTTACCACCTCGTAAATAATAAGGCTCACCGCCAGGGCCATCAGGGCCTGCCACAAGATGGGCAAAAAGTTCTCCCAGCCCACCATCAAAAGAATAAACAGGGCAAACGCCCCCCAGATATAGCCGTCCCCCAGCCTCACGTAAAAGCGGAGGCGGTCGTTCACCTTCTCCGAGAAATGGCGGTTGGTCCAGTAGACCGATACCCGGTTGTCAAACGCTGCGATTCTCTTGAACATCAACGGGGAATTTAGTAAATAAGCCGCCACTAGTCCTTGATGCAACGGATATTTAAGCCTTGAGACTTATATTCACCATACAAGTCTGTATCATCGTGGTTAGTAAGTATTACCGCAAAGGCTTCCCTATCGTTGGTTTCTGTGGAACTCCAAAATTCTGCATAGCTACCAGCTTCGTAGAAATTTATTGGATTAGCTGGACCGCCGTACCTATTATTGCCAAGTGGCAAAGCAGAGAAACCGAAGTCATCTTCGCCACTAATATTGTCCCCCCAACCATCTTTTCCCCAGCCTTTTTTAGATTTGAGTATTTTTCCTGCGATTTCCTTTCCACCAACTGTTACAAACAAAGTATTCCACTCGGTTGAATCGGGTAAATGCCAATCTGGAGGACACACTCCTTGTACCTTACCAGTCAAACCGCAGGTTTTATCCTCACCGCAATCTAGCGATTTCTCAGCATTCGATGCTAATTTCACCGAATCAATCGCTGCGGACCAGGAATAATAGCGTCCTGCGAAATCGCAAAAAGCGTCCGCGGCATCAAGATTGTCAATACCGTAATAACACCAACACCGATCTTTCAAATAAGGCGTTGCAACCGTATCGTAATAGTTTAAATTCTCCGCCATCCAAATTTGGTCACCAATTTGAACGGTCTTATAAACTTTGCCATCGCGGGAGTCTGTCATGGATCCATAATCAATTTTCGGATTGAGATAATCTTCTTTGGGAATGTCCCAACTCCAATCGCTGTCACCATTTTTTTCTGGAAAATTCTCAGAAGATGAATCGTTAACAGAACTGCCTTCATCTCCGCATCCTACAATGACGAATAAAGAAAGTAGGAGAAAAATGTTACAGAGATAACTTGTTTTATAGAATGTTTTGTTCATAAGTCACTCCTTGAAAATTATTCAGAATCATTCTCGTTCTATTGAAATTTGTAGATTTCGTGTAGAGAACAAGAACTAAACTTCTATCTTCAGGAGAGAAATAACCTTATTTTTATGGGAGGGAACAAGGTGTCACAAATTTTTTTGTGGCATTTAACCAAGAAATTATCAAAAATCGCTAAAAAAGCCATTTTTGGCATTCCAACTTGGAATAATTTGAGCAAAATGCTATAATTTCGTCCAAGAACATCGGGCCACACCCCTAACCACCAAACACTAACCACTGATTACTAACTATGCGCGTACTCGTTCTTAACTGCGGCAGCTCTTCGGTGAAGTTCGCTGTCATCGACACCCAGACCAAGGAATCCATCTCTAGCGGCCTCGTCGAAAATATCGGCGTGAACGGCCACGTGAAGGCCAAGGGCCCCGAAGGCAACATCGACTTCAACTTCGACTGCCCCACGCACGCCGAAGCCGTCGCCGAAGTCCAGAAGTTCCTCGCCGAACAGAAGCTCATCGACACGATCGAAGCCATCGGTCACCGCGTGGTGCATGGCGGCAAGTACATCAAGAGCGAGAAGGTTTCGCAGGAAGTCATCGACTACATCCGCAGCATCACGCTGTTCGCCCCGCTGCACGAACCCGCACATGCGACCGGCATGGAATGTGCCACCAAGTTCTTCCCGACACTCCCGCAAGTGGCCGTGTTCGACACCGCCTTCCACCAGACCATGCCCCGCAAGGCATACCTGTACGGCATCCCCTATTCCTTCTACGAGAAGGACGCTATCCGCCGTTACGGTTTCCACGGCACCAGCCACCGCTTTGTAACTGCCGAAGCCGCAAGCATTTTGGGCAAGAAGCCTGAAGACTGCTGCTTCATTACCGCCCACCTGGGTAATGGAAGTTCCTGCTCCGCCATTTTGAACGGCAAGTGCGCCGACACCACCATGGGTTTCACCCCGCTGGACGGCCTTATCATGGGTACCCGCTCGGGCTCCCTGGATCCGGCAATCCTCTTCTTCATCAGCAAGAAGTACGGCTACGACATCGACCGCCTAGACAAGCTGGTAAACAAGGAATCCGGCCTTCTCGGTCTTTCCGGTCTCTCCAACGATATGCGCACCCTGACCCAAGCCGCAAGCGAAGGCCACCTCGGTGCACAAATTGCCCTTGAAACCTTCTGCTACAAGCTGACCCGCGAAATCGGCGGCATCGCCA
>CAMIWK010000139.1 GCA_946402415.1 uncultured Fibrobacter sp.
CCCTACCTGCCGGGCTGCGATGAACTGTTCCCCCTGGCCACCGCCATCGCGGGCGCCCTGCTTGCCTACCTGTGGTTCAACAGTCCCCCTGCCGAAATCTACATGGGCGATGCAGGTTCCGTGGGCTTTGGTGCCGCCATCGGCATTATGTTCATCTTGGTGCAAGCAGGATTGTTCCTGCCTATCGTGTGCATCATCATCATCGCCGAAGCCTTCTCCGTGTTGCTGCAAATTTTGTGGTTCAAGTTTACCCGCAAGACCACCGGCACGGGCCGTAGACTTTTCCTGTGCGCACCCCTGCACCACCATTACCAAAAGAAATGGGAAGGCCGTTTCCCCAGCAAGCCCCTGATGAATTCCAAAATCGTGTGGCGCATGCACCTGGTGAGCATCTTCGCCCTCATCTTCAGCATGGTGGTGTTCTTTGGCATAAGGTAATAGTTAAGGGGGGAAGCCTCCCCCTGCCTGCAGGAACCTATATTTGAAAAAAATGAGTACTATCGTCGAAACATTAAACGCTGCAGGCCAGCAAGAATTGGCCGCCCGCCTTGAATCGTTGAGCGGCGAGGCCCGCGCCAATCTGGAGCGTGACATTTTAAGCCAGGACTGGGAAGAACTGAAGGCACTCTACACCGAAAAATCCGCAGCCTCTCTCGAGGACAACGTTTCCGCCGACCTGAAACCCATGCCCTTCAAGATTGCCGCCGACGACCTGCGTTACGAATACTGGAAGGAAACCGGCGAAATCTTGCTTGGAAAGGGCCAGGTGGCCGCATTCCTGGTAGCAGGCGGACAGGGTTCCCGCCTCGGCTTCGACGGCCCTAAGGGAATGTTCGACATCGGGCTCCCCAGCCACAAGAGTTTGTTCCAGCTGCAGGCAGAGCGCCTGCTAAACCTGTCGGCCCAGGTGGGTCATCCCATCCCCTGGTGCATCATGACCAGCCCGCTGAATCACGAGGCCACCGTAAACTTCTTTACCGAACACAAGTTCTTCGGTATGGATCGCGACAACATCCGCTTCTTTGAGCAGGGTACCATCTGCGCCCTTGACCCGAACGGCAAAGCAGTCGTAGACGAGAACAACCGTCTGGCCCTAGTGCCCGACGGAAACGGCGGCTGCTTCCGCGCGTTGGCACAGAGCGGCACTCTGGCCTGGCTCGCCGAAAAAGGCGTGCAGTACGTGTTCCTCTACAGCGTAGATAACGCGCTGTGCCGCATCTGCGACCCGGCATTCATCGGGGCTCTCGCCAGCGAGGGCCGCAGTATGTCCGCTTCTAAAGTTGTACCCAAAGCGGGCCCCAATGAAAAGGTGGGGATTTTCGCCCTGCAAAACGGAAAACCCGGCGTGGTGGAATACAGCGACCTTCCCGAGAACTACCGCGACATGACCAATGCCGACGGCAGCCTCACCTTCGACGGCGGAAACATCGCCATACACCTGTTCAAGCTTTCAGGGCTCCGCAAGCTGCAAACCAGCAGGCTTCCCTGGCATACCGCACGAAAGACCGTCTGCGGTATCGAAAAATGCTGGAAGTTCGAGCAGTTCCTGTTCGACGCCTTCCCGCAACTAGGTTCCATGCTGCCCTTCGGTGTCATCCGCGAAGAGGAATTCAGTCCCGTCAAGAACGCCGAGGGTAACGATTCCCCAAAGACCGCCCGGGCCATGATTGGCAAACTCCACAAGGAATGGCTGAAGAAGGCTCACGTAGAAGTCAAAGAAGACAAGCTCTACGAAATCTCGCCTACCATCAGCTATGCCGGCGAAGGACTTTCTCGCCGGCTGTTTGTCCGTGAATTCGGCCGGAACATCCTGGAGTTTGATGCCTAGATCCTAGATCCTAGCCCCTAACCCCAAAAAAATGTTCCGCTTTAAGGTCACTACATACAAAATAATCCTATTCGTTCTGCTGCGCCTGCCAGACGCCTTTTACGCGATACTCTTCCAGATAGCCTTCCCCATCTACAAGGCGCTCCACACCAAGCGGGCCTACGGTCGTGTTGAGCGTCTCTTGCAAGAGACCGGATTCTGGGGAGAGAACGCCTACCGCAAGCGCAAGGTCTCCCCCAAAGACGTCTTCGAAAGCATCTACTGGAACGGCATCGACAGCTACCGCCTGCTGGCTCGAATCCCCTCGGCTACCGCACGGGTCCGCTTCGAAAACGAATTCATCATGCAAGACGCCGCCAAGGCCGAAACCGTAGTGGGCATGAGCATCCACCAAGGCGCCTTCGAGAACATGCATCGCATTCTCTGCCGCTACAGCGACCACGTGCACCTCATTACCGATTCTGCCGGCGACGCAGCCCTGCGTAAATGCCTGGAGGACCTGCGCAGCGACCCCCACCTCACCGAATACCACCCCGACAAGCTCCAGAGCCTCATCCGAAATTTATTCAAGACCAAGGGAATCCTCGCCATGGTGGTGGATCAGGGGCGCAACACCAAGGGCAACACAGTCTCCCTTTTCGGGAAAGAGAACACTCTTTATTTACGGCTCCCTATCATAACGAACCAGATGGGGGCCAGTATAGTCACGTTCCGCACCTACAGTGAAACCGTCGTCAAGCAGGGCAAGAAGGTCCGGGAGCACGTCATCCGGTTCGAGCATTACTACCCACCCAAGATGGCCGCCACGCCCGAAGGCGAGGCAAAGCTCATCGCGGCCATAGCCGCCGACGTGGAACACTGGATCGAAGAACACCCCGAACAGTGGACCTGGAACTACCATAAGAACTTCAAGGTATAAAGATGGCGTTCAACGAAGAAGAACTTTTCCAGCTGGAGTGGGTCAAGAACCACCACATGGAAGACAAGGACAAGGCCCTGGAAGCAGAAAAGGCCGCCGAGGCCCCCGTGAAGGCAAAGAACTTGGGCGGACGGAAGGTCCGAAACCCGGCCTCCTGGGACACACCGCTACCCGAAGATGAAATCGACCTTCATGGCATGACCGCCGACGAGGCGGCCGAAGCAGTGGAACGCCGCATGTCCCAGATGTCCATCGCAGGGCTCAGCGTACTGCGGGTCATCCACGGGGGCGGGAACCCCGCCTACGGGAACGTCAAGAAGATTATCGACCGCAAGGTCCGCTCCGAATGGAGGAACCGGGTGATATTCTACCGAACCGAAATTGAGAACGCGGGCTCCAGCATCCTGAAAATAGGGAAACCCGCCCCAAAAACAAAAAAAATAACCCGCCGAACCCTTTAATTTCCCCCATTTTTAACTATCTTTGAGCCACAAAACCGGAATATAGCTCAGCCTGGTAGAGCGCTTGCTTCGGGAGCAAGAGGTCGTGAGTTCGAATCTCGCTATTCCGATAAAAAGAAAAACCACCCTAGAGGGTGGTTTTCTTTTTATTGGCGGAATAGCGAGGCTTAAGAACGAGCGACGTAGTCGTGAGTTCGACTAAATCGCTCGATGAGCGAAGCGAATAATGAGCGATTTAGGGATTAAGCCAAAGGCTTAACCCGAAGGGCAAGAACTGAAGCATAGCGAAGTTCTTGTCCAATCTCGCTACCGAGAATCGCAGGCAAGCCCGAAGGGTGAAACGGGAATGAAATGACCGTTTCAGCAATCTCGCTATTCCGACCCCAAGCTATTCGAAAATCCCCTACCAACCGCCAAATTACTAAATTTGGGCTATGAATTTCAAGGACCGCATTATCCGCGCTACGGGCAAAAAAACGCCTTTCCGCCTGATTGTCGTCGACTTGACTGCGACAATGAACGAAATCGGCAAGAAGCACAACGCACAGGGATTCGCCCTAAAGCTCTTGGCCGAGAACTCCATCGCAAGCATTTTCCTAAGTGCATCCCTCAAGTTCCCAGGCACCGTCTCGCTGACCACACGCTTCAGTGGCGAAATCACCCTGGTGCAATCGGACACCACGCCCCAGGGCCTGGTACGTGCCATGATCCCGCAGCCGGAACTTTTGGCGGTAGGCGGAAACGAGCCCGCCCTGATTCCTCAAAGCATCAGGGTCGTGAAGCTCAACGAGCAGGGCAAGCGGGTTCACGAAAGCATTATCGAGGCCCCCTCGGTTTCTATGGGCCAGAACCTGGCCACCTACCTCTTGCAATCCGAACAGATCCGTTCCGCCGTGGGTATCGAGGCCGCTTTCAATGCCCAGGACCCAAGCAAGCTGGACTACGCCGCCGGTTTCTACATCGAGGCATTCCCCGACCTAGAAGACAAGGACATTAACCTGATTGAAGTCATCGTGCAGAACTTGCCCAAGTTCTGCGACATGAACACCCCCGAAGGCTTTGACCTGGATGAACTCCTGGACCAGCTGCGGGGCCCCTACGAAATCGACATCGTAAAGGAAATCGACCCCA
>CAMIWK010000140.1 GCA_946402415.1 uncultured Fibrobacter sp.
TTGTGGTGGCTATCTATCTGCTCCAAGAAGATATGCTTGCTCGCGTAAAGGAAAACGCCAGAATTCGAATTGTGCTTCATGGGCGTGTTCCGCACCTCGAAACCTTTCAGGTGCAAATACTTTGCCGAAATCACGATGGGCGACGTGTACATCGCTCCCTCGGGCGTGCCGTCGCTATGGTCCGTACCTGCGGCCACGGGGAGGTTCGCGCCGTCAAAAATCGGGCGCTCGCCCGGATAGGCCAGGTAATGGATGCGGTTGTCGTCGCTTTCGCCACTCGCTGTCAAGAGGATAGCCGCCGTCATCTTGTACCGTGCGAAAAAGACCGTGTCTTTCAGGTCGTAGATGCCACCGCGAATCCAGACGGTATCGCCTGCGGCAACCACCTTATTCGCTTTGTTGAGCGATGCGAAGGGCTTGTCCTTTGTGCCCGCGTTATTATCGCTACCGTCGGTGGCTACATAGTAGACCGCACCAAATGCCTGGGCCGCGGTTAGGGCTAGCCCCAATGCCAGTAAGAACTTTGCTCCCATAATTACCTCAAGTAACTACCAACAACATAATATACTCTGATTTTCGAAAAAAATAATACATGCTATACAAATGTTCACTAATGTTGTCCCGAACCTCGGGGGCTGGTCGAACTTTTTTAGGAGCTTTTTGTAATAAAACCATAATTTTTGTTGCCAAAGTGGTTGAAAGTGGTATATTTGTACTGTGTTGTGTCAGAGTGTGGTTAAGGAATAAATGAATTTACCGTATTTCATAGGTAACGCCAAGACGGCGATCGACGGAAAGGGAAGGACTTCCTTCCCCAGGGAACTCCGTCGACAGCTTTGGCCTACCGAAGGGACTGAGTTTGTGGTCGCTCGCGGCCCGGACTACACCCTCCGGTTGTATATGATGCCAGAATACGTGAAGTTCATGGCCGAAATTGACGCGTTCAAAGATCGCCGTCAAGCCGATAAATTCCGGAAACAGCTCGACGCCATCCCAGTAGAAATGGATGGCCAGAACCGCATCCTTATCCCCAAGAAATTGTTGGATTATGCGGATCTTACGACCGAAGTGATTTACACTCCCGGTCGCGGACGGTCTCTGGAAATGTGGAAACCTGAACGATTCGATGCTCAGACCAGCATGGATACTGATGAAGATTTGCAGTCGTTCAACGATCTCTACTATCAAATCGGTTCGACGGAGGGTCTAGATGATAAGCGCTGACCTCCGTCAATCCAAATTACATACAAATGAATTTTCAGCAGCTCTCGCCGGTGCTACTGATGGCGTGTTCTATCATGACCCGGTGATGCTCGAGGAATGCTTGGATGGCCTCTCCATCAAGGCGGATGGAACCTATGTGGATTGCACACTGGGCGGTGGCGGACATTCCTACGCGATTGCGAATAAATTAAATGAGCACGGAACTCTCCATGCTTTTGATCGCGACGAAGATGCTGTGGCCTTTGCTACGAAACGGCTTGCGGGTGTCAAGTGCAAGTTTATTGTGCATCCAGTGCGGTTCGGTATGATAGGGTCCGAGATAAAAGCCGGTACCTTGGACGGAGTCCTTTACGACCTTGGAATCAGCAGTCATCAGGTGGACGATTCTGCCCGTGGCTTTACTTTCGTAGGGAACAATCCGCTGGACTTGCGTATGGATCGTCGCGAAGGAGTTTCTGCCCAGGAGTGGCTTTTCAAGGTGAGTGCCGATGACCTGGCCCAAGCCCTTCGCAAGAATGCCGACATGGATCGGGCTTTTAAGCTGGCCACCCGCATGGTGAAAATGGCCGCTGCGGCCAAGGCTGAAGGGCGCGAGATATTGCCGGATGATGTTAAGGCTGTTGTGGAATCGGTGTTCCCCGACAAACGGCGCGAAGTAAACGGACTTTTGGCTCGTGTGTTCCAAGCGATTCGTATGGAAGTGAACGGCGAGCTGAAGGAAATCGAGGACAGCCTGCGCTCTGCCGTGGATTGCTTGAAGGTGGGTGGCCGCCTGGTGGTGATGAGTTACCACTCGGTAGAGGATCGTTGCGTGAAGGAAACGGCTGCAGAATTCGAGAAGGCTTGCATTTGTCCGGAGAATTTGCCGCTATGCATGTGCGGCGGGAACCACCAGCGTTTGAAGAAGGTGAATCGTAAACCGATTTTGCCTAGTGACGAGGAGATTGCAAGGAATAGCAGGGCTCGCTCTGCGAAGTTGAGGATTTACGAGAGGGTATGAGCGGTACTGAAAAGTTCAAGGTGGCGGCAACCAACAGGTCGATTTTCATAATCGTCTTTTGCGTTGTGCTCTTGGGAGCCTTGCTCCTAATGCTACCGCTGTACCTGCAGAACCGTCTGAATAGCCTTTATGGTCAGTCTCGCAAGCTGGAAACCCAGGTGACCTTCCTGCAGCGTGACGTCCTTTTGCTTGAACTGAAAATTAACCAGATGTCTTCGCTGGAAAACTTGTCCGACTTTGCCGTAAGCGCAGAACTTGGACTGAATGAAGTGCCGCAGAAGATTATGGTTCTGGAGGGTAAAGGTGAATAGATTCCCTCTTGAACCGCTCGGATTCCTGAAATGGATTGTGCTGTCCCTTGTGGTGGTGCTGACCTTGCAGACCTTTAACATCCAGGTGCTGAACCGCGAGGTGTACCAGAAAAAGACCATGAGTCTGGTGACACGTTCTAAGAATATCTATGCCGAACGGGGCCAGATTATGGACCGTAACGGTGTGGTGCTGGCGGACAACTTCAGGGATACGGCCAACAAGGCCCTGGACTATAGCCGCGTTTTCTTGCAGGGCAAGCTTGCCTCCCAGGTAATTGGAAAGCTTGACTTTAACGGTCATGGCGTTATGGGTGTGGAACGCGTCTTTGACGAACGCCTAAGCGGAAACGAAGGGTTCCGCGTGAGCGTGCAGGACGCCCACCGTCGCGAAGTGTATTCCCGTTCCGAGAATGTGGCAGAGGCTGTTCCGGGCAAGAACCTGGTGCTGACTATCGACAAGAACATGCAGGAGTTGGTGGAAAAGGGCCTGAAGGATGGCGTGACGAAATACAGTGCCACCAGTGCCTCTGCCGTGGTGGTTGATCCTTACACCGGTGAAATCCTGGCCATGGCCAGTTACCCTACGTTCGATCCCAATTCCAAGACCCAGGGAATCGGCCGTGTAGCGAAGAACGAGATTGTCTCCATGTCTTATGAGCCCGGCTCCACCTTCAAGGTGGTTACCGCTGCCGCCGCTCTGGAAAACAACGTGGTGGACCCGGAAAAGGTGTTTGCCAACGAGGGCAAGAGCTGGAGCTGGAACCCGAGATCGGCTCCCATCAGGGATTCCCACGTGTATGGCGACATGAACATGACCCAGGCCATGGTGCAGTCTTCCAATATCGTGTTTGCAAAGATTGCGAACGAGGTGGGGGCCGACAAACTTTACCGCATGGCCCGTAACTTTGGCCTGGGCATGAAGACTTCGGAGAATTTCTACGGCGAGGAATCGGGCAAGCTTTACCAGCCCTACGAACTGACCCGTGACGACCGCACCCTGAAAACCATGGGCTATGGCCACGCCCTGCTGGTGACGCCCATGCAGATGGTGATGGTCTATTCCACCATTGCAAACGGCGGCAAGTTGATGGAGCCCATGATTGTAAAGGAATGGCGTGATGCTAATGGTGAGGTGGTGGAAAAAAACGAGCCGGTAGAAGTTCGCCGGGTGATTTCAGAAGTGACCGCTGCAAAGATTCGCGGCATGCTCAGTCATGTGGTGAACGACAGCGACGGCACGGCGAAGCAGGTGAGGAGCAAAAAAATCCCTGACGTGATTATTGGTGGCAAGACGGGTACGGCCGAAAAGTTCAACCAGAAGACGGGCGAGTACGACAGCAAGCTCCAGGTGGCCTCTTTCATTGGGATGGTCCCTGTGGAAAACGCCCGCTATGTTTGCCTGGTTCTTGTAGATGACCCCAACTCCGACAAGGCCTACGGCCACGCCGGCGGTGTGACGGCAGGGCCTATTTTCCGCAATATCGTGGAAAGTATCTATTACCATCCGGAAATTTCTCCCTTGACCCACAAACTGGCAAGAGTTCAGGCTACAAACAACTGTGATGTGGACTTTATGGGAATGACGGTGGGAGCTGCAAAGAGAATGGCTGCGGATAGGGGATGCCCTGTGAGTTTCAAGGGCGAAGGTTCCCGTGTGGTTTCTCAACGTAGCGATGTGCTGGATTCTTTTGGTGTGATGCTGAACCTGGGCGAGACTTCGGCCAGCAAGATGCCCAACCTGGTGGGGCTTTCTCTGAAAGAGGCTCTGGAGGTGATGG
>CAMIWK010000141.1 GCA_946402415.1 uncultured Fibrobacter sp.
TCAAAATGGCTGACGCTTTTGTTGGTGGGGAATAGGGGGCTCCAGTTGCCGCCTCTGTCTTCCATCCATTCTTCCAGATGGGCGACGGCGCAGTCAATTTCGGAGAGCGCGGGGTACACCTCGCAGAGGTGGGCTTCCGTTTCAGGCTTGTGGAAGTCTTCCCACACGGCGTCGTAAAATTCCTGTTGCCGTGCCACTAGGGCCTTGCGGAGTTTCAGCAACTTTGCGATTCGCTCTTTTGCGGTGGTCTTGGCAATTACCCAGCGTTTTTTACCCAGGGCTTCAAAGAGTTCTTCTAGGGACAATTCTTGGTTCATGGCTCTACCTAATTTACATTCTTTTGGAGTGCGAGTGAGCATTATGTGTATTTGGTATATGATTAGAACGTAGGTATATCATCATCTAGTAATGATCTGAATAGTGGATATTCCGTCCGTTGCGTCAAGGACGGAGAATAGTGCGTTAGGGAGCGCTACACGCGCTTCGCTTAGAACGATACGCTGTTTTTCTTGTTTATCAGCCGTTTGGCGTGTTGCATTTCTTTCTGCAAGAGCAGCATCCGTTCTTCAAGTTGCTTTTTGGAGGGTAGAGCATCCTTGATACGGATGTTGTTGTATGTGGCAACACCCATAGGGGTGCCAATACCCTGAAAGGACCACTGGACATCGGTACTATTCATATCGGAGCAGATTAAAAGACCGATAGTTGGATTGTCATCAGTATTTTTTAGCAGATTGTCAACGGCGTTCACATAGAAGTTGAGCTTACCAACAAATTCTGGTTCAAAAGGTCTGGCTTTCAATTCGCACGCGATGTAACAGCGCAAACGGATGTGGTAGAACAATAGGTCAATTTTTCGAGAACGGCCACTAACAATGATCTCTTTTTGATGACCGACAAAGGCGAAACCTGTACCCATTTCAAGCAGAAGGTTGGTCACATTTTTTGTTAGTGCATTTTCTAGTTCGGTTTCATCATAGATTTCGTGATTTACTGTGGCGAATCCGAAGTCGTAGTTTTCTTTCAGGACTTCTTGGACTAGGGAACTGTGCAGTGCGGGCAATTTTTCTGTAAAGTTATTTTCAATCTTGCCTTGGTGTTTGAAGAGGTTTGCCTTTATGCAGTTGATAAGGGCGTTTCGACTCATTCCTTGTTCAATGACCTTGCCTATGTAGAATAGGGCTTCATTGACTGTTTTACACTTGGTGATGATTTCGACATGGTGTCGCCAAGGAACTAGAGCGAACTGTTGTGGAAATTCTCCACCAACTTGGTGGAGTTTTTGGTGAGATTGTATTTCTCCAACGGGTCGTTGGAGTTTTTTGCGTGACGGCAATTCTGCACCAGATTGGTGCAGAATTTGAGTATCTTGTGTATAAAAAAGATACCATTTTTTCATATACCACAGATTTGATGTCGAAAAGCCATCAGCATTCGGGAATTCGTGCTTTAGGTCAATGCTGATTTGTTCTACAACGCCATTCCCCCAGCGTTCTTCTGCCTTTTTCTGCACCAGATCACGGCCGAGTTGCCAGTTAAAAAGCAGTTTTTCTGCGTTTACCTTGACGGCAGCCCTTGTTTGCGCCGAGCGGTAGCGATGCTTTAATTCTGCAATCCACGTGGCATATTCGTTGTCGATATGGATGTTGTTCGATGGTTGCGTTTTTCTAGTAGACATAGTACTCCTTTGGTAAAAAAAAAGACATCCAAATTCTTGGACGCCTTAGCGTACTATGTCGAACGCAGGAGAGAATGTAGTTTATATGCGGATAATGGCAAGATGTGAAGTGTAAAAGTTCTGTAAATTTGTATATTTAACGGGAACTGCAAAGGAGGTTCCCGTGGACAGGTTGTTTTCGAGATTGCTGAATGTAATGGCCGCGCTGGTCCTTTGCCTTGGTGTTTCGGGCTTTGCCCAGGCCAATTACTCTACCTCGGAGCTGGACACCCTGGTGGCAAGCATCGCCCTGTATCCGGACCCTTTGCTGGTGCAGGTGCTGGACGCCTCCACCTACGGGAACCAGATTCCTGCTGCCGCTATGTGGGCGGAGTATCACAAGAATATGAAGGGGGCTACCCTGGCCTCTGCTATTGAAGAGGCGAATCTGCCTTACGACCCCAGCGTGCAGGCCCTGCTGCCGTTCCCGTCGGTACTTTCTATGATGGACAAGTACCGCACCTGGACAGACCAGCTGGGCGACGCCGTCACCAACCAGAAGGAGGAGGTGATGGAGGCGGTGCAGCGCATGCGCCAGAAGGCCTACGACTACGGACACTTGAAGACAAATGAACAGGTGAAGGTGGAGGCCGGCGACAACATCACCATCTATCCGGTGCAGAAGGAATACGTGTACGTGCCTGTCTACAACCCCCGCGTGGTTTACTACGTGCGTTACGACGGCTATACCCGCGTTTATTACGGTTCGGGAGTCTGGCTTGGGACCTGGTTTGGCGAATGGGGTTGGGGTTCCTGCTGGATCGATTGGGGCCCCAGGGTGATTTATGTGCGTAATACCCGCTGGTATGCCCATAGGCCCATTCCCAGGCACCCGAGGCGCTACCGTCCGCCCCACCACTATAATAGCCCGCCCCCGAGAAGGCCTGCGCCTGCCCGTGTGGCGCCCGCGCCTGCGGCCCGCGTGGCCCCGGCCCCTGCTGGCCGTATATCGACAGCGCCTGCTCCCGCGACGCATATGTCGGCAACTCCGGCTCCCGCTGCCCGTGTGGGTACGGTTACGACTACCCGCGTGATGCCGGCCCCTGCCCCTGCAGGGAGGCAGCAGGCTCCAATGTACGTGGAGCCGGAAAGGCTCCCGACCCGCTATGTGGATAGCGATGACGATGATTCCAGACGTTACGACAATCGGCGTTACGAGCCTAGGAGCCAGAGCGGCTCCACAACACGCAGCGCTCCCAGGTCCCGTTCGACATCTGCTCCGAAACCGAGACCCGTAGGCCGCCGCTAGGGCTCCGCATTCCTTTTTATTACTATATTCAACAGACCCGTAAGGGTGCCCAGCGGCAAACGCTGCCGGGCTGTTTAACTTAGGGCCTTTTCGCAAGATCAGGACCCTCCAATCGGAAAATGAATTATGGATTTTTCTGCCATTATTGCTGAAGAGCTGAAACTTGAAACCTGGCGAGTCGCAAAGGCGCTCGAACTTATGGACCAGGGGGGCACTATCCCCTTTATCGCCCGTTACCGCAAGGACCAGACGGGAACCCTGAATGAAATTGAACTTCGCGACATCAGCCACCGTCGCGACTACCTGCAGGAACTTGCCGACCGCAAGGAGACCATCCTCAAGAGCATCGAGGAACAGGGCAAGCTGACTCCGGAACTGAAGGCCCAGATCGAGGCCTGCAAGGACAAGACCCTGCTGGAAGACATTTACGCCCCCTACAAGCCCAAGAAGCGCACACGTGCCACTATCGCGAAGGAACTTGGTTTGGAGCCTCTCGCACGCCTTATGTGGGAGCAGGAAAACACCGGTAACACTCCCGAAGAAATCGCCCGCATTTACCTTTCCGAAGAGAAGGGCCTTGCCGACCCGAAGGCCGCCCTCAAGGGTGCTGCCGACATTCTGGCCGAAGAAGTGGCCGATAATACGGAATTCCGTCAGTACCTCCGCGCCCAGATGGAAAAGAAGGGCGTCATGGTGAGTAAGGTCAAGAAGGACTTCGAAAAGCAAGAGACCAAGTTTAAGGACTACTACGACTTTAGCGAACCCGTTTCCAAGATCCCGAGCCACCGTATGCTGGCGCTCCGCCGTGGCGAAAAGGAGAAGGTGCTCCGCCTTTCTATCGAGGTTCCTACCGAGGAACTGGTGGGCTACCTGAAGGCCCAGGTCATCAAGAGGGATTCCGTGTGGAAGCCCTACCTGGAAGACATGTGCCAGGACGCCTGGGAGCGCCTGCTGCAGCCCAGCATGGAAAGCGAAGTGCGCCTGCTTCTGAAGGACGCTGCCGAAGAGGAGGCTTTCAAGGTGTTCAGCAAGAACCTGCAGGATGTGCTGCTGGCCGCACCGGCTGGCCACAAGGCCGTGCTCGCTTTGGACCCTGGTTTCCGTACGGGTTGCAAGGTGGCCGTTCTGGACGAGAACGGCAAGTTTATGGACCATGGCGTGATTTTCCCCCACGAGCCCAAGAACGACAAGGCCGGTGCCTGCGTGTACCTGATGCAGCTTATCGACAAGTACAAGATTGACCTGATTGCCATCGGTAACGGTACTGCAAGCCGTGAGACCGACGCCTTCTGTGGCGAGATGGCCCTGAAGTTCAAGGGCAAGGTTCCGCCCCGCGT
>CAMIWK010000142.1 GCA_946402415.1 uncultured Fibrobacter sp.
CACCATGGTGAAAATCGAAAGCCCGTCCAAGCTCCCCGACGCAAGCCGCTACGACCACATCGAAGAGCCCTACGTAAAGGCCCAAATCTTTACACCCAAGGACTACGTGGGCGCCCTCATGACCCTCTGCGAAGAAAAGCGCGGGGAATTTGAGACCATGGAATACATCGACGAGGAGAAGGTCATTCTCAAGTATAACCTGCCTCTCGCCGAAATCATGTTCGACTTCTACGACCGCCTCAAGTCCGTGAGCCGCGGTTATGCCGGCCTGGACTACGCTCCCAGCGAATACCGGCGGAACAACCTTGTAAAGCTGGACATTTTGCTGAACGGCGACCCGGTGGACGCCTTCTCGGTGATTATCCACAGGGACAAGGCAAGCACCTACGCCAACGCCATCTGCGTAAAGCTGAAAGACCTGATTCCGCGTCAACAATTCGATGTGGCCATCCAGGGCGCTATCGGCGGAAAGATCATCAGCCGTTCCACCGTAAAGGCAGTCCGCAAAGACGTGCTTGCCAAGTGCTACGGCGGTGACATCACCCGCAAGCGCAAGCTCCTGGAGAAGCAGAAAGAAGGCAAGAAGCGTATGAAGAGCATCGGATCTGTTGAGGTTCCCCAGAAGGCATTCCTTGCAGTGCTCTCCCTTTCGGACAACTCCAACGGGAACGGTGAATAAGGATTCGGATTATAGGCATGGCATCCCTCAGACACATTGTCAGGAAAAAACTGCTCCGGAATTCTAAAGCGTTCATCTTCTTCTTGGTGTTCGTTCTGGTGTTGTTCCTCGCAGCAGCTCTGGGACTGCGCTTTTATGCACTGGAGCCCTTAAAACTGAACGATTCCTCCATGTACCCGAGGTTCAAGGAAAGCGACATCGTGTGGATTTGCAAGCTTCCACGATGCATTGATGAACTCAAAGCCGAAGATATTGTCTGGGCACGCATGAAAAACAGGGAAACCCTAGTCCGCAAGATTCTAGCCATGCCTGGGGAAAAGGTCAAGTTCTACAACAACGGGAAGGTCCGTGTCAGAAACAAGACCCGACAGCTCCAGGATGACGAGGTGTTTATCGAAACACGTAAGATTGACGTCCCCAAGAAAGGGGACACCCTCTACATGAGCAAGCTAAACGACGTAGAGCAGGACTATGCCATCAACATAATGATAGAGCAGGATATTCCCTTCTATATCAAGACGACGTTATGGCAGGGAGAACGAGAACTGCCCCTAGATATGCTTGGCGCCCTTAAACTCGAGAACCGGCAAGTCAGCCTGAAAGAGGTGGACCTTCTCCCCTGGCAAGACCGTTACCTGCTAGAACTGCAGGTTTTCCAGCGTGAAATCGGGAACACCCCCGTCAAAATCAAGCGTGAATTCTACAACAAAGCCGACTCAAGCCTCATCGAAAAAGTCGTAGCACAAGATGACTACTACTTTATCATCAGCGAGAAGCCGAAACATTCCCCGGACTCAAGAGAACTGGGATATTTTTCCAAATCCCAGCTGCTCGGGAAGCACATATATTCCCACCGTAACATACCCGGAATTGTCGGCAACTACATCAACAAGTTCACGACGTTCTTGAAGGACGTGTTGGAACTTAGTTCCGCTAACTAAGCTTGTCCTTTACCACCATAATGCCACTCTGTTCCAGCTTGGGATAAGAGCGCATACCCTCGCCACCCTTGCCTTGATCCAGAACCTGCAAAAGTTCACCCGTTGCAGAATACAACAACAGCTGCCAAGGGCCATTGGGTGCGTTAAAGTAACCAGAGTTCTTCTGCACATTCCTCTGGAACGTGCGGTTCAGGCGGTCGGCGACACTCCTAGCCTGCACAAGAGAAATGTCCGCCAGTGACCAGGAAATGGGTGTTCCTCCCATATCGAAAATCAGCAGGGCTTCGGCATCCGACTCTTCTTTCATAGTGAATTTCCAGCTGAAACTCTGCCAGCTGGTACTAAGGTCCAGAATACGGCCGTTGGCATAGGGCGTATAGACCTCGGCATCCTTCTTGATGTTTACGTTCAATGTGCGAGGCTTATCCGCCTTGGCGCGCATACTGAAAATATAGGTGACCCCGTTCCGGAGCGAAAGATGTTGCTTGAACTGCAGGCCCCAGGTCTCCTTGCTTCCCTTGGTGATATCGAAATGGACCACGCCATTTTCGACATTGACATTGGCTTTGCCACCCCAAAAATCGGTAACCCAGTTTTCCAGGGGATTTTCGCCGGCGAACTCGCCATTCTGGATTAGGTTTGTACCTGTACCCTGGAATCCGGTGACATAATCCTTGTTCTGGATAAAATTCGGGATGACACTAGTATTCTGAATGCCGAGAGGACTATCTACCGCCACCTCCTTACCCCAGCCCACCAGAGTGTTGAAGGAACCATGGGCCGTCATGTCCATTTCGGGACTGTCAAAATTTCCAGGGCCCCAGCTCCAGGCAAGCCAACCAATATTCAAGCGTTCTGCCTCGGCCATAATATGCTTGTAGGGAACTTCCCTTGCACCACCGGCAGCCACCGGAGCAAATTCACCCACCACAAGGGGCAACTTCAATTCCACCGACTTTTCCAAAGTGGCAGTGACGCGTTCCTGGACTGTGGCAAAGCCTGTCGCCTCGGAATCGTGCTTTTCACTAGGCCACCACATATGGACAGAGAAAATCAAGTTGTGTTCCGGATCAGCCTGTAAAAGTTTCGGCCCCACAGACAGCAGGATTTTCTCATTCTGGCCCCACGCTTCTGCGTCAATCATAATGGGCACACGGATTCCTGCGGCACGCATCTTGGTCACAATCATACGATAGACCTCAAAGAACTCGCTTTCCGGAACCTCTCCCGCCCCAGGTTCATTACCAACATTAAGAATCATGTATTCCTGGTGGTTAGAAAGCATCTGCAAAGTCTCTTCCCGGAGCCAGTAATCCAGAGCCTCTGGCAAGCGTTCCCAATTCCCGGTGGTATCGTGGATTTCGGGAATGGGAATCATACCGTTAGAAATGCAGAGTCCCATAATGTTATCCAGATCGCTTATACGACCACGGGTATTCCAGACAATACGGACGCAGTTCGCACCCGTCTTCGCGATTTCGGGAATAGTCTTACCCTCCCTGTCGGTCCAGATGAACATATGGTTCACCCCGCGAAGAATTACCTTCTCATTGTCCTTGCTATAAAGATACCTATCCTGAACAAAGAATCCCGGTTTCGCAGCCGTTTTAATCATCGAAATACTCCAGTCTATTAAATCCAATATAAATATATAATCTACAAATGAAAAAAGGAAAGGAAATCAGGAAAAATAAACTCTCTTTCATTTATTTTCTCATCCAAATTCTAAATTTGTAGCAATGTTTTCTCTGCAACCCCACACACGAAACAAAAACAGGCCGTTTTGTCGTACCTTGTTTTTTGTCGGGCTTCTTATAACCCTTATCGGCTGCAAAGAAGAAAAAACCGTCGAAGAGAAACAGCCCGTACGGCACTACAAGGGCGATATCGAAGTGCTGAACAGTTGCGGTATGCAGGGGGCCGCCGCCAAAATGCGGGCCTATCTGCGGGAAAACGGCTTTGACGTAGTAAGCTATCGGAACGACCGTCTGCAAAATTACGATGAGACCATCCTGGTACTTCGCAATCCGGAATGGGAAGGAGCAAAGGCCCTGGCTCGTGCTCTCAAGACAGAAAACGTGATGACCATCATGAGCAAGCGGGCCGTAGTCGATGCTTCCATCTATATTGGAAAAGACTTTCTACAAATCATAGAACCCGAACAGGGAGAAAAAGATGACAATTGAGAAAATGGACCTGCCGGAATCTGTAAAAATCGGCGCAAGCATTTTGTTTGAACTGCGCGCCCAGAATGTGCAGCTAATAGACCTGCGGGGCATCAAGGACGTGACCGACTTTTTCCTTGTCGCCACCTGCGAAAGCGAAGCTCAGATGCAGGCTATTTTGAACGAACTGCGTAAGGAATTCAAGGCAAACAAGCTCCCGTCCGTGGGCGTGGAATACAAGGAAGGCGTACGCTGGGCTGTGTTCGACGCGGGCCTCGACCTGATGGTCCACCTGTTCGAAGAAGAAAAGCGTAACGAGATTTCGCTAGACCGTCTCTATGCCGACGGCAAGATTGTGGAACTCGATGAAAATGACTTTGTAAAGACAACCGACAAGAAGGCCGACGACAATGAACTCGTTTGAGCAAGAAATCGCAGAAGCGCTCGCCGCTACCGGTTCCTTC
>CAMIWK010000143.1 GCA_946402415.1 uncultured Fibrobacter sp.
CGGCGAGGTAAATCCACAGCTTGCGCCAAGTCTGGAACTTGTACTGCGGGCTGAAAATGAAGCTCATTTCCTTGCTAGCGTAACGCTTGATAAGGGGGCTTTCGAATTGATCACGCATATTTTATTCCTTTATAATTTTCTATTCCCTAAAAATAGAAATTACAACCATAGGCAGCCTCAAAAAATTGCTTTGATGGGAAAATTTGAGCGAAACCGAGCGCAGGCAGGAACGAAAAGTGGTGAATACTGGAGGTCTTTACCACTTTGAGTGACGAAACTGCGCGATGTGTTGCAGCCAAATTTTTGAAAATGAATTTTTTGAGGATGACTAAAGCAGATCCGGATCTATGGTCGGTTCATAACCGGGCTGAACAAAATCTTCGGGAGCGATTCCGCGACGGCGGGCGGCCTTCTCTTGCTTGATACGCTTGCGCTCGGCGGCCTTGGCCCTGCGGTTCGCAGCGTTAGCCGCCTTTTCGGCGTGGCGTTGGGCACGGGTCTTCCTTTCTTTCAGTTCCGGGAAAACACATTCATCGAACTTGTCCAACATTCCTTCGTCAACTTCATCTTCAAAACCTTCGTCAAAGCGGATGTCCGCATCAAAGTCATGGAATCCTTCATCCTCATCGAAGGTTGGAGCATCGGCAGGGCATTCCTTCTTCAAAAGTTTCAGCACCTGCTCAAAGGGCTTTTCCAGCGGTACCTTGAACTTCATCTTCTTGCCCGTGGTGGGGTGAATCAGCTCAATCTTCACCGCCTGCAAAAGCTGAGCCGGCGCAATCTCCAGAACCTTGGCCGCAATGTCCTTCATCAGGGGCGACACGCGGTTCAGGCAGCCGTCGCGACCGTCATAAAGCGGGTCCCCTACCACAGGGTGGCCCATGTAACGGCTATGCACGCGAATCTGGTGGGTACGTCCCGACTCCAACTGCAGTTCCAACAAGGTGGCAAAGGCAAAGAATTTCTTCGCCACATAGTGGGTACGGCTAGGCTTGCCATCCTTCACCACCGCCATCTTCAGGCGGTTCTTGGGGTTCCTGCCGATAGGAGCGTCGATGGTCCCTTCCAAATCACGAACATGGCCCCACACGAGGGCGTTATAGGTACGGTGGAGCGTCCGTGTTTCAAGCTGGTGTGCCAAGTGCCTGTGGGCGGCATCGTTTTTCGCCACCACCATAAGGCCCGGCGTATCTTTGTCCAAACGGTGAACAATTCCCGGACGGAGCGGTCCATTTACCGCCGAAAGATTTTCTTTAAAATGATATAGAAGCCCAGCGGCCAATGTGCCGTTCTGCACGCCGTTTCCCGGATGCACCACCAGGTTACGGGGCTTGTTCAGCACTACGATATCGTCATCTTCGTAAACGATATCCAGCGGGATATTTTCGGGCTCCAGGGTGCTGGCTTCTTTTTCAGGAACCTTGTCCACCACCACCACCATGCCCGTCTCTACACGGAAATTCTTAGAAGCCTTCGCACCGCCCACCTTGACTTCGCCTGCGGCAATCAGTTTCTGGATGTCTGTTCGGGACACATTGTCCATGACACCCACAAGAAACTTGTCGATACGCTCACCGGAATGCTGCTCTTCTACAAGGTAATTCACGGAAGCCCCTTCGACTTCGCCGTCTCTTTTTCAGCCTTAATTTCTTTGTGCACTTTTTTCAAAATCACCGGCGAAAGAACAACTACGGCCACGCCCACGGTCACAAAAGAATCCGCCACGTTAAAAGTCGGGAACCGAGTCATAATAAAGTCGGGCAAGTCGCAATCGATAAAGTCCACCACCATAGAAAGCCGCATACGGTCAATAAAGTTCCCGACGGCACCACCGAGAATCATCACCACGCCCAGTCGGCTCATCCAGTCCCGCTTATCGATAGACCTGTAGAACCAAAGCAATACGACAGTCGCTACAATAGAGATCAGCAAAAAGAAAAGCCAGGGTGGCAAGAACGGCATCAAGTCCTGAGGGCGGCTACTGAAAGCGGCGCCCTTGTTGAACACCAGCTGGAACCGGATCCATTCCCCAATCACGTTAATCACGTCATGGTTCGGAGCACCGGTCTCGTTGGTAAAACGCACCAACGCCCACAATTTGGTCAACTGGTCAGAGACGATGCTAAAAACAATGACGCCCAGGTGGAACTGCCACTTATTTACAATATCAATTAACTTCAAATTCCTGCATCCTTCTTCAATTTCGCGTAGGTCTTGTCAATCCACTTGTCGGAATAGAAATGCACCATGGTGGACTTGATAATCCGCTTCACCGTATCACGGGTGATTTTCACTTTCTGGTCCGACGCAAAAATACTGGAACCGTCGCCGATAATCTTCATATTCTCTGCCGCCATGAACAATGGCCACAGGCAGAAAAGCCGGGTCCGCATCTTCACGTTAGGCAAGAGCTTGGTGTAGGCGATAGCGTCATCCAAATGACGCCAGGCCTTCTTCACCAGTTCTTCCATAACTTGGGCACGGCGCTTGTTATAATCTTCCATGTCGCCCATGGGTGGTCCAAACATTTCGTAAGAGTGGCTGAACCCATGACGGCGGCAGATTTCTTCGGGCACAAAGCACACCCTGCGGGTCGAATCCTCCACGCAGTCCTTTACGATGTTCGCCACCTGGAGCGCAAGCCCAAAGCTCACGTCCAGCTTCTGTAGCTCCGCCTTGCGTGCCGGACCAATCAGTTTCGTGTCGGCAGCAAAAAGATTGGTGAGCAGCTTACCCACAATTCCCGCCACATAGTAGCAGTATTCATCCAGATCCTGAACCCGTTCTAGCGTGAACCAGCCGGAGCTAAGGGCGGCCTCTTGCCTAAGGGCAAACTTAGCCATACCCTGGCACATTTCTACCGTTACCGCACGCACCGGAGCAGCAAACTTTTCCGGAAGTTCCTTCAGCAAAGGCACCACCACGTGGGTATGGAGACACAGATCCATATAAAGGTGATCTGAGCGATGCCAACTTTCAGGCAAGGCCTTCTCAAAAGCCGCAATCGCCTCGTCAGGCAGATCAGGCGACTTGAAAATGGCAGAAAACAGACCCAGCACAATGTTCTTGCGGGTAGCCGTCATCTCGGGGTCGTCTTCTACGGTATCGGCAATGCGCAGGTATAGGTAGGCAAGCAAGATACTCTTGTGCAAGCGGCCCTTGAGAACGTTGATGTTCAGCGCAAACGTCCTGGAAACCTTCAGCAGGATATCCTCGGCATACTTCCAAGCCGCACGCCCGTCCAGGACATTCTCCCCTACACCGATGGAATCCAATATATTAGACATTCTACCTAGATCCTAACCTCTAAATCCTAGCCCCTCTACCCTAGTAAACTTCCGCAAGGATATCAGGGGGAATCTTCTTGGTCCTGGCCATGGCGTTCACATACTTCCACAGCCGACCGTGGGATTCTGCTTTTCGGAGCTTCTTGGTGAAACTCCAGATGGCCCGGTTATGAATATCTGCCTCGCTCTGCATTTTGCCCTTCACATCGGATTCGTAATGGGCGCGACGGTATTCCAGAAAATAGGCAGACTGGAAAATCACCGCCACCTTGCCAACAGCCAGTCGGTACAGAATGATGGCAAGCACCAAGAATACAATCACCGACGCAAAGCCATAAACAGCAGGAACCCGGGAAAACTTGTTCAACGCCCAGGCCACACTGACAGAACTTCCCGACGCCACTACCAGCGAAAAGAAAAGGTTCAGGATACGGGTCACTGGGAATCTGGGAGAGTTGCTGCCAAATTTTTCGGGCATGTAGGCCCATTTTTTTCCTTTCTTCACCATCTTCTTAAAGAAGAGGGGGTACGAACAGCGCATAAACCAGAAAAACAGGGGAACCCATAAAACCAGGGGAATCCAGAACACGTAATCGAGACGGGCGAGAAACTGCATACTAGGCCAAATGTAGTTATTTTGGCGAAATTTAAGGAATTCCGCCACTTATTCGGGGGCCTTTTAATAGGCCTCGTATTACAAACAAACTAACAAAAACGTTTTTTATTCTTTTGCCAATCAAGGACTTACGATGCCGGTCCGGGGTCATTTTTGCCCCTTTTTTGGGGCCCTCCCCCTTGAACTTATCAACAATCAAGGCTATTTTTCTAGATTATAGGGCCTACCTGTTGATAGATTTGCGAACCCGGTCCACCGGTCAAGGATAGACGTATGGCAATTGAATGGGAAAGAAGTTTGAACTACCTCCGCGGAATGCTTTCTGA
>CAMIWK010000144.1 GCA_946402415.1 uncultured Fibrobacter sp.
AAGCCTACAAGATAAACCCGCCTGTTCAGGCGGGCGAGACTTGGGACGGCGTGTTCACCGCCACGGAAAAATAAGACTAATTAAGCTCGATATTATCGATCAGGCGGGTCTTGCCGAAGAAGGCGGCCACCAGAATTACAACCTTGTCACCCTCGCGGATGACGCCGTTGAACTTCTGGAGGTTCTTCTGGTTTACCACCTCTACGTACTGCACCTGGCCGCGGTTTGCCAGCACGGACTTCAAAACGATATCCCGGAGGCGCACAACGCCACGCTCGCCGGCCTCAAAAGCGGCCTTCGCCTGCTTGAGGCCAGAAGAAATCCCAAGAGCCTGCTTGCGCTCGTCGTCGGTCAAGTACTCATTTCGACTAGAAAGGGCAAGTCCCGACTCCTCGCGAACGATAGGCACGCGATGTATCTCGATGTTGAAGTTCAAGTCCTTCACCATCTTCTCGATGAGGAACACCTGCTGGTAGTCCTTCTCACCAAAGAAGGCCTTGTTCGCTCCCGAAATCAGGAACAGCTTGGCCACTACCGTCAAGACCCCGCGGAAATGCCCCGGACGGTAAGCTCCGCAGTACATACTTTCTAGGGATTCATCACGAACGAGGGTCAAGGGGTCGCCGTCAGGGTACATCTCGGCGACACTTGGTGCAAAGACGTAGTCTGCCCCCAGGGACTTTGCAAACTTGGCATCGGCCTCCAGGCGCTTCGGGTACTTGTCCAAGTCCTCGTTACGGCCAAACTGGATCGGGTTTAAAAAGACACTCACCACCGTCACTTCGCAATCCTTGGCGCAGGCCTTGATAAGAGCCCCGTGTCCATCGTGAAGCGCCCCCATGGTGGGCACCAGGCCGATGACCTTATCCTGCTTGATAAGGGGTTTCAAGGTTTTACGTAATTCCGCTATGGTCTTGATAATCTGCATATAGCCTTCTTAATTTCCATCGGGAACAAAATAGGTGGTCTGCTGCGGGCATTCCGCTATGGCATCCAGGATTTGTTTCAGGTGATTTTCGTTGTGTACAAAGTCAATGTTGTCCGTATTGATAATCAGCACGGGAGCACTGGGGTAATGCCAGAAAAGATGGTCGTAGCGTTCCTGAAGGTCCTTGAGGTAGTTGCCTTCAATCGCTCTCTCCATCTCACGTCCGCGGCCGCGAATCCGATTCAGGAGCGTAGGGACGCTGGCCTGCAGGTAAACCACCAGGTCGGGCTTCGGCAGGTCCTTGTCCAGAGAACGGGCCACCTGCTCGTACATGGCGTACTCGCTGTCGGAAAGGTTCTGGGCCGCAAAAATCTGGTCCTTGTCGAAGGTGTAGTCGCACACCAGCAGGTCGTGGAACAGGTCGCTCTGGAGTCCCGTATTCTGCAACTGCTTATGGCGGTCCAGCAAGAAAAACAGCTGTGTCTGGAAGGCGTAGGCTTCCTTATTCTCGTAGAATTTTTCCAAGAAGGGGTTCTCTGCAAAGTTCTCTTCTATGCAGAAAGCGTTCCAGCGCTCGGCAATAATCCGGGCGAGGGTGGTCTTACCTACCCCGATGACTCCTTCGATGGCCAAAAAGTGTACACCCTTGTCCGTAAGCATCAGTCTTCCTCCCCTGTCACCGTGCGGAACGGGATTTTCCCCTCGCGGGCAAGCAAATCCGCAAGCAAACTCTTCACGGCACGCCCATTCAGGGGGTCTTCCCAGTCAGGAGCGATATCGTTCATAGGCACAAGCACGAACTGGCGGTGCAGAATCTCCCCGTGGGGAACCTGCGGCCTGCCGGACAGCACGTGATTGCCGTAATATAGAAGGTCCAGATCGATTTCACGGGAATTCCAATGTCCCCTGGGTTTACGCCCCAGCACCAGTTCGGAACCCTTGAGGTAATGAAGCAGCCGCGTAGGCGTGCCCGCATACCAGAAGCTCACTACCTGGTTGAAATAGGGACCCTGCCCCTCCGGACCAACCGGAGGAGTCTCGTAAATGGGACTTTCCTTCCAGCCACCGGCAGAAATTCGGCGCAACATGTCACGCCCCTCAGAGAGGCGCTTGCCCCGAGGAGAAAGATTGCTGCCAAGAGCCACAAAAACTCTTTCTAAGGATTCCACGACCCCTAATATAGTTAAAACAACTTGTCATTTTTTCACTTTTTTTTGACATTTAAGCCGTTTTTTGCTGACAAAAACTTTTTTTTTATTTATCTTATAGGGCGTTGCGGGAGCAAAGCCTTCCCAATTTTATGGAGAGTATTTCTCCATTTTACCATATCTCCCCATTAAAGTTCTTTTCCGTTAAAAAAGACCTTATCATATCAAAGGATAGTCTAGTGCCTAGATCTAAAAGTAATCCTGAAGAATTGACTGAAACCTCTTTAACCCCTGAAACAGAAAAGCCCAAGCGCCGTGGACGCCCCAAAAAGGCCCAGGACGAAGGAAGCGTAGAAAAGGCCGCCGCCGAATTCATGGAAGCGGAAAAGAAAGCCGAACCCAAGGCTGTACCCGCCGAGCCCAAGGCCGCAGAACCAAGTCCTGCACCAGCAGCTCCTGCCGCAGACTCTACCCCCAAGGCCGAGAACCAGGCCCAAAATCAGCAACAGAGCCAGGGCAACGCCCAAAACCAGAACACCCAGCAAGGTCAGAACCAGCAGGGCCAAAACGGGCAGAATAACCAGAACCAGAACAAGGGCAACAACAAGTTCAACAACAAGTTCAATAAGTTCAACAAATTCAAGAACCGCCACGGCAGGAACCTGCCCCAAGATGACTTTATCGATGAAAGTATCCAGTTGCCGCCTCCCGACCCCGAGAAGGTAGCCGCTGCACGAGCCAAGTGGAAAGAGCTCCGCGGGCTCCCCATGTTCGAGCTCCAGCGCCAAGCCGATGAGCTTGGAATCCCTGACTTCAAGACCATGCGCAAGCAGGCCCTGGTCTACAGCATCCTGAGTACCACCACCGGCGAGGACTGTCCCATCTACACAGAGGGCGTTCTAGAAATCATTCCCGACGGCGGACACGGATTTTTGCGGAACCCCGACCACAACTACCTGGCGGGCCCCGACGACATTTACATTAGCCGTAACATCATTCGCCGTTACGACCTGAAGATGGGCGACACTATCACCGGTCAGATTCGCCAGCCCAAGGAAGGCGAAAAGTACTTCGCCCTCATGCGCATCGACACGGTAAATTTTGAGCCCCCTGAGAAGACCAAGCGCCGCGTCGCCTTCGAGTACCTGACGCCCATCCACCCCATCGAAAGGCTCAACCTGGAATGGGACCGCGAAGAATACAGCACCCGCATTATGAACCTGTTCACCCCCATAGGAAAGGGCCAGCGTAGCATTATCCTCGCCCCTCCCCGCACAGGTAAGACAGTACTTTTGCAGAACATCACCAAGGCGCTCACCATCAACCACCCCGAAGTGAAACTGATGGTGCTCCTAATTGATGAACGCCCAGAAGAAGTGACGGAAATGCGCAAGCTGGTGGACCGTCTTCGCGAAGAGGGTGCGGCCCGCGGCAAGAACATCCAGGCCGAAGTGCTGGCCTCCACCTTCGATGAAGAACCCACCCGCCACATCAAGGTGGCCGATATGGTCATCGAGAAAGCCAAGCGTATGGTGGAACACGGGAATGACGTGGTCATCCTGCTGGACTCCATCACTCGTTTTGCCCGTGCCAACAACGTGGTTATTCCCCACTCCGGAAAGATCCTCTCTGGCGGTGTGGACGCCAACGCCATGCACAGGCCCAAACGTTTCTTCGGTGCCGCACGTAAAATCGAGAACGGAGGCTCACTCACCATCATCGGTACGGCCCTCATCGAGACAGGCAGCCGTATGGATGAGGTGATCTTCGAAGAATTCAAGGGAACCGGCAACAACGAACTGGTGCTAGACCGCCGTATCGCCGAAAAGCGTATCTGGCCGGCTATCGACATCTTCAAGTCCGGCACCCGTAAGGAAGAACAGCTCCTGGGCGAAGATGAACTCAATCGCGTCTGGGTGCTTCGCCGTTATATGCAGGACATGACCACCGTGGAAATTATGGAATTTATGCGGGACAAGATGAAGCTGTTCAAGACCAACATGGAATTCCTGAATTCCATGA
>CAMIWK010000145.1 GCA_946402415.1 uncultured Fibrobacter sp.
CCCCCATGTATCAGTCACTCCAGCTGCGGGTGCTTTCCGCAGATTCTAGCCTTGGAGCCAACATCTTTTCATCTTTTTCCAAAGCCAGTGTCGTAGAAATAGACGGAGATCAGGTTGCCGAACTAAAAAAGATCTCGCTGGAACCCGTTTACTCGGCCAGACTATACCTGGATTCTATCCATGTTCTCGACGATGAATACTCATGGGAATTTGTTGAAGAGAACGGCTTCGGAATCTGCATCGAATTGCTTGACGGTCCCTTCTCTTCGGAATTCGAAGAAGATAATGAGCCTTACGATTTCTACCCCTGCCAAATGGTAACCGAAAAAGACCAGGAGAAGGGATATGTTACCCTCTACGGATTACCTGAAGGGACCTACTGGTTTTCCATTGGCAACCCCAACGCTCAGATAAGCGTTGGCAGTGACTCCTTAGTTGTGACCCGTTAATTACCCGAACCGCTGGTTCACCACATCCCAGTTGACAATGCTCCAGAGTGCCTTCAGGTAGTCCGGACGGCGGTTGCGGTAATCGATGTAGTAGGCGTGTTCCCACACGTCAAAGGTCAGCAGCGGCTTGAGGCCCTTGGTAAGCGGATTCTGGGCATTGCTCTCCTGCGTAATCACTAGCTTGCCGCTGGAGTCAGCAGAGAGCCATACCCAACCAGAACCGAAGAGGCCGGCACCCTTTGCCTGGAATTCTTCCTGAAACTTCTCGAAGGAGCCGAAGTCACGAGCGATGGCTTCTGCAATCTTGCCAGTCGGAACATTACCAGCTTTCGGAGAAGCAAACTGCAAGAAATACATGGAGTGGTTCAGGAACTGGCCTGCATTGTTGAAAACGCCGCCTTCGGCGCTCTTCACGATGTCTTCCAGAGACTTGCCTTCGAAGGCGCTGCCCGGGAGAGCCGCGTTCAAGTTGTTCACGTAGGTCTGCAGGTGCTTTCCGTAGTGGAACTCGATGGTCTCCGCACTCAGTGCCGGGCCCAGGTCCGCCGCCGCATACGGGAGGGCGGGCATTTCAAATTTTCCGTTTTTCTGTTCGGTCATAATTTTCCTCTTCTTTGCGGCAGCACCGCGGTTGTTTAATTCGGGACTGGATCCTTCGCGGCCACCGGCCGCTCAGGATGACGTTGTTAATTTCGTGCACTGGATGACGTTCTAAATACTACTTTCAATAAATTCCTTGCGGAAGGTACCGTTGCCGAGCAAGATGTCGATAGGCAGTTTCTTGAATTCATACTCGTAGGGAGGCTGTTTCCAGGCGAAATCCTTCGGGTATTCGTTGAAGATATACTGCAACAGCTTTACCGTCATATCGAAACTGCGGAACTTGTCGCGGTCCAGCACGTGAATCTGCGCACCACCACAAATTTGTCCTGCGCCCTTGTGGAATGTGGGCTGGAAGTAGTTCTCGCGAAAGTACACACCCGGCAAATTCAAGCCGTTCATGTACTTGCAGAGCTTGACGGCATCGATAAATGGCGCTCCAAAAATCTCGAATGGGCGGGTGGTACCTCGGCCTTCGCTCACGTTGGTGGCCTCGAAAAGGCACATACCCGGGTAAACAATGGCGGTATCCAGGGTGGGCATATTGGGGCTCGGCAAAATCCACGGAAGCCCGGTCTGGTCGTACCACATCTTTTTGTCGTAGCCTTCCATCTCGAGCACGAAGAGTTCGCACTTGGGAAAACGTTCTTCCTTAAACTGCACTGCGAGTTCACCGATGGTCTTCGCGTGGCGGGTGCGGATACTGTGGAGTCCCACAAAACTGGTGTAGTTCAGGTCCAAAACCGGGCCCTCTTCATCGACGCAGTTGATTGGGTTCGGACGATCCACCACAATCACGGGAATTCCGGCCTTCTCGCAAGCTTTCATACACAGGAAAAGCGTCCAGATGAAGGTGTAGTAGCGGGCGCCTACGTCCTGCAGGTCCACCAGCATCATGTCCACGTGGCTGAGCATTTCGGGGGTGGGTTCCCGGTGTTCGCCATACAGGCTATAGACGGGAATTCCCAGTTCGGGGTCGGTGTAGCCTTCCCACTCGATCATGTTGTCCTGGGTGTGCCCCTTGATGCCGTGCTGCGGGCCAAAAAGCGCAGAAAGCTTGAAGAGCTTGCCGTCGTATTCCTTGAGCAAATCCAGAGTATAATGCAAATCCGGGAGCACAGAGGCCGGGTGAAGGACCGCACCAAGGCGCTTGCCCTTTAGGTTTGCAGGGAAAACCTTTTCAAAACGAGAGAGTGCAAGAGTGACCATAGTATGAAATGTGTAATGTGAGATGTGATAGGTATCCGAAAAATCTGGTCAAAATATAAATGAAAATAAACATAAAAGCAAAGAACGGCGTTTTTTTACACCGCGAACTGTCAAATATTGTGGCATAATGAAAAAAAAATGTCAAATGGCACAAACTGACATATGGAATTTTTTATTTTTGACCCCGTAAACAAAACAAAGGATAAATCATGGCTTATTTGAATAAAGTGATGCTCATTGGCAATATTGGTAAGGACCCCGAATTCCGCATGAGCCAGACCGGTGGACGCAAGCGCGTCTCTTTCTCCCTCGCTACCAGCCGCCGCTACCGCGACAACAACGGCGAACAGAAGGAACAGACCGATTGGCACAACATCGTAGGCTGGGGTAAGACCGCCGACATTATCGAACAACTGGGCGTACACAAGGGCATGAGCCTCTACGTAGAAGGCTCCCTCACCAACCGTAGCTGGACCGACCAGAACGGCCAGAAGCGCTACGCCACAGAGGTTAGCATGGACACCTTCCAGCTGCTCGGTCCCCGCACTCAGGGCGGCAACCCCACGTATAACCAGTCGGGTGCATCCAGCAATTACAACCAGCCCCAGGGTGGAGCCCCGGCATACGACGCTCCCATGCCCGAAGGTGACGACGATCTTCCCTTCTAGCCTATGAACTCGGATGTAGCTCAGATCGCACTGATGTTTGTGCTTCCCCTGGGAATCACGTTCATCACCATTTTGCAGGCGGCAGCATCGGAATACCGGAGCCAGAAGATGGCAGGGGCATTTCTGTCCCTTATCATCGTTGTTCTGGATTGCCTATTCTACTTTACCAAGAATTCCTTCATCGCCTACAACAACGATGGAGGATTGCTTCTTTCTTTCGCCAGTTTGTTCTTCTTTGCCATCCTCTACGTGGTCAAGAGTGATGAAACTCCGGTGAAGGTGGCAAACATACTCTTTGCCGTGCTGATGCTCTCGGGAATCGTGGGGATTTCCTATTGGGACAGGCCCACTTTGGTGATTACCTCCCAATATACGGCCGAAGATATCGCAGCCATAAACGCGATGAACCAGGACTACATTTCCTCGTTCCAGAACGGAACCCCTACCTCTACGAAAAAAGGAACTGTTTCTGGAACCAAGGTCAATGTTCCTGCAGCTAATACAGGCAGGCCGGAACAACGCGCCAAGCCGGCAACACTTTCCGAAGGAGCAAAAGCCCGACTGGAAAGCTACATGGATGAATCACGCAAGGTCATCAAGCGTATGCAGGAAGTGGAGTCTGCCATCAATGGATTTGGCAGGTTGCCCCAGAACATTTCAGAGACAGACCGTGAAGAATGGAGCCGCAAGGCGCTGGCCATCAGCAACAACGCCATGGCCATCAACAAGAAGGCTCTGGGCCTTTTCCACCCTCACGAATCCAGCGAAGCCCACGCCGAACTGATCCAGGCCACAGAAAGCCTGCGTCTTGCAGCGTATTCGCTCTACACCTATACTCTGCAGGAAAATGCCGCCGAGCAAAAGACGCAGATGCAGCAGGCCAGAGATCAACTGAGCCAGTCTAAAATTTCACTGGAACGCTTTATTGCGGCTGTCCAGGGACTCCTTACAAACTACAAAGAACAACCAGAAGAAAACTAAAGGTTAATTATGATTCGCAACGTAGCCATCATGGGTGCCACCGGCGCCGTAGGCCAAGAAATCCTCTCCATCCTCGAGGAACGCAACTTCCCGCTGCAGAGCTTGAAACTCCTCGCCTCTGAACGTAGCGCAGGCAAGGAATTCAAGTTCAAGGGCGAAACACTCAAGTGCGAAGTCC
>CAMIWK010000146.1 GCA_946402415.1 uncultured Fibrobacter sp.
TCCGCCACATCGTGAAAATATTCCGCGAAGAAAATGTCGAAAACGTCAAGTGGGTGTGGACCACCAACGCCTCGAACCAGGGCAGCGGAACCACGCTCACGGGCAACTACCCCGGCGACGACTACGTGGACTACATCTCCATCGACGGCTACAACTGGGGCAAATGCCAGAGCTGGTCCAGCTGGCAGACGTTCTCGCAGGTTTTCAAGAAGGCGTACAACGCGCTCGCGAACATCGACAAACCGCTGTTCATCGCCGAAATCTCCAGTTCCGAACTGGGCGGGAACAAAGCCGAATGGATCACCGACATGTTCGAGCATTTTGCCACGGACTTCTCCCGCGTATTCGCGGTGATGTGGTTCAGCCAGAGCAAGGAAGCGAACGAAGGCGACTGGGCGCTCAACACCTCGCAGGAGGCCGTGGACGCTTGGAAGGCCGGCATCGCCAAGATGAAGGCCGCAGACCCCGACAGCGGTAACACGGGCATCAAGCCTACCGGGAGGGCCGCTAACAACTCCTTTCGCCTGCAAGACGGCAAGCTCTACATGCAAACAAGCAAGCCCATAAAGGCAAGCGTCGTACAGTTCGACTACCAGGGCCGTATTTTGTGGCAGAGCGCCGTACAGCACTTTACCCCGGGCGTACACGCCATTGACGTACCCGAGGCAAGTACACGGAGCATTTACAAGCTTTCAATTAAACAATAAACATCCCTCCAATCCAAACAACAAAAGGTCCCGAAAGATTCTCCTTCCGGGATTTTTTGATTGATTTGACGGCGATGCTTCTACTTCTTTATGCAACGGACGGAATAGGCGAAAGAAGCCAAAGGATTAATGCTTAGATAACTCGCATTGGGAGCAAAAGTGAGAATGAGCAGACTAGAAAGACCACCAAATTTTGCAGGACCAAGCGTTGATGTCCAAAAATATGCTATTTTTGAGCCCTGTGTGAATTTCGATGCATTCCTTGCATATCCTGCCGGGAGGATATTAAAACCATAAGGATCGTCGTCTAGCCCTATAACCGATTCGAATTTTACTCCGTACCCCGCGACGCCATCTATCATACCCGGAACATGCTCCTTCATTATGGAATCCGGGAATGATGTGCCGAGCAGTTTTTCCCATGCCAATTTGGAAGGACGTTTCCAACCATCGGGGCATGCTTCTTTTGCCGCATCGTACCTATAAAGCCGTCCATATTTCTTGCAATTTTCAGCCTTACCCTCATAACAGTAACTATTACTGACTTTATAATTCAAGTTTTCCGCCATCCAGGTCTGCTTGCCAATTTTTACCGTCTTGTAGGTCTTGCCGTCACGTTCATCGGTGAACGTTCCCTTGACTACCGTCTTCGGATCCACTGGTTCGCCGCTGTTGCCGCCGAAGTCCGAAATCCACTCCCCGTCTTCGCAGGCGTAGGTGTCGAAGATGGTGTCCCTGGGCACCCTGAACATTTCGCCGTCGTTTTCCTCGCCACATTCGCCCAAGTCGTCTTTGGACTCCACAACCGGGATTTCTATGGTGAAGTTATCGCCGCTGAAGTCGTTGTCCCACTTACCTTTGTCGCACATATAGAAACTGCTGTCGGCCTTTACATAAACCGTCTCGAACTCGTTTTCGTCACCGCACTTTTCCTTTTTAAGGTCGTCGGCGGACTCGAAAATAGGCACGCCCATTTCTTCAAGTTCTTCCAAGGTGAACATGAAATCTTCAGCGGTTTCACCGCCGTCGTTCGCGCTACTGCTGGAATCGTCGCCACAGGCGGCAAAGATCAGCGGGAAAGAGATGGCCACGCACCCAAGGGTACCTGCGATAGTAAGTTTCTTGAAGTTCATAGGTACCTCTTCTTATTCCTCAATAGAGAAAATCTTTCCTGCGAGAAGCTTCCTAACAGCCTTTGAAAGCTTGGGTTCGTTAGTCAGTTTGTCCGTGTCCACGGTCTTCTTTTCTCCCTCCATATCGAAGGCAAGGGTGGCGCCATTGGCGGTAACATCCATCTTGACCTTCGCTCCCATCACAATCGGAACGTTCACGTCGTCATGACCCGCCGGGAACCCGCATATAACCGGGATATTGTACTTCTTCAAATACTTGGAGAGCAGTTCCTCGGCCGTTTCAAATTTCAAATCCGCGTCGGATTCCGACTCTACGAACTCGCCCAGGATAACCCCCTTCACATTTTCCATCACGCCGTGCAACTCAAGGCTATTGAACATGCGATCAATGTTATGGAACGACTCGCCCACCTCTTCCATAAAGAGGATAATCCCGTCGTTCGAAAAAACATCAATATCGCTTGCACCAACTAGCGGAACGAAAGTCGCCATGTTGCCACCCACCAAAACACCCTCGGCCTTGCCCGTCTGGTTAAGCTTGTGCTTCGGCACCTTGTACGTAGGCACCGTACCCTTGAGCAAGTCACGCAGGAGTGTGCTGTTGTCATCGGTGCCGCCCGTCTTTGCAATAAACGAACTCATGGTACCGTGAATACTCATCACGCCAGCCTTTGTTTCCATGGCGTGTAGCGTGGTAATGTCGCTAAACCCGATAAGCCACTTGGGATTGTCCTTCACCAGTTTCTGGTCGATATAGTCCACCAGCTGGATAGTGCCGTAGCCACCGCGGTTACAGAGAATCGCCTTGATGCTCGTGTCCTTGAGGGCCGCAATAAAGTCATCGGCACGTTCCTGGACTGTACCTGCATACTTGCCTGCATCTAGCTTACCCACGTTCTTGCCTATCTCGGGAACAAAACCCCAGGCCTTTATGGCCTCAGCCGTCTTCTGGATATTGGAATCAGGCGTGCTGTACGAAGGCGAAAGCAGGGCTACCTTGTCGCCCTTCTTCAAGAATGCAGGCGCCACCCCTTCGGCAATAGGCCCTGCATTGTTATTGCCCGAAGAACTGCTGGAACTATCGTCACCGCAGGCCGCAAAGAACAGCGAGAAAGAGATTGTCACACACCCGAGAGTGCTCGCAATGACACGCTTCTTGAATCCCATGATAAACCCCATTTGTTTATTTTCAAAATGTAAAAAACAACAGAAAAGGTTCCGTTTTAAACGGAACCCTTCTCTAGGATAATTCTGTGCTAAACAAGAATTAGAAACGGAAGTGAGCGAAAGCCTTGTTGGCTTCGGCCATCTTGTGCGTGTCGTTCTTCTTGCGGACAGCGTTGCCTTCACCGTTCTTGGCAGCAACGAGTTCGGCAGCAAGGCGGTCAGCCATGTTCGGTTCGTTGCGGTTACGGGCGGCATCGAGGAGCCAGCGGAGAGCGAGAGCCTTGGCGCGGTCCGGGGCAACTTCCATAGGAACCTGGTAGTTGGCACCACCGACGCGGCGGGACTTCACTTCGACCTTGGGCTTGATGTTGTCGAGGCAGATTTCGAACTTCTCGAGCGGAGTCTCGGGACCTTCGAGCTTCTGGCCAAGCTTTTCGAGAGCGGTATAGACAATCTGTTCAGCGATGGTCTTCTTGCCCTGCTTGAGCACCACACCGACGAGTTCGGTAACGAGAGTGGACTTGTAACGCGGATCCGGGAGGATAGAGCGATGGAGAGCCTTTCTTCTTCTAGACATATTCTACTTCCTTACTTCTTTGCCGGGGCGGCGCCTTTCTTCTTAACACCATACTTGGAACGGCCGTTCTGACGGCCATTGACAGCCTGGGTATCCAGGGCACCACGAATGATGTGGTAACGAACACCGGGAACGTCCTTCACACGACCACCGCGGATGAGCACGATGGAGTGTTCCTGGAGGTTGTGGCCTTCACCCGGGATGTAAGCGGTAACTTCCATCTTGTTGGAAAGGCGCACACGGGCAATCTTACGAAGAGCGGAGTTCGGCTTCTTCGGGGTGCTGGTGTACACACGGGTGCAGACGCCACGCTTCTGCGGGCAGGACTTCAAGGCCACGGAAGCGGTCTTGTTGCTGATCTGTTCACGTCCGTTGCGGACGAGCTGTTGAATAGTAGGCACTATTAATCTCCTAGATTTTGGAGTGCAAATATAGTTTTTTTTCCAAAGTTTTCAAGTACA
>CAMIWK010000147.1 GCA_946402415.1 uncultured Fibrobacter sp.
GGGGATGGCGCCAGGGCAGAGGGGGCGCAAGATGAATAAGCTTTATTCGACAATCTTTGCGGTAATCTTCCTTGTGGCCCTTGCGTGGGTAGGCTGTTCCGATAACGAGGTGGCCGGCGGTGTAAGCGAAGAGACCAACACCATCGCAGGTGTGTTGGTAGACCAGAAGGGCTCTCCGGTGGTCAGCGCTATGGTCTATTGTAAGTCCGTAGATGTGGATACATTGGAATCTTCTGATGAGACGGATTCTAAGGGTAAATTCAGCTTGGCGGTGAAGCGTTCCGGCTCTTATGGTATTTCGGCATCTGTGGATTCCCTGGCCTTTTATGAGGTAGTGGAATTCAAGGGTAAGGATGTTGACCTTAAGTCGGTAGCTCTTAAGGAAACCGTTGATTTTAAGGGTCGGGTAATGCTCCGCGATGATTCTACGGCGGCAGGTATTACGGTTCGTGTTCCCGGTTCTTCTTGGACCGCCCAGACGGATTCCTTGGGCTTCTACAAACTGGAAGGCCTGCCTGCGGGTAAAACTAACTTGCAGGTTGTTCCTGCGGACTTGACCCGCTTTATGAGGGTGGAGCACGAAGTCAATGTGGGTGCCCTTGCCGGTGCAAGTGGAGTGGATTCTGTCATGGTTCCGCTTTCTATGGAATACGGACTTCGCAGCTGGTGGTTCTTTGGTGCCGTCGCTAAGGACGGTCCCGTGGATTTCGTGGAGGATTCCAGGGCCTGGACTGCCGGCATGAAGCTTTATGGCAATCCTGAATATGGTGGATTTGTCAGTTATGACGAGACTTCGAACGTCGTTGGCGCCGTCCATTTCAAGGGAGCATCCCAGTTTGGCGTGGTGGAAGATGACAGAGGCATTCTGGATGGAGCGACCGGATTTGCCGTAGAAGTTGTTTTGCAGGTGGACAAGGTCTTGGATACGGCGGCCACGTATCGCAAGAATCTGGTAGGCAAGCTTGGATTTGGTGCTGCGGAAGACAAGGATGTGTTCAGCCTCTCGGTAATCCAGGGAATGTGCGGTGCCAAAAAGACAAGTTTCGCCTTCTTCTTGGCCGATGGCAGTGGCGACAGCCTCTCTTGCAAGAATGCTGTGGTAAGCAAGAACGCCCTGGAATTCGGTAAGCGCTATTACCTGATGGTCACCTGGAATGGCAAGATGGTTTCTCTGTACGAGAACGGCAAGAAGGTTGGGGAGACGGAAGTTTCCTTCGAGAAGATTTTAGCGTCCGAAGAATCCATTTTTGTGGGCAAGGAATCCTTGGAATTCAGTCTGGAAGACCTGCGGATTTCCATAGAACCTCTTAATGACGCCGATGCGGAGAGCCGCAACAAGATTCATGAAATTGAACCCCCTTTTCTTGGAACCATCTAACAGCAGGAGGACAACATGATTGATATGAATAATAATCAAGAAACGGCCTGCTTCGAAGTCAACGAGCATGGTCGCATCCTTTCGGGGAACAGGCGGTTCTGCCGGATGTTCGGTTTCGATGAAAGCGAAATCCGCTGGCACTACCTGAATGACCTGTACCGTTACCAAAAGGATTGGGAGGCCTACAGATCCGGCAATACCATGCTGAACTGTAGCTTTATCGCCAAAATGCGTACCCGCAAGGGCCGCAGCTTCAAATGCTATATCACGCGGGAAGCCATACAGGATGCTCAGGGAAGGCTTAGCTTCCATAACACGGTCCGTAAGCTTGCAGAAGGCGAAGCCTTGGCGGCGACGGCACCCGAAACCCAGGTGGCATCCTCCGTGGTGTTCCTTGCCAAGTGTGACCACTGCGGCTGCCAGATTCCTATGTCCGGTACCCACAGGATTCACCTGACAACCCTATGCAGGGATTGCGCCCGCAAGGCATACCCCGAAGCCTTTGAATTAAAGACGGCACAGGTGTGAGCGGTAAACGCCTCGTAATGTAACTTTATCATAGAACCCATAAGCCCGGATTTGCACTGCTACGCATTTCCGGGCTTTTTATTATTTTTGAACGGCGAGGAGATCTAGAGCGAGGTTTTATGCAGTCCTGGACCGAAATTAAGAACATTCAGAATCCCACCGAAGAACAGCAGCTGGAGGCCATTGGCCTCAACTGGTATGCCATTAGCCTGATTGAAAGCCCTACCGAAAAGGTGCAACTAGCTGCTTTCCAGGGTAACCCCCAGGCGATTCTCTATGTGAAGGGATGTCCTTGCGAGGCTCTGGTAAACGCCCTCAATTCCCTCGGGGAAGAGGCGTTCCGTTCGGTGGTCCGGGGAGACCCGAATATCCTCAAGTTTGTCCGTAATCCCGAGTTGCTCCGCGCCGCCATCCGTGAAGACTGGAAGGTGGTCCGCCAGATCAAGGATGCCGGTGATGACTTGTGGGCTGAGGCGGTCCGTGTGAGTGCCGACGCTCTGAAGTATATCAGCAACCCTGGGGAGAGTGTAATGCTTGCCGCCCTGGAGCGGGACTGGAAACTCCTTCAAGATATCGAGCGGCCCTCTGCCGCCATGGTGGCTGCCGCTGTGAAGCAGGACTACCACGCCCTGGAATTCGTGAGCATCAAGCGCCGTACGGAACCGGTGCAGCTCGCTGCCGTACATGCGGATCCCCGCTGTATCCAGTTTTTGGAGCGGGCCAGTGAGGCTGTCCAGATGGAAGCAGTCAAGAAGGACAAATCTGTGCTTGCCCTAATCAAGCATCCGGCTCCTGCGGTCGTGGAATTTTGTAAATAAGCGACTTCTAAAAATTATTTAACCACAATCAGCGGGCTGGTTTCGCTGAGCAAGTAGTTCCATTCCTCGCGGATTTTTTCGTATTCGCTTGGGTCGGCGTACAGGGCAAATGTGGTCCACTTGATGCCAGTCTCGCCGCCATTAACATCCGCTTTTTCGAAGCTCACGTAATCCGGGTCCCTGTTCAGTGGTCTCGGACCCGTGATGTTCACGGACTTGCCGCTGGGCGCCTTGACGCTCAGGTGGTAGCTGAACTGGGTCTCGTGAGGCATGCGGATGGGGTGGTGGCGCTTGGCCACTTTCGGGAGTTTGAAGAGGCTCCGTTCCCACACGTTGGGGAAACGTCCCTTGAGTTCAGAACCGCCCTGACCGAAGTAACCCTTGGAGGCGTAGGTGGTCACGAGAATCAAGGGCTTGTTGAACTGGTCCAGGTTCTCGATGCGGATATTTCCGATACTTACGTCGGGCACTCCTTCGGAGAGGAAGTTTTCCATCAGTTGTTCCTGTTCCTTGGTCTCGCGGCCGAAGAATCGGTTGCGAATAGAACTGGCGAACTTGCCTTGCAGGGTGACGGAATCCCTGAATTCGCAGGCTCCGTTCTCGCCGATGAAGAGCCGGTGGTCTATGGCAATCTGGTGTTCTTGATTGTCTTCCAGGATAGGCGTGGTGACGACACGGCTATTGTCTTCGTCGATGATGAGGGCCACCTTGCCTTCCATGTCCAGGGGCACGGGGCGGTCGTTGCCCGTTTTGTCGGTAGCGTCCACCCACATTTCACTGATCTTGTCTTGCTTAGGAATGTAGAGGATCATGTGGTTGAACTGCTGGATGGTGGGCAGGTGTTCAAAGCCTTCTTCAGTGAGGTGGATGGCGGCCAGGTAACTCTTGACTCCGATGGCCGCGAGCATTTCCTTGAGCAAAAGCGCCATGTCCTTGCAGTCGCCACGACGCTCCTTGAGCGTCACTTCGGCGGTCTGGGGAATCAGGCTGTGACCGCCGAAGCGGACATCGCGGTAGCGAATGTCGTGGCGCACGAACCGCACGATAGCCTTGACGGCCTCGTCGCCGATCTTGTTGCCCCGGACTTCGAAGGCCTTTTCACGCACGCTCACAGCCTGCTTGAACTGGTGCTGTATCAGGTTCTGGTAGTCGTTACCAACATCCTTCCACTCCTGCTTGCCGGTAAGCATCAGGCCCGAACCGAAGTCACGGTACACGGGCATGTACATTTCTTTGCGGACCACCACGGGATTCTCGATTTTCCATTCGCGACCACCCTGGATGTTGTTCCGTTCCAGAGTGCCGTATTCTTCGGTGGT
>CAMIWK010000148.1 GCA_946402415.1 uncultured Fibrobacter sp.
TCCCAGTAGGCCTGCCACTTGGTTTCGATCTCTTGCGGATTGTACTTTGCCATTTTTTCCTCTAGCGCCCCGGCGGAGCCGCCACGGCCTCATTAAATTTTTCGGGGTTAAATTTAGCAAAAACACGGCGTATGGTCCCTTTTTTGTTATAATTGGGTTTATGAAACTTTCCAAGTTTACATTGCCGTTGGCGTTTCTGGCATTGTTCGGCTCCTCCGTTTTCGCCCAGGAGTACGAAGCCGATGTAGATTCGGCTTGGATTGCGTCCCAGAACGGCGGACAGGCCTTGGAAAGCGAACCTGCCAACGAAGAACCCACTCCCGCCTGCATCGGCGACGGTTGCGACGGCACGGAAACAGCGACAGAGCCGACGGCAACATCTGAACCCGCCTCCAGCGAAACCGCAAACGAAGGTGAAAACGCGAGCAGCCAGACCGCAGAAGCCTCTGCAGACAGCTCCGCAACAGACAGCACCGGTGCAAAGGTCGCAAGCCCAACCGACAGCACCAAGAAAGATTCCGCCAAAGTCGCCAGCGCCATCGACCCCGATGAATATGAAGAATGCACCGAGGCCGACTCCACCAACACGGAATGCGTGGAGGTGGACGAGAGCGACACCTATGACCGCTACCTCCAAGAGAATGCTGAAATGTACCGCGCCCGTAAGGAGGGTTTTTCCAGGTCCATCCAGATCGGCCTCCGCGCTATGGGTGGCATGAACACCGTCTTCGGCAAAAAGAGCGATGATTGGGGCTTCGGCTATCAGGCCGGCGGAGGCATTCTGGTGCGCCTGCCCATCGGCATACGTCATGTAAGCCTGGTCCCCGAACTGGATTTTGCGTACCGCAAGTACAACTACGAAAGCAAGAACGAATACAGCAAGACCGAAGGCAGTCTTGACTATATGCTCTTTGAAATTCCCATTATCTTCCGCTATACCTTCGATGAGGACAACTTCTTCGTAGGCATCGGTATGAATGTAGACCTGAAACTCACCGGTTCATCGGAAGTCACCCAGAAAAACAAAGAAAGCGGTGAAAAGGACAAGCGCAAGAATACCCTGCCGTCTTCGGGAGTGGAACTGGGAGGCGTATTCAACGTGGGTTACGCCATCAGCCGTTGGCTTATCGCCGACATCCGCGTGGTGCAATGCTTTACCAACCTGCTGAACGAAGACGCCATCGCCGAATCCAGCCTCTCCAAGGCTCACCTCTACACGTTCTACACCAGCCTCGGCCTAACCTTCGTGTTCTAGGGCTTCAGCCCCTAAATTTACATTCCCATGTTCTTGCGGGTCTGTTCGCGGCGGAGGCGGACAATTTCCTTTTCGATAAGGAGCTTTTCTACGGCCGGGATATCTTCGTGACGCCGGATGGCATCCTTGTACAAGGCATTGGCCAGTTCGGGTTCACGGGCAAGGAACGATATGACGGCGACGTTCCGGAGGAAGAACTCGTCCATGTTCTTGATTTCGTACTTCTCGTAGAAATCCGCCACCAGCTTGGCAGCCGTCACGTAATCCTTGGCACGGGCCGTCTCCAAGATGTTGAACTCGTCCACGAAGGAGGCGGGGAACACGCCAGCGTTCACCAAATCGCGAACCTTTGTATAAACGGCATTGGTGTCGCGGGCTTCCATGGGTATACCCCTCACCCACTCGATGTATTCCTCCCGGAACTTCTTCCATTCGGGAGAGGCTTCTGCCACAGCGAAGCGGGGCTGCACGGCAACCGCCTGGGTTGAATCCTTCTGCGTCGAATCCTGCGGGGTTTGCGGCTGGGCATGTGCCCGCATCAGGGAATCCGTGCGATTCAGATACGCCAGCAGGGCCGTTTCACGATAGACATCACGATTCTGCATCATGGCCTTTATCTTAGCGCCACGCCTAAGAGCGTAATCAGCAGAGTCAAGATATTCGGGCCAGCAGACTTCGCAACTGTCAAAGACCTGCACAATGTGAGCATTGGAATGCACAAAGCGGGCCTCTTCGGCCTTGTTGTCCACGATGGGCATAAAGATACTGTTGGGCAAGATATTCTCCATCATAGGCCGGATCATCTTGGAAGTGAACAGGAAGTTCTGTTCGCCAAAGAAATCGGGCTCCCGGTGGATACGTTCAAACTCCTTCACCAGCACAGGGTCGGTACTGAAACGTCCGATGGCCTTCTGGATCACGGGCTGGTCACTGGCCACGATGATGATGTCCGGTTCTTCGGGGGCCCTATACAGGCTCACGTAGGGGAACACCACGTCCAGCGCCTTCAAGATGTTCAGGAACAGTTGGTCGTTGAATTCGTAGGTCTGGATCCACTGCACCCAAAGTCCACCGGGCTTCATGTAGCGGCGCATCTTGGAGTAGAACTCGTGGCTGAAAAGGCTTGCCACGCCAGATACCCAGGGGTTGCTGGGCACGCTGATCAACAGGTCGTACTTACGACGGTTCGTAAGGAAAAAGGTCTGGGCATCGTCAATGTAGATGTGAATACGAGGGTCGTCGTAGCCGCGGGCGTTCCAGGGGTAGAACCCGCGGGCCAGCGTCATCATCTCTTCTTCAATTTCCACGCAGTCAAAATCCTTCAGCAGCGGGTCGGCAAGCAGGTAATGGGCGCCCATGCCCGAGCCAAAGCCCACCATGCCCGCGTCGTAAGGTTCGGTACGCATGGCCATGGGCATAAAGGCCGTAGCCGCCTGGGTCAGCTCGTCACCTTCGATGGGGTGCTTGCGGTCCTTGCTCATGCTGGCGTCGGCCTTGCCGTTGGTCTTGATATACCAATGCACATCGGACTCGTGGAAACTGATGGTAGCCGTCTTTCCGTCCTTCACCACAATCTTTTCGTCGGGATGCAAGTTCTTGTAGGCACGGAACGCACCGGAGGTCACCAGATGCGGGTCGAAATTCACAAAGATGGAGGGCAGCACCATCAGGGCCGCCACCAGGTAGAAGGGCACGCTGTAGCGGAACTTTTTACGATAGACCACCAGCAGAATAAAGCCGATGGCAAAGTCCAGCACGGCGGCAAGCACCAGGGCGCCTTTCAACTGCAAGAACGGCAAAAGAATCAGGCCGCCACCTGCCGAACCGATGATGGAGCCCACCGTATTCCAGCCGTAAACCTTGCCGATGGGGGCTTCGCTCTTGAAGGCGCGGGTGAGAATCACCGTTATGAGCGGGAGCGTCATGCCCGCAAAGAAACTGGTAGGCACCATCCACAAAACGGACAGGGCATACTTGAAAAGGCTCCAGCAGATATAACCGTCGGCGGTGGTATTGAAAATCTGGTTCGCCTCGTTCATCATGCCCCAGAAGGGCTTGTGGAAGTACAGCGTACACAGGGCAAAGAAGGCCATAAAAATCTGAGCCAAAGAAAGAATCACCAGGGAATCCTTCTTCAAAAGCTTTCCGCTAACAGCGCTTCCGATGGCAAGGCCAAGGATAAAGGCCGAAAGCATCTGATCAAAGCTGTGGCTGGAACTGCCCATCAAAAGGCTGAGCAAGCGTATCCAGACAATCTCGTAAACAAAGGAGGTAAGCCCCGTAATGGCCGCAATCCAGAGCCAGGTGTTCTTGGGCGGCATGGGCAGCTTGTGTTCTGCCACGTAGTCCACATTCAACGGCTCGGCGGCACGGCTCGTACCATCTTCCGCACGGTCCGCATCAGCATCCGCAACATCATCTTCATCGTCTTCCTTGTTGGGCGAAGTGGCAAAGCCGATGTAACCGAAAATCGCCGCCAGCAAGAAGTTGATGGAAGCCGCAACGCAGAGAGTAGCATGGTTACCCAGTTCGGGAATCAGCAGGTAGCTGGTCACCAAAATTCCGATAGCAGAACCCAGGCTGTTGGTAAAGTAGAGCATGGGGAGCGAAAGCTCCTGACCGCTCTTGCGCAAGAGCCCCGCCGCAATAAAGGGGAAAGTCATGCCCACCGCAATGGCGATGGGGAGCGTAGAGCCCGTAGCCAGCACCACCTTGGTAATCTCGGCGCCGGTAAAGCCCAGGCCCGCAATCCATTCGCTGTC
>CAMIWK010000149.1 GCA_946402415.1 uncultured Fibrobacter sp.
GATGCCTGTAATGACGACTCTTCTTTTGCTCATAAAGGTGTTCTCTTTTCGCCTCTTTTTTCACAAAAGATAGCTTATTTTTGGCCCTTATCTTAACGCAACGCCCAAGAAAGTCCCGAGTGTACTTTATAAAGAAGACAAATAAGGAAAAAGGAATGTTTTTGTAAGCGCGTTACCCGACGCTGTGTTCCAACTTCAGTGTAAGTAGCTGCCTTGCCTCGGTTGCAAATTCACCGGGAAGCTCTTTGAACACGTCTTTGCAGAAACCGCCTACCATGGCTTGGATGGCGTCTTCTCGCTTGATGCCGCGGCTTTCGAAGTAGAAAAGCTGATCTTCGCTGATGCGGCTGGTGGTGGCTTCGTGTTCGGTAGTGGAGCTGGCGTTTGCTACCGTGATGTAGGGGAACGTGTGGGCCGCACTCTTGTCGCCAACCAGCATGCTGTCGCACTGGGTGTAGTTGCGGGCGCCTGTGGCCGATTTGTGGATGTTCACTTCGCCGCGGTAGGCGTTGCTGCTGTAGTCGGCGCTGATACCCTTACTGATAATCGTGCTCTTGGTATTTTTGCCAATGTGGATCATCTTGGTGCCGGTATCGGCCTGCATGTGCCCATTAGTAAGGGCCACGCTATAGAATTCACCGACAGAGTTGTCGCCCAACAGCACGCAGCTCGGGTACTTCCACGTGATGGCAGAACCTGTTTCCACCTGCGTCCAGCTGATGCGGCTGTTCTTGCCGGCGCACTTGCCGCGCTTGGTCACGAAATTGTACACGCCGCCGGCTCCCGTTTCACGGTCGCCCGCGTACCAGTTCTGCACGGTGGAATACTTGATGCTGGCGTTATCTTTGGCCACCAGTTCCACGATGGCGCTGTGTAACTGTTTGCTGCTGAACTCAGGAGCGGTACAGCCTTCCAGGTAGCTCACGCTGGCGCCTTCGTCGGCGATAATCAGGGTGCGTTCGAACTGGCCTGCTTCCTTGTTGTTGATACGGAAGTAGGTGGAAAGGTCCATGGGGCACTTGACTCCAGGCGGGATGTACACGAAACTTCCGTCGCCAAAGACGGCACTGTTGAGGGCAGCAAAATAGTTGTCCCCTGCGGGCACCACCGAGCCCAGGTATTCCTCGATGAGTTCGGGATATTCCTTGATGGCGTCGCTAATGCTGCAGAATAAAATGCCCATTTCCATGAGCTTTCTTTTGTGGCTCGTATAAATGCTTACTGAGTCAAAGACCGCGTCTACGGCTACGTTGGCAAGGCGCTTTTGCTCATCGAGCGGAATGCCCAGCTTTTCGAAGGTGGCCAGAAGTTCCGGGTCCACATCTTCGATTTTCTCATGGCTCTTCTTAGTCTTGGGGGCGGAGTAGTAGACAATGTCTTGCAGGTCCACCGGCGCGAAACTCAGCTCGCCCCAGTTCGGCTGCTCCATGGTCTTGAGCTTTTCGTAGGCCTTTAGGCGAAAATCCAGCATAAATTGCGGTTCGCCACGGAGCTTGGACGCCCTGCGGATGATATCTTTGTTGAGCCCCTTTTCGAAGGCCTCGTTCTCGATATCCGTTACAAACCCGTACTTGTAGTTTTCGCTCATTTGCGCGCAAATGTAGCAAAAGGCGAGTGTTGCGACAATCGTGCTTGCACGAATTGTCATAACCGAGCCGCCCTACATGCGCTCCAAAGGAGCGCAAATGTAGCAAAAGGCGAGAGTCGTGATCTGAAATCTGAATGAAAAACTTATATTTAAGATGTCTTCTGGGGAAATATGGAAAAGTTCCTCGGGTATAGAATTTTAGGAGATACATATGAACGGTTTGCGACTAGCCCTGTCCCTTGCGGTGGCCTCCTTGATTGCGGTCCCCTCTACCTTTGCTAAGGAACTGACCCCCAACAAGACCCACGCGGTTCTGAACATCACCTACGTGAACGATGATGATGTTCCCCACGCCAAGAAGACTCTGACCTTTGTGGGAATAAAGAAACCCAAGAACAAGATCAAGGTTACTACCGACACATACGGCGAGGTCAGTTTCCACATTCCTCGCGAGGATTCCTACAAGATTCTCTGCGAAAGTCTGACCGGCCCATTTGAATGCGGCGAGACTCCCTATGTTTCCCTGACGGCCAGTACCGGTGGCGTGACGGTGGTGTTCGATGATACCCGTGCCGAACTGACGGGCGTGACCTTCAAGGCGGGCAGTGCCGAGCTGGTGCCTAGCTCCCTCAAGACTTTGAATGCTGCCATCGAAGGCCTTAAGCGCAATACCAAGGCCAAGGTGGAAATCGAAGGTCATACCAGTTCTGAGGGTAGCGATGAACTGAACCAGACTTTGTCCGAAGAACGTGCAGCCAGTGTTCGTGCTTATATGATCAAGAAGGGAATCTCTCCTGACCGCGTTACAGCCGTAGGTTATGGTCCTAGCAGACCCAAGGCCGATAATTCTACCGAAGCTGGCCGTAAGGCCAACCGCCGTATAGAAATCCGTGTGGTGAACGCCGCCGAAGTCAATGCGGTGACGGAATAGTTTCGGTCGCGTATTGCGCGCTGTTTCCGCTTAGAATAAGCTCAGTTGCCCGTTGCCGACGTCTGCCTTTGACGTCATTCCCGCGGAGGCGGGAATCTCTACGCTTGTTGTGCTATCGGCAGAATCTTCGCCGCTATCGCTATTCGCAATCTGCTCCATAAGCCAGGCTTCGTCGTGGACGGGAACGCCCAGCTCCTTAGCCTTGGTGAGCTTAGAGCCTGCCGCTTCGCCGGCCAAAACCCAGCTGGTCTTTTTACTGACGGAGCCGCTGACCTTTCCGCCGTTCTCTTCGATAAGCCGGCGGGCCTCTTCGCGCTCCATATTGGGGAGCGTGCCGGTGATAACAGCGGTCTGCCCCTGGAATAGGCTCTTGATGATTCCCTTGAATTCCGTGGGGCAGCCAAGTTCCACAAGCTCGTCCACCTCGTTGGTGTAGACCGGCGTGTGGAAAAAGTCGTAGACGCTTTTCCCGATACGTTCGCCAACGTCTGTGACGTTCTGCAGGTCTTCGATGGTGGCGGTACGGATCTTTTCTAGGGTGCGGAAATGCTTGGCCAGGTTTTTCGCGCTGGTACGGCCCACAAAGCGGATGCCGAGCCCGTGGAGCAGCCGTTCCAGGCTCTGGTCCTTGGATTTCTGGATGGCTTCGTAAACGTTCTTGGCACTTTTTTCGGCCATGCGTTCCTGGCTCTGCAGGTCTTCTACGGTAAGGCGGTACAGGTCGGGAATACGCTTGATTTTGCCGGTTTCAAGAAGGCTTGCGATTAAGCTTGGACCCATATTCTCGATGTTCATGGCCTCCCGGCTCACGAAATGCTCGAACAGGCATTGCACCATAGCCTTGCAGTGCAAATTGTCGCAACGCAGAACCACTTCTCCGTCGATGTGGGTGAGGGGTTCTCCGCAGACGGGGCAGCGCTCCGGAGCCACGATGGGCATGGCGCCTTTGGGGCGGAGTTCCTTCTTGACGTCGGTAATCTTCGGGATGATCTCGCCACCCTTCTCAACGCCCACCGTATCTCCGTAGTGTAGGTCCAGACGGGCTACCTCGTCGAAGTTGTGGAGGGTGGCGCGCTTTACTGTGGTACCTGCGAGGCGCACGGGTGCAAGGTTTGCTACAGGGGTTACCGCACCGGTGCGGCCTACCTGGAATTCTACGGAAAGAAGCGGCGTATAGGCTCGTTCGGCTTTGAACTTGTAGGCGATAGCCCACCGGGGGCTCTTGCTGGTGGTACCCAGAGCCCGCTGCATGGCAAGGTCGTTCAGCTTTACCACCATGCCATCGATATCGAAGGGGAGGCTGTCGCGGCTCTCGCCAATCTGTTCCGAAATCTTCATGATTTCATCGACATTCTCTGCCGTCCAGAAATCGTTGGTATGGAACCC
>CAMIWK010000150.1 GCA_946402415.1 uncultured Fibrobacter sp.
ACGGTCACCACGTCTTTAACGGACTTGTACTTCACATCGCCCAGTTCGCCCTGCAGGCGCAAGCATAGCTCGCCCGCCTCACCGCCCAGGCGTTCCGCCAAATCCAGGTATTTCTTCAGGTCTTCCATAAACAGCCCAAATATAGAAAAAGCCCTGCGGGACTTACCCGCAAGGCTTACGAAAGCTTGAACCAGGCCGAAACGGCCAAGGTCAATTAGAACAGAGCAATGCTGTAAGGAGCCTGGGCACCCTTGGGCTGCTTGACTTCCGTCAGTTTGCCGTCCTTATAGCTATAGACAGTTTCTTTACCACTCGCGCGGTCACCCACATAGAGTACACCATTCTTAAGAGTCAAGCACCACCCGATATCGGAGGGTCCCTTCACTTCGGTCACGGTCTTCTTTTCCAAATCAACCTTTGCCAGCAAGGTGCCGCCATAATATTTGTAAACGCCGACGTAGGCAACATCATCTTCAGCAACAAAGGCACTCAAACCGGCACCCAGTTTTTCACCGGAAATATACAAAGCCGATTTCTTGGCCTTAACATCCACTTTCTCGATACCGCGATTTGCATCCGCATCGGTGCCATAGGTATCATTGTACTCACCCAGAGTGGCCACATAGAGAGTTCCCTTAACAAAGGCCATCTTCTGCGGATTCTTGGTAGCAAGCTGGATGGTATCCTTCAATGCGCCAGTGGAAGCGTCATATATGGCCAGCAGGCCCTTCGGATATGTTACCGGCCAGGTGTTAATATAACGCTGCATCAGCACATAAAGTTTCCCATCTGACACTTCAATGTCGGTCACATAAGGAGTAGTTTCACCTTCACTGGCAAATGCTCCCGTCTTGATAGACTTTACAATCTTGCCATCCGTAAGGGAAAGCTGCACAAGGGAGTCTGCATTCTGGAGTGCAACCCATGCTTTCTCGCCGTCAAAGGACATATCAGTCGGATTGGCGCCGCTTTCAAGTTTCTTACTCCAAACAATAGCTTCTTCTGCACCTTTATCAAAAAGGTCGGGATTAATCTTGTAAACAACATCCGTTCCAAGGCCTTCCATGAAAAACACATAGTCTCCATTGATCGTAACTCGGGAATCCTGATAGAACGAAAGGCTCTTTTCAGAAATCTTGCCGTTCTTGTCGATCAGGCGAAGTTCTCCTTCAGGGACATTGTAGTCACCGCCATCGAACACGACACCTATGTATTTCGGTTCTTTCTTGGCGGCCTCAGAGGAGCTGCTCAAATTCTGAACAGAGGAGCTCAGGCCCTCTTCGGAGGAGGAACTGATTTCATCATCCCCACCGGCGCCTGTACTCGAACTCGAGTCATCGCCGCAAGCAACGAGACCGAAGGTGAAACCGGCAATGGCTAAGCCGGCAATGAACTTATTCATCTTATTCATATTTTATCCTTTTCTGGCTTTACACTATACTTCGCCATAATTCTATGCACTCCGTATAGCGAGGGGGCTAGAACCCCTGTATGATTGTGAACTTGTATTCCCTCCCCGGCATGGGGAAAGGTGTATAAAAATTCCGATATTTCTGATCAGTGATATTATTCACGGCAAAAGTAAAACGGGTCGTTTCATATGGGTTGAATGAAAGATCGGCTCGGTGTGTCGCCACAGCCGGCTGCTCCGTTCTGTTGGCTCGATCACTGTACATAACGCTTCGCCAATCCGAAGCCCAGCTAAAATCAAAATGCAGGGGCAAATGGAGCGTGGCCTGGGCAAAATAGCTGCGATCAGGCTCGCCAGGGAGCTTTTTTCCATCAAAAGCGTTAAAATGGGAACGGTCTTCCGTCTTCTGGATTGTGGCACGTAAAACCACGTCCATCAACTTCACGGGGCTACTGTTCAACTCCATTTCAACACCGCGGATAAGGGCATGGGTCACATTGTCTGGCCGCAGGAATTCCATAGACATCAGCCAATAAATCCCGTCTTCGATATGGGATTCAAAATAGGTAGTTTGAAAAGATGTTCTATACCCGGGGAACTTGTAAATTCCGAAAGCCTCAAAACGGGTTACCTTTTCACGCTTCAAATCCGGATTCGATATGGCCCCAGGGAAGGTTCCATAAAGTTCCATCAATGCCGGCTGCCGGTAGAAGCGCCCAATAGAGACTTCCCCGCTTAACGGTGACTCTACATTTCCAAGCCTTGAATACAGACGGCCTGCATACGAAGCGTCCCTATCTTTTGCCTTTTGCAGCGTTCGACTACCTGTCGCCTGGACAAAAGTTCCATCATCCAAACGATCCTTAATCATTTGCGCAGAACCTTCGCCACCAAAACCAAGATATTTGAAAAGGTGATAATATAGGTCTCCCGACCCAACATAGCTCTTGCGATTAAGCGACCAGTCATTTGAATTGCCCCTGGCCTCGGCTTGCTCCCATTCAAAAGCAACACGGGTTGTACCCTTTAATCGATCAATCGGGGTAAAATCCACCCAAAGTTCAGGAATCAACTTGAACATAGCGGAACCATATTCCATAAAGGTATTACCCCCATACCCAATACGGTCCAATGGGTAGTAGGAACTGGCCATATTCTTATCGAATCGGGCCGAAACACCGCCGTTCAAAAACAAACGGTCACCAAAGTAACCCACCGATTCGAGCCCATATCGAATCTGGCTAGATTCTCCCACAAACTTAGCCACCTTGGTCTGTTGTTGTTCCTTGCCCGGATTTCCCCCTTCATAACGGGACGCCATTACCGCAAGTGTCGAGAAATAGCCGTTCCCGTGAAGCATGCGGAATTGGACGTTGCCTGAGACATCGGTATATTGGGCGTTTTCTCGGGTAGTTACATAATCATCTGAGTCATCATACCGAGTTGCATTGCGGTTCAAGTACTCATAGTCGTTGTCGCTGTGGCGGGTAGCGAAAGAAGAAGCGAACATCAAGCTGTCGGTCACAGGGGTCGATACCTGAAACGAGCCTTCCCAGGTATTGTGGCTACCATAGGCCGCCAAAATACGGCCACCCTTCTTGATGGCATTCTTGGTCACAAAGTTCACCGCCCCGCCTATGCCCGACACGCCAAACTTTGCAGGAACGTTGCCCTTATAAACCTCCACTTTTTCCATCTGGTTCAGGTCAATGGTTCCCAAGTTCACCGCCCCGCCGCTGGCATCGTTCAGCGGCACGCCGTCTACGCAAATCAAGATGTTCCGAGCCGCAATCCCGCGAATGGAAACCGTCTGGAAACTGCCCAGCCCGCCCTGCTTATAAGCCTGAATCCCGGGAAGTGCCGAAAGAAGGTCTGCCGCCGTCAGGGACTTGCCCTCCCAGGCGGAAGACTGTATTTCCGTATAGCTGGCTTCTTTGGTAGGAACGTAGTCAGCACCCGAGATTTCGGAAACGCCCAAATCCTGAGTGGCCGCCCAGGGTACACCCCAGGCAGCAAAGCCCAAAACAACCGCCATCAGGGCGGTTCTTGAGTAGGACGTCGTTCGCATCGTTCCTCGGTTCGGTTGTCTTCCACAGTTCTTCTGGCTCGGGGATCCACCTACTCCCGGCCCCTTCACACCCGCTGTTGCAGGCATTGGTTTATGCCGGTTTTGTCCCCCCTTACAGCGGCGCGACCGCCCCCGGCTTTCACGGGGTTCTCTCCTCGTACACTAGCCTCCACTTGGGGGCCCCTGCACAAGAGCTTTTCAGGGCATGGAAAACTTCGGACAAAATGTAAAAAATGCCAGACCCCTAGGCGTACTCCTTTCGCCAAATTACTATATTTTGCCCCGAAAAAAACTTTCAAGGAATAACTATGAAACGTACTCATAACTGCGGCCAGCTGCGCAAGGCAGACGTTGGCCAGACCGTAACACTCGCCGGTTGGGTGGATCGCCGCCGCGACCAT
>CAMIWK010000151.1 GCA_946402415.1 uncultured Fibrobacter sp.
TTCATATTGGAATTTGTCCATTTATTTAAGTGAACTGTTAATAAAAATCAACGGGTGGAAAGATAGAAAAAGAGGCCGAAGCCCAATAAAAAAAGTGTTCCCAAAATGTTCTTTTTTGTTGCATTTTGCCACTTGCACTACTATCTTTGCGCCAAAAGGAAGAAAATATGAAAAAGTCCCTTGCCCTACTACCCCTTTTGGCTACATCCGCCCTGTTAGCGCAGGAATCGGCCATCACCCCCAAAAAACCTGCCATAAAGGACGAGTGCTTCCAGGTGTCCTCCGCCGAGGAACTTTACGGTTTCGCCGCTGCACGAATGGGAACCAACGGTTTTGAAACCGACACAACGGGATGTATGGAGCTCACAAAAGACATCGTGGTCAACAAAAACGTTCTGAACTCAGACGGAGACCTTGCCGGCGATACGGCCTCCTACATCCCGTGGGTTCCCGTAACCGGGTTCCACGGCACAATCAAGGGTAACGGCCATACCATTTCGGGACTTTTCGTCAAGCAAGACGACAGCGAACATAAGGATATCGGTTTCTTCGGGACCTTTGGAGGAACCATAGAAGACCTGCACATCATGGATTCCTACATCGAAGACGGTCATTCCACAGTTTACCATTACGTGGGCGGTTTTGTCGGAGAAAACTACGCAAAAGGGAACACAAGATACGGAATCACCATAAAGAAGTCCACCTTCTCGGGAACCGTGCTCTCGCGTAGCTCCTTCGGTGTCGGTGGTTTCATCGGTTTAAATGATGCCGGGACAATCATTGAAGAATCTCACATGTCCGGAAAAGTCACGGGAAAATCCTACATAGGCGGATTCATAGGCCAAGCCGATGACGTCACCATCAAACGTTCCTTCAATGAGGCAAATATTGAAACAACTAACCGCAATGCCGGAGGTCTTGTCGGGTATGTTTCGGGCAACTTCCTCTGCAACATAAAGATAACGGAATCCTACAACAAGGGTAACGTAAAAGGCTACGAATCAGCCGGAGGCCTTGTCGGGTATGCCGGCTATGCCGAAAGCAAAATCGTAAATTCCTATAACAGCGGAACACTCGCCGCAAGAAGCCACATAGGCGGCATCATAGGGTCCACCGAGCTTGGCAAAAATCAATGGATCTACATCTACAATTCCTTCAATGTAGGAACGGTTAGTCCCGAAGGAAGCTTCACCAAGTATTACGGCATACTGGGAGAGCTTCACGCCGCAGACCGCCACGAACTCGAAAACACCTTCTTCGTCAAGGACACGCTTTATAACGACACCTCCACCTTCTATGGAAAGGAAGTCGCACCCTCCAAGTTTGAAGACGGTACACTCCTTACAGCCCTACAGAATTTTGAGTTGGACAGCATAAACGGTTCCGTCTGGTATCAAGACCTCGCCCAGGACAAGCACCCCGTTTTGGAAAAACGGCAATCGGGTTCTTCGGGAGAAGACTCCGGCGACGGTAAGTCGCCAGAAGCACTCGCTAGAAAAACGCTTTCCGCAGGCACCGTCTACACCATTGCCGAGGCAAGGCTCATCAAGATAGATGGTATGCAGCCCAACAGCAAGTTCGCCATATTCGACCTGCGAGGCAGCGTGATTCAGCAAGGCACAGCAATCACTCCGTCCGCAGCTTTTGAAATGCCCCATGCTGGAACGTTTATCGTACAGATTAATGGCGTAAACAAAGTTGTCAAGGTGAAATAGGGACCGAATTTAACGCATTGCCAAGTTAGGTCTAGACCGCAGGGCCCTTGTAAAGTATGGCCAACATGGTCAGAACGGCGATGCTGCGTATTTTCGCGTGTCGAGACGAGTTCATACCAAAATTATAACAAAATAATTTTCGATGGCCAGACTAGGGAAAAAATCAGGAAATTACTCAATCGTCAAGATGTTGCTGAAGCCCGTAACCGTGAAAATGTCCTTGATATCGGCATTGGCGTTACGGACAATCATCTTTCCCTGCTTGTTCATGATCTTCTGGGCCATGAACAGAATGCGGAGCCCTGCCGAAGAGACATAGGCCAGGTTCTGGAAATCAAAAATGAGCGTCTTCACGCCATCCAGCTTTCCGTTGACTTCCGCCTCCAGCTGCGGGGCGGTCAGGGTGTCGAGGCGCCCTTCGAGGGCAATGGTCAGCTTGTCGTTTTCGACAGTCTTTGTAATCTGCATGAGAAAATCCTCTTTTCTAATCTAAAATTTTTACAGGGTCTTGGTAATGGCCAGTTCGTTCTTGTCGCCATTCCTGCGGTAACACACGCTGTCCATGGTCTTCTTCACGATGAATATCCCGAGGCCCCCGATTTCCCGTTCCTCGATGGGCAGCGTCACGTCGGGGTCGGCCTGCTTTATGGGGTCGTAGGGCTTACCGTTATCAATGAAGGTGAGCCTTGCCGAAAGGGTCGCCTTACGAACTTCCACAATCAAAGTCACCTCGGTTGCTCCCGAGAACTTGACGATGTTACTGTAGATTTCATCGATGGCGATGTTGATTTGCATCTGCGACTTCATGGAACCTTCCATAGGCGCCAGGATTCCTTCCACAAAGGCCGTCAAAATATCCTGGTTTTCAGGAATCACATCCACAATCTTTTCGTAACGCTCCCAGGCGTCTTGCATCTGCATTTTCTTAGCTCCATCCATAGGTGTAAGGATATCCTGCACAAAGGACTTCAGGTCACCCTTGTCGTTTTCGGCGACGTTAATGGTCTTCTCGTAGCGTTCCCACACGGGCTCATCGGTCCCGTTGAACTTGACCGCCAGCATGGTAATGTCATCGAATTGCGGAACGTCACGCACAAAGCCGTCTATTTCTTGCTTGACTTTTGCACAGGTGTCGGCGGTATTCTGGTTGCCGCCCTCCCTCAGCGCTTCGAGAAGCCTGTCGTTACCGAACAGTTCATCCTTGCCATTGGTAGCCTCGGTAACGCCATCGGTATACAGGAACAGGGTGTCGCCCTTCTTCAGGTTGTATGTCTGCTGGGTATAAACCGTATCTTCCATGGCCGCCATAACCAGTTCCGACCTGCTGGGGATAAATTCCACCGAACCGTCGCTATGGCGCACCGCAGGCGGGTTGTGCCCGGCTGATGCAAATTCGATATGTCCTGTGCGCAAGTCTATAATGCCCGCCCATACGGTCACAAACATCATCAAGTCGTTGCGCTTGGCCAGGGCATAATTTGTCTTGTTGAAAGCTTCGACAATGGACTTCAAGTTCTTCAACATAGTGCGCATAAGAATTCGGGACACCATCATGAACAGCGCCGCCGGCACACCCTTTCCGGACACATCCCCTATGACAACGCACAGGTGGTCATTGTCTATCTTGAAGAAGTCGTAGAAGTCGCCGCCCACTTCCTTGGCAGGTAGCAGGAACGGAGCCAGCTCGTGGCGGTCATCCTCGGAATTCTCGTCACGTTCTTTGCCGGGCAGCATGGAGCGCTGGATATTTCGGGCCAGGTCAAGTTCCCGTTCAATACGCTTCATGTCCTTCTGCTTTTCGAGATTTTCCACCAGCGAAGAACGCATGTTCGAGAAGGCCAATGCAAATTCAGCAACCTCGTCATGACCAGTCACCTTGGGAATATCCACGTCAAAGTTTCCGCCACCCAGTTTCTTGGCGGCGACAGCCAGATTACGGAGCGGCCTCGCCACCCTGAAAGAAATCAGCAATATGACCACAAGCAAAAAGCCGTAAGCGCCCAGCGAAAGAACCAAGAAAAGTTTACCCATAGATTTCTGGTCTTTCAGGTATTTCTGGATAGGCCACACCACCATGAAGGTCCAATTGTTGGAATGGATGGTGGTATAGTA
>CAMIWK010000152.1 GCA_946402415.1 uncultured Fibrobacter sp.
AAAAATCTGAAATTTTGTGCAGTGAACCTATTGACAAATGCCCAATTGTGCATTATATTTATAGTGTAGAAAATCTAAATCCTATTTTAGGAGGTTCAAAATGGACAATTCAAGCAAGAAAAAAGACTTGACCGAACGCCAGGCCGAGATCTACGAATACATCAAGAAGTATTCCAGGGAAAACCACATGCCCCCTACCGTCCGGGAAATCGGTAACCATTTTGAGATTTCCTCCACTAATGGAGTCCGCTCCATCCTAGCAGCCCTCATCAAGAAGGGCTACATCAACCGTTCCCCCCGACTCAGCCGCGGCATAGAGATTCTTGATACCGACAGCGGCAAAAACGCCCCGACCGCCCGCAGCAACACCGTCGAGATTCCAATCGTGGGCCGTGTGGCCGCCGGCACCCCCATCCTGGCAGTCCAGAATTTGGAAGGTACCGTCACCGTAGACAGGGATTTCCTTGCCTGCCGCAGCGATGTCTTCGCTCTCAGGGTACGTGGCGATTCAATGATTGACGCCGGTATTTTTGACGGCGACCTGATTTTCGCACGCCAGCAGAAGTCTGCCGAACGTGGTGAAATCATCGTGGCCCAGATTGACAACGAGGCTACGGTCAAGTATTACCAGCCTACATCGGACCACATCGAGCTTAGGCCCGCCAACCCCAAGTACCGCCCCATCATCGTGAAAAGCAACAAGGACTTTTCCATTGCGGGCCGAGTCATCGGAGTTATGCGCAAGGTGAACTAGAGCATCAACGTTCCCAATCCATACTCACTCGAACGTATAGAAAAAGCAGGTCCGAATCCCGGACCTGCCTTTTTATAAACAATCTGTAGTGACTAGTCGTCCAATTCGGCCAGTTCCTCTTCCGCTTCCTTCAAGTCGGCAGCGTCAGGACCATCCATAAATTCGCTATCTTCATCTTCCTCATCCAGGGAATCCTGGCCGAGGAGTCCCATTTGGTAATCCACCTTACGGGCTTCTTTGGACTGTCCAAGCTTGAGAATTGCAGCACACTCTTCGCAATATCCTAGATGCTTATCCACCCAGAATTCCGGAGAGACCAGGTTCTTGTTGCAACGAGTACAAATCTGTGTAGCGGCTTCACGGGTAAACGCCAGATTCTGTTCTTCTAGTTCCTTCAAGATACGCTCGGTCAGTTCTTCTTGCGTTTCTTCGGCAAGAGACGCCTTGCGGCGGATGGCCATGGTGGGCTTCTTTTCCAGGTTCTTGAGCTCAGAGGAAACCTTCTTCTTGTTGGCACCGTCTTCGTGTTCATCTATCTCGTAGAACATGATAGTCTTGGAAAGGCGCTTGCCACCTTCCAGAAGTACCGCGAAAGGAAGTTCAATCTTGGGCTTACCGCCCTTGCCCTGCTTGCCCTTGACTTCGGCAACAGCAACTTCAGCAACCTGTTCATTTTCAACTTGGACAGGAGCGGAAGCCTTTGAAACTTTGGATTTCTTTGTTTCAACCTTCTCGATCTTATTCTTGGCGGCCTTCGGAGCTTCCTTTGCTAGCGGCTTCTTGGCACTAACAGCCTTTAGGGCGCTCTTTGCAGGGGTCTTCGCAGGAGCTGCCTTCTTGGCAGGAGCCTTCGCAGGGGCGACCTTCTTAGCAGGAGCCTTCTTCGCAGGGGCGACCTTCTTGGCAGGAGCCTTCTTCGCAGGAGCCGTCTTCTTGGCAGGAGCGGGCTTCTTCGCAGGAGCAATCTTCTTGGCAGGAGCGGGCTTCTTCGCGGGAGCCGCCTTCTTGACAGGAGCGGGCTTCTTCGCGGGAGCCGCCTTCTTGGCGGGGGCCTTCGCGGGAGCGGCCTTCTTGGCAGGGGCTTTCTTCGCGGGAGCTGCCTTCTTGGCGGGGGCCTTCGCAGGAGCGGCCTTTTTCGCGGGAGCTTTCTTCACAGGTGAAGGTTTTTTCTTTGTAGCCATAGATTACTTCTTTTCCAGAATTTTGATGTTTATAATGGGATCGCCCTGTTCAATGCGACAAACCACATCTTGACCAGACAAAACTTTACCAAAAACCGTATGCCGGCCATCCAAATGAGGTTGAGGCAACTGGGTAATAAAGAACTGGGAGCCAGCCGTATTGGGACCATAATTGGCCATAGATATCACACCGGTCTCATGCTTGAGTGAGCTAATCTCATCATCAATCGTATAGCCCGGGCCGCCCTTGCCGCTACCATCGGGATCACCGCCCTGAATCATAAATCCAGGAATCACCCGATGAAATGTCAATCCGTTATAAAAGCCCTTATTAGCCAACTCCACAAAGTTCGCCACCGTATTGGGCGCGGCCTTGAAATCCAGGGAAAGGACTATTTCTCCCTCGTGGGTCGTAATGACCGCCCGAATTTCCTTGATTTGGGAATAATCCTTGTTAAAGACCTTGCCATCAGCAAAAGAAGCTGCCACGGCCACCATCAGAACAACGAATACACGAAAAAACAGATTCATAAGTGCGTCAACACCCCATCTCATATATCGACCGTAATATAGAAAAAGTAAAGAGGCTCCGCAGGGAAAAATCAAAAAACCATAGGCGGATTTCTATATTTGTGCTAACTTTACAAGATTCTACCCTATGTCGCAAAACAACAACATACGTAACTTCAGCATTATAGCCCATATCGACCACGGCAAATCCACCCTGGCCGACCGCCTTATCGAACTGACCAAGACAGTTTCAAAAAACGAAATGACGAACCAGTTGCTGGACGATATGGATCTTGAAAGGGAAAGAGGTATTACCATCAAGGCCCACGCCATCCGTATGGTTTATGAGCGTGACGGACAGGAATACATCCTGAATATGATCGACACCCCGGGGCACGTGGACTTTACCTACGAGGTGAGCCGTTCCCTGGCAGCCTGCGAAGGCGCCATTCTTGTGGTAGATGCGAGCCAAGGAATTGAGGCACAGACACTAAGCAACCTGTATCTGGCCATCGAAAACGATCTGACGGTGATTCCCGTACTGAACAAGGTGGACCTGCCGGGGGCTCAGCCCGACCATATCGCCCAACTGGTTGGCGACCTGCTTGGATACGACCCGGATAAGATTCCCCGGATTTCTGCAAAGACAGGTCTCAACGTTGGCGAAGTCCTGGACAAGATTGTGGATGAAGTCCCGGCTCCCAAGGGCGACAGCGGAAAACCCCTGAAGGCCCTGATTTTTGATTCTGTCTATGATAGTTATCGCGGAGTCATCAACTACATACGCATCGTAGAGGGCTCCCTCAAGGCGGGTATGAAAATCCGCATGATGAAGACCGGCGGTGAATACATGGTTACCGAAGTGGGAACCTTCAGCATGCACCGTGACCCCAGGCCAGAACTGACCGAAGGTATGGTAGGCTACGTGCTCGCCAACGTCAAAACCATCAGTGACGTTAAAATCGGCGACACCCTGACCGACACGGCAAGCCCAGCTGCAGAACCACTCCCGGGTTACAAGGATATTTTGCCCATGATTTACTCGGGCATCTACCCTATCGACCCCGAAGATTACAAGGATTTGCGTGAAGCCCTGGAAAAGCTACGCCTGAACGATTCCGCCCTGAGCTGGGAACCGGAAACTTCCGACGCCCTGGGTTTCGGTTTCCGCACCGGATTCCTTGGGCTTCTGCACATGGAAATCGTGCAGGAACGCCTGGACCGCGAATTCGGCGTGGATATCATTACCACCGTGCCCAACGTGGAATACCACGTGTACATGAGCGACGGCACCATGGTGAAAATCGAAAGCCCGTCCAAGCTCCCCGACGCAAGCCGCTACGAC
>CAMIWK010000153.1 GCA_946402415.1 uncultured Fibrobacter sp.
TATTGTCCCCAGCAAATTGGGGCAACACTGTTGCCCCAATCTGAAGTTTTGCCCGATTTTACCCTTTCGTGGTCCCTTTACCTGGTTCTCATGCGCATCAAGAATGCCGATGAACGCCGTTTTTACGAGATAGAGGCCACTTCTGGGAACTGGTCTGTTCGTGAGTTGCAGCGGCAGTATGGTTCTAGTCTGTATGAACGTCTTGCATTGAGTCGGGACAAGGATAAGGTTGCCCGCCTGTCGAGGGTTGGTAACGTGGTGGAAAAGCCGGAGGATATCATCAAGAATCCGGTGACGCTTGAGTTTGTTGGCTTAAAGCCCGATGCGTCATATTCAGAATCGAACTTGGAATCAGCCATTATCAATAAGTTGCAGGAGTTCCTGCTTGAATTGGGGAAGGGCTTTTTGTTCGAAGCGCGTCAAAAGCGTTTCTCCTTTGACGAAGACAACTATTATGTAGACTTAGTTTTGTACAATCGCCTGCTGCAGTGCTATGTGCTCGTTGACTTGAAGGTCGATAAATTGACTCATCAGGACTTGGGCCAGATGCAGATGTACGTAAACTACTACGATAGATATGTAAAGCAGGATTTTGAAAAGCCTACCATTGGCATTTTGCTTTGCAAGGAGAAGAGGGATACCCTTGTCCGGCTAACGTTACCCAAAGACGCAAATATTTATGCTTCTGCATATGAGTTGTATCTGCCGGACAAGAAACTTCTGCAGGCGAAGGTCAAGGAATGGGTAAACGAGTTTGAAGCGTCCCCATTTTTCAAAAAATGAAAAACATCGAGCATCTAGACCGCCAATATGGGCTTTTTCCCGTTTTCACTAGTCTCTAACCCCTAGCCTCTAGCCCCTAAATTTCTATCTTTGGCCTCGGAAATTTTAACAGGACCAAGGTCATGAACTACAATCCTCTCGCAGAACAGGCCAACGCAGAACTCTCCGCAAACGGCTGCAACGTACTCTCTATGCTTTCCGAAAGGGGCAAGGCCATTTTCTTCCCGCGCAAGGGCATTCTGGGCCAGGGCGCCGAGGCCAAGGGCAAAGACATCAACGCCACCATCGGAACCGCCCTGGAAGATGACGGGAGCCCCCTGGTCCTGGACTGCGTGCTCAAGAGCCTGAACCTGCCCAAGCAGGCATTCCTGTACGCCCCAAGCTTCGGCAACCCCGACCTGCGCAAGGCCTGGAAAGAGCAGATTGTCCGCAAGAACCCGACCCTCGCCACCAAGAAATTCAGCAACCCGGTGGTGACCTGCGCCCTCACCCACGCCATCAGCTGCGCGGGCTACCTCTTCTTGGATCCGGGCGACGAGGTGATTATCCCCGACCTTTACTGGGACAACTACGAACTGGTGTTCGTGAACAGCTGCGGTGCAAAGATCAAGACCTTCAATACCTTCAAGGACGGCGGTTTCGACACGGAAGCCCTGAAAAAGGCCCTGGCCGAGAGCAAGAGCGAAAAGAAGGTTGTGCTCCTGAACTTCCCCAACAACCCCACAGGTTATACCGCTACCGAAAAAGAAGCGGTGGAAATAGCCAAGATCCTCACCGAATGCGCCGCCGCCGGCAACAAGGTGGTGGCCCTGCTGGACGACGCCTACTTTGGACTGGTCTATGAGGACGGCGTGACCAAGGAATCTATCTTCACAAAGATTGTGGACGCCCACGAGAACCTGCTGGCCGTCAAGCTGGACGGCCCCACCAAGGAAGACTACGTGTGGGGTTTCCGCGTCGGGTTCATGAGTTTTAGTTTCAAGGGCGCCACGGATGCCCAGCTGAAGGCCCTGGAAGACAAGGCCGCGGGCGTTGTCCGCGGAAACATCTCTAACGCTCCCAGCATCAGCCAGAAGATCTTGCTGGCCGCCTTCCAGAGCCCCGAATACCTGCAGCAGAAGGCTGAAAAGTACGCTATTCTCAAGAAGCGTTTCGAGACCATCAAACAGGTGCTGGCCGCCCACCCCGAATACAAGGAGGCCTTCGAGGCCATGCCCTGCAACAGCGGCTACTTCATGTGCATCAAGCCCAAGGGTGTAGACGCCGAGCAGCTCCGCCAGAAGCTCATTAGCGACTACAGCACGGGCACCATCATGCTTTCGGGCCTTATCCGCGTAGCTTTCAGCGCCGTACCTACCGACAAGCTGGGCAAGCTGTTCGAAAATATTTATAATTGTGTTTTGAAGATGAAGTAAACGGCGGTTTTAAACCGCCCTCCGGAGGAGTAATGTCCGAAAAGGCAACACTGAACTATAATGGAAAGAGCTACGAGCTCCCTGTTATCAAAGGCACCGAGAACGAAACCGGTCTCGATATCAGTTCACTGCGCAAAGAATCCGGACTGGTCACCCTTGATTATGGCTACCTGAACACGGGCAGCACCAAGAGCGCCATCACCTATGTGGACGGCGAGAACGGTATTCTGCGTTACCGGGGCTACTCCATCGAGGACCTGGCCGAAAAGGCCACCTTCCCCGAGACCGCGTGGCTCCTGATTTACGGAGACTTGCCCAATCCAGAGCAGCTCTCCCATTTCCGTACACTACTTACCGAAAACGCCCTGCTCCACGAGAACCTGCTGCACTTTTTCCGCGAGATGCCGCCTAGTGCGCACCCCATGGGAATCCTCAGTTCCATCGTGAACGCCGTGGGACTTTTCACTCCCCGTTTCTACGACGACGAAAACATCGCCAGTGCCTTCGAGCTGACCACGGCAGGTCTTATTTCCAAGATCCGCACCATCGCGGCCTTCTCTTACAAGGCAAGCATCGGCGAACCCTTCGTTTACCCCGAAGCGGAACGCAGCTACTGCAGTAACTTCTTGAACATGATGTTCAGCAGTAAGGCAAGGCCTTACCATCTGGACCCCATCATGGAAAAGGCGCTGAACACCCTCTTGATTGTGCACGCCGACCACGAGCAGAACTGCTCCACTTCTACCGTGCGTATGGTGGGCAGCTCCCAGGCCAACCTGTACGCCAGCATTTGCGCCGGCATCTGCGCCCTGTGGGGCCCGCTCCATGGTGGCGCCAACCAGGCCGTTCTCGAAACGCTTCTCCGTATCCAGAGCAGCGGCATGACCATCGAGCAGGTGATGGAAAAGGCCAAGGACAAGAACGACCCCTTCCGTCTTTCTGGATTCGGCCACCGGGTGTACAAGAGTTACGACCCTCGTGCAAAAGTTTTAAAGAAGCTTATGGGCCAGGTGTTCGAACACGAACACATCAACGACCCGTTGCTGGAAATCGCGCTGAAGCTTGAAGAAGCCGCTCTGAAGGACGACTACTTTATAGCCCGTAAGCTCTACCCCAATGTGGACTTCTATTCCGGAATCCTGTACCGCGCCATGGGTATCCCCACCAACATGCTCACGGTGATGTTTGCCATCGGACGCTTGCCCGGTTGGATTGCCCACTGGAAAGAGATGCACGACGACCCGCAGAGCAAGATCAACAGGCCGCGCCAGATTTACACCGGCGCAACGGCACGCCCCTGGATCGATCGGAATAAACGGTAAGGGATTACACCTTATATAAAAAGTCCCGGCACTAGGCCGGGACTTTTTGTTAAACGATGTTTCGATTACACCTTGTCGAGAGCCTGCGTGAGGTCGGCGATGATGTCTTCGATGTTTTCGATACCGACGCTGAAGCGGATCAGGTCCGGAGCGACGCCTGCTTCGATGAGCTGTTCGTCGCTGAGCTGGCGGTGCGTGTGGCTTGCCGGATGCAGCACGCAGCTGCGGGCGTCGGCCACGTGGGTCACGATGCAGATCATCTTGAGGC
>CAMIWK010000154.1 GCA_946402415.1 uncultured Fibrobacter sp.
GGCGGTTAGCAGTCTTTCTAGGCTGGCTCCGCACCCTGGCCAGCAGATGTCGGCCGCACCGAACCAGATCAAGGTGGCGGACATGAAGGTGGTAGAAAAGAGGGGTCGTTTTGAGGTGGAATGCTATCGTCGCCGTTTCCAGAAACGGTTGCACCTTAACCAGACATACGCTTCGCTGTTGAACGATTCTCACCTGAGCAAGAGCGACAGGGAATACATCCAGAATAACCTGAACAAGGCCAAGGAATTCATGAAGGCGGTGGACAACCGTTTCTCTACCATGGAGAACGTGATGATGGCCATCGTCAAGCACCAGGAACCCTTTTTCCGGCAGGGCCCTGCTTTCTTGAAGCCCATGATTTTGCAGGACATCGCCGACGAGGTGGGGCGCGACCTGAGCACCATCAGCCGCGTGACCAACGGCAAGTACGTGGATACGCCTTATGGCATCTTCGAACTAAAGCAGTTTTTCACGTCTGGCGTAAAGCAGGGCTCGGCGTCCAGTGCCGAGGTTATCGGGTCGGCACAGATTCTTGAGGCCATCAAGAAGTTGGTGGATGAGGAAAACAAGAAGAAGCCTCTTTCAGACCAGGCCATTGCCGATGCGCTGGAAAAGCAGGGTATCAAGGTTGCCCGCCGGACGGTGGCCAAGTACAGGGAAGAGGAGCTGAAAATCCTCCCGGCTCGGCTGAGAAAACTGGTATAGCGCTCCCTTTTGTAAAAATTTATTAACAATATGCCGATATTGCGCTAAAAAAGGCGCCTATTATTCCAAATTGGGGGAAATTTTTTTCAAAAAAATCATATTATATTTGTTCTTTTTATAAAAAAAGATGTATATACTCTAGATGCGATGCTAGAACATCGAAATGTGCCATCTCAACTTACGGAGGTTTAACAATGGATATTCAATTTTCTGCCCGTCATTTTAATGCGTCTGCCGGTCTCCAGGATAGGATTCAGGAAGAAATGGACAAGCTGGCAAAGTTCTACCCCAATATTACGGGAGCCTCCGTCATTCTGGACCACGAAGTGGAACACCAGCGTCATTGTGAAATCTCCGTGAACATTACGGGTTCCGTAGTAGTCGGTTCTGCCGATGAAGAAAACATGGGCAAGGCTGTGGATGTAGCTCTTGAAAGGGTGAAGACCCAGCTGAAGAAGGCCAACGAGAAACAGAACGACCATCGTTCCCAGCCCCTTTCTGATTTGGCTTAATGGCAGAATCCAGACTAAAAGATATCAAGGTTTTGCACCGGGAAAAACTCTCGGTGCGAGACTTTTTCTGTCGCTACGGTAAGGACTTGCAGCTGGCCCTTCATTCTCCGGAAGAGGACCTGAATACAAACATTGCCGAAAGCGGTATCCACCGCCCTGGTCTTGCCATGGCGGGCTATACGAAGGTGTACAGTTCGGAACAGATTCAGGTAGTGGGCCATACGGAATGGAACTATCTGGAATCCTTGGGTACGGCAGGCCGCGTGAAGGTCTTTGAAAACCTATCCGTTTTCAAGGCGCCTATGTGGGTAGTGACCCATGCCCAGATGCCGCACCCCGAACTTCGGGCCATGTGCAGCAAGTTGCATATCCCGCTGTTCTCTACGACTCTGCACACCTACGAGTTTAACAAGATTGCCCAGAGGATTCTCGAGGAATTCTTTGCACCCCACGCCATTATCCACGGGAGTCTCGTGGATGTTTACGGTATCGGTATGCTCTTTGTGGGCGACAGCAACGTGGGCAAGTCCGAATGTGTGCTAGACCTGGTGGAAAGTGGGCACCGCATGGTGGCCGATGACGTGGTCCACGTGAGCCATATGGGTAACGTACTTATTGGTCGCCCCGATCCGCTAATCCGTCATCACATGGAAATTCGCGGAGTAGGGCTTCTCGATATCCGCTCTATGTTCGGTATTCACGCTATCCGCAAGGTGAAAAAGATTGAAGTCATCGTGGAACTCCAGCCCTGGAGCCAGAGCGTTTCGTATGAGCGAACGGGTCTGAACGAGCAGGATGAGGTTGTTATGGGCGTCTCGATTCCAAAAATCGTGATTCCTGTTTCGCCGGGCAAGAACCTGACGGTGATTTGCGAAGTGATTGCCATGAACGCCCTGATGAAGATGAACGGCCAGAATGTGGCTCGTGATTTCAATGAGAGCCTGATGCAAAAGATAAAGGCGAAAGCCAAGGGCGAATACACAGACGACTTGCTGGAAATGGAACCGGAGAATTGGTCCCCCTATGAATAATTTCCGTAGAAAATTCCGTTCGAACTTTTTTCCTGTTGTGGTTTTCTCAGCCATTGTCCTTGGTTGCGGCTTGGCCCTGTACCTGTTCCATCCGGCGAGCCCCCATCATGACCGCTATAGCTTTGTAGTACGCTACGAAAGTATCGGAACCCTTTCTCCGGGAAACCGCGTAGAAGTGCGGGGCATTACCAAGGGTGAAATCGCGAAGGTGGACCTGACTGAGGATGCAGTCTTTGTGACGGCGCGGGTTCTTGCGGATACCAAGATTCCCAAAAACTCCGAGTTCCGCTTGAAGACGGCAGGCCTTATGGGTGAACGCGAACTGAGCGTCTTGACTGGCGATGGTCAGGACTTTATTGCCGATGGCGATACGGTGCACGGCCACTACGAAGAAGGGGCCAATGCGGTAGGGCGGAACCTCGCTATCATCCTTTCGGAACTGGATTCCATTACCACCCAGCTTGGCGCCTTGAAAGATTCCGTGACCAAGGGTACGGCGGGCAAGCGTGTTGACCGGGTGCTCAAGAAGGGCGACAACCTGATCCAGGTGTCCAGGGAATCGGTCCAGGAGTGGGTGGGCTCGGCTATGGACCTGCTTTCCAAGGCAGAAGGGACTCTTGACCAGGCCAAGTCAACTTTGGGTGATGTCTCCGGTAAGGCCGACGGAACTGTCCAGAAGGTGGAAAACCTTGTGGCTCGGGTAGATAGCCTCTTGAGCATGGTTCACGGGGCTAAGGAAGACCTGGAAGGTATCGAGGCCAAACTGGATCAGGATAACAATACCGTAGGGCTGATTTTATCGAAAAAGGGCGACATCCACAAGGAGCTGGACCTTATAGGCGCCGATATTGATGCCTTAATCAAGGATATCAAGAAACAGGGTCTAAAATTAAATGCGGATATTTTCTAAAATAATGTCCTCTTTTAAGAAAAATAATTTAGTTTAACACGAAATGATTATGTAAGGGAACCCCCAAAAAGGAGCGAACTATGGCTGAAAAGAAACAAGCAAAGATGAGTGCCGCCGACCTCAAGTTTTTTGAGGAGATGCTCGTGGAAAAGCGTCGCCAGCTGGTGACTGCCCAGAACGAGACGGAAAAGTCTAATGCGTTTCAAGGCCAGAAGCACCAGTCCGGCGACGGTGGGGATTCCGACAGCGCCGATTCCGCTACAGACTACAATGCCCTGGAAACGACGTTCTCCCTGGCGGCTCGCGAAGGCAAGTATCTGGTCTACCTGGAAGAGGCCCTCCAGCGCATCAAGAAGGGTACCTTCGGCATATGCAAGGTCTGCAAGCAGCTGATTCCCAAGGCCCGTCTCTTGGCAGTGCCTACCGCCACCAAGTGCGTGAATTGCAAGGAAGAGACCAAGAAGAAGGAACAGGAAATCAACCGTATCGAGATGGCACGCCTCTTTGCCGAAGAACAGCGCCGCGAGATGATGAAAAAGAACGCAGGACGGTAGGGCGCGCAACCTTTTGCTGCCCCGAAGCATCTAAAGGTCATGAATATCACGAAAGCCTCCTTGTTTGGGATT
>CAMIWK010000155.1 GCA_946402415.1 uncultured Fibrobacter sp.
CAAACATTTCCTTGGTGTTAACCAAGCCGAGTTCCTTGTAAGAAACTGCCATTTGATTTACCTCTTGATTGTATGGCGACCAGGGCCGCCGGTTTAAAAGTTACGGGGCTAAAGATAGCAAAAAAAGACAGCCCCGGAAGGTGGATACAAAAAAATACCCCGGAGGTTAGTCCGAGGTATCATTTCAAAAAGTTTCGGAATTACACACCGAAAGCGGCGTCGGCTGCTTCCGCATTGGCGGCAGCGTTTTCCACCACGTTTTCGGATTCAGCAGCGGCGGAAGCAGCAATGGCTTCTTCAGTCACGTCGTTGTTTGCCTTTTCAGTCATGGAAAGCTTGCCTTCCTTGAACTTGTACATGGCGATGGTGGTGGGCTTCTTGGTAAGCTGGATATAGCCCAGTCCGGCTTGGTTGTTGAGGAAACGGGCTTCGTGAGCCATCATCACCACAGCGCGGAACACAGAACCCTGGCATTCCTTGCTGGCATAGATATCATCGAGATAAACTCTCTGGTCGGACATCGGGGTACCTCCGAAATTTTTAGAAGAGGGAGAGGGATTCGAACCCTCGTTACCGTAAAGTAAACACGCTTTCCAAGCGTGCGCCTTCAACCACTCGGCCATCCCTCCTTAGGATGTGGAGCCAAATATAGATTGATTTTTGGCAATTGTCAAGCAATTTTTGCCATTTTTCCCATAAAAAATGCGAAAAAAGCCCGATTTTTATTGACTATTGCCTACCCAGTTCATCCCAGACAACCTGCATGAGCGGTTCAAGGGTCCTGGGGGTGAAGTCGAACTTGATATTGGCGGCATCGAAAAGCTCCGGCAGTGGACGGCTGCTTCCAAGACTCTCGGCCTTGAAAAGGTCGTCGATGGCCTTTTTGGGGTCCTTCTTAAAGTTCGCCCATACCTGCAGAGCACCAATCTGGGCAATCCCGTACTCGATATAGTAGAACGGACACTCAAAAATGTGCAGCTGCTTCTGCCAGAGGTTCCCGCGAACCGCCTCAAGGCCCGAATAGTCGACGCCAGCATCGTAACGGTCCATAATTTCGTTCCAGATGTCCATGCGGTCGCTGGCCGTATGTTCCGGGAAGCTGTAGATGCGGAGCTGGAAGCTATCCACGCTGGCCACCCAGGGGAAAAGCCAAATGACATCCGTCAGTTCGCCAATAATACTTCGTTCAAGAGCCTCTTTGTCATCACCATAGAACGGTTTTAGGTTCGACATGCCAATAAGTTCCATGCTCATACTGGCCACTTCGGCGAATTCGGCAGGAACGTCGCGGTAGGGGAATATGGGCTGGTTCGCCAAAGCGAACTGGTGGAAAGAATGGCCGGATTCATGCAAAAGCGTGTAAATGTCCCGGTCCGTGCAGGCCGAATTCATAAAGATGAAGGGGAGGCGACTCTCATCAAAGCCAATCTGGTATCCGCCGGGGGCCTTCCCGAGCCTGGAATCCGGGTCAATAAGGTTCTGGGCCTGCATTTCACGAGCCCATTTGCCTGCCTGGGGATGAATGCTCTCGAAAATCTGGTCGCACTTCTCTATAAGTTCGGTGCCATTTCCGTAGGGCTTCAGGGGCGAACGGTTCAGAGGATCTACATCCAGATCCCAGGGGCGGAGCTTGTCCAGGCCCATTTTCTGGGCGCGCTTCTTGTAGATTTCTTTCAGCAGCGGGAGCACCAGCTTCTCGATGCTTTCGTGGAAAGCCTCGCAGTCGGCGGGGGAGTAGTCGAACCGATGCTTCGCGAGGAAAATGTAGTCGATAAAGTCCTTGCAGTGGGCGTTCCTGGCGATTTCCTTGCGGATTTTGAACAACTTATCAAAAGCCCCGTCCAGGGCGTCCTTATCCTTGAGGCGGCGTTCCCACATGGCCCGCCAGGCCCGTTCCCGCAAGCCCCGGTCCGTTTTTTCCATGTAGGTCGCCATCTGCTGCATGGTCTGGGTCTTGCCTTCGAATTCCACGCTCATGCCGCCGGTAATCTTCTGGTAGGCCTGGATTTCCTTGTTTTCTTCGGTTTCCAGGGGAATATTGTCGGGGGAGAACAGGTCCAGGGAAACCTGCACGCCCTTGAACCATTCGCCGAACTCGCCTTTGAGTTCGTTCTTGGCGGGGTGGGCCATCAGTTTCTTGTTCAGCTTGTCATCGTATTCGTTGATGACAGGCTGGATGTTTTCTACAAAGTCGGCATAGGCCTTGGCAGCCTTTTCGTCCTTGGTGTCGCAGGTCATGGCCACGTAGCGGCGGCAGCTGACTTCGCCCAGCACAGAGTTCAGCTCGCTCCAGTCCAGAATCCAGTCCCGTAGGGGAGTGGCGGCCGCGGGAATGTCCCGCAATAGCAGGCTCCGGTAAAGCTCGCTGATTTTCTTTTCGTCATCGGGATTCAGGTTTTCAGGAACAAAACGGCGGGGGAGTTTCATAATCATTCCTTCGGGAAAATAGAATAGACCCAATCGCTGACCAGGCCATCCAAAAGTGTCTTTCGGGCCCTATCTTCGAGAGCCTTGATTTCTTCGGGAGTAATAGGATGCTCAATGTCAAAATCAAAAGAAACCATAGGGCCTTCGGCCTCCAGGGAGACAAAAATCTCCCCCTTGATTCTGTACTTGGTGATTGAAGCCAATCCAAAGAGCCGCTTATCCAGCGGGAACTTGGTCGTAAGTGTAATGTCGTTCATCCCGGGCATAAGGACCGTGGAATCCTTCAGCTGCAGTGGAAGCTCTATCAGGGTATCCAGGAATAGTTCTGCTTTCAGCTCACGGATCCACAGGGTGTCGGGACTCTGGTTGTTTGCCGTCATGACTGCCGTCAGGTGAGCCTTGCCCAATTCCTTCTCGATGATTCCACGGGCCAGATTCTGGACCATGAGGACAACTTGGGGATTCGGCAACAGCGTAGACTTTATGTTCTTGATGTTGTCGAACAGGTCCGGATTGATTGATACCGAGTCCAGCTGAAGTTCCTTGAATTCCAGCTTTGTCTTGGAAAGGATACTGGCCGCGTCAATCTTGCGCGTAGCCGCACATCCCTGTAGCAGAATGCCCGTAAAAGCTACGGCAACGACAAAAAAGATCCATTTCGATATGGCGGAAGATATCTTCATTGTGTTTACAATATATAAAGAATGTAGTTACGGGATTGGCCATAATGAATTAAAATCGCCATTTTCTATGTTTTTGTATTGCCGATAATGTAGGTTATGTAAACTAAAATATAGAAAACGAGAGGGGACTTTGTTTCACAATAATACTATTATGCTTGGTTTTACGCTCAAATTCCCCTGCTTTACCGTTGGCATATATTTTGCTAAATTGCGCTCAAAAAGAGCGCATTTAGCTCGGTTCGGCCATGTCAAAACGAGTTTTGCCGTGGCACTCTCCTTATGCTAAATTTGCGCTGAAAATTAAAACATATGCCCACGACGGGCAATCCAGAAAGGTTATAGAAATGGCTGAAGATTTGAACGAACAGGAACCGACCGCAGAAGAAAAGGCAAAATTCGAACAGGACGTGCTCAAGGCCGCCGAAGACGCAATGAAATTAGACGAGAGCGTCTCGGGCTCGGAGTGTCATCCTGAGGAGCAAAGCGATGAAGGATCCAGTCCGGACGCACCTGCCGACGCTTCCGCCAAGCAGCCCGCAGAAGCGGCTGCCGAACAGCCTGCCGAAGCTGCCGCAGAAGTCGACCCGACCGAAGCCTTGAAGCAGCAGCTGGCCGATGCCAACGACCGCAACCT
>CAMIWK010000156.1 GCA_946402415.1 uncultured Fibrobacter sp.
CTTGCCCGCTACATGCAAATCCTGAGCGAAGCCTTTACCGAAGAATTCAAGTACCGCATCATCAACATCCACCACGGATTCTTGCCGGCCTTCAAGGGGGCAAAGCCATACCACCAGGCCTGGCACAAGGGCGTAAAGATTATCGGTGCAACCGCCCACTTTGCCACCGAAGACCTGGACCAAGGCCCCATTATCTGCCAGGATATCCAGCGAGTGCCCGAAACGGCCAGCATCGATGAGCTGGTAGAGCTAGGTAAAGATATCGAAAAGCGCACTTTGTCTGCAGCGCTTAAGCTCTGGCTTGAGCATCGCGTATTTGTCTACGCAGGAAGAACATTTATACTCTAGGAGAAACCATGTCCGAAGAAATCAAGAACGAAGAGGGAAAAGTAGTCGAAACACCTGCCGAGGCAACACCCGCAACCGCTACAGACGCTCCCGCCGAAGCGCAGACCGAACCGGCACAGCCTGCCGTTCCCGAAACGCAACCCCAAATTATTGTCCAGAAGGAACGGGGTTTCTCCCACTATGTAGGCTTTGCTCTGCTCTGCGTACTGTGTATCGTATTCTATTTCATTCCAGGCATCGCCATCAGCTTTGCGATAAACCAGATTCCAGGAGTTGCTCTCGGGGCCGTCGCGGCTTGGGCGTTAAGCGCCATCTTCAGTGTCATCGCCTGGTTCATCTTCAAGCTAAAAATCAAGGGATTCAAGAAATCCTTCTACTTTTACATCGGACTTTGCGTTGTGGTATTTGCCCTGCTTATTGCCATTGAAGTCCTCACCGAAAATTACAATGTCTTCGCCAGCATCTTCGGCATGCTGATGGGAGCGGCATAGTTTTATGAACATCAAAGACAATTTTGTCCATTTCCTTGTTGAATCTGGAGCCCTCAAGTTCGGTGACTTTATCACCAAGAGCGGTCGCGAGACTCCGTATTTCATCAATACCGGCGAGTTCCGCACAGGTGCTAGCCTTTCCAAGCTGGCTGAGTACTATGCCAGTACCTACATGGTCCATTTCGACGGCAAGGCCCAGAACCTCTATGGCCCGGCTTACAAGGGAATTCCCCTGTGCGCCGCCACCGCCATGAAACTCTCCGACGTGTATGGCCAGAACCTCACCTTCACCTACAACCGCAAGGAAGTGAAGGACCACGGCGAAGGCGGTTCCCTGGTGGGTTACAAGTACTCTGAAAAGACCAACGTGGTGATTATCGAAGACGTGATTACTGCGGGCACCAGCGTAAACGAGACCATGCAGGCCCTCTCTAAGATCGAAAATGCCAACGTTATTGGCCTCCTGATTTCGGTAGACCGCAAGGAAAAGCTTGAAAACGGCAAGTCCGCCCTCCAGACCGTGCAAGACGAATACGGAATCCAGGCCTACTCCATCGTGAATATCAACGATATCATCGCCTTCCTCGAAAGCGAAGAGAACCGCAAGGCCATCAATGCCCCCGAAGGCATTCTGGACAAAGTTTACGCCTACCGCGAAAAATGGGGCGCAATTTAACTAGGTTGAAATGTTCAAGGGTGTTTGGACTTTTGTCTTCTGGTGCATAGTCGCTTGCCTCCTTGCCGGATGCGGCACGCATTACCAGTGGACCAAAAGTCACCCCGCCTACACGATTCCACCGTTTAAGGATTTTGCGGTTATCGGGGCAGAAAAAGCCTTCGTGCTGAATCGTTCCGCCTGGTTTGCCAAAAAATTGAACATTCCCCCTGAAGAAATTCAGAAGCATATCACAGGCGATTGTGCCAAATGGCTTGTCCAGGACTTGCAAAAGTTGTACCCTGAAATAAGGGCCCTGCCCGCCTCCCTGTTGGACGCCTCTCCAGAGGAAAGCCAGCAGCTGGACAGCCGGATTTTTATCAAAGGAAAAATTCCAGAACAGGGAATTGTCTTAAAAGATTCCACAGGCTATATGCCTACCCGAATCTTGATTATCCACGAAGCCATCCTAGGTACGGACCTGAACCGTGAGGACTTTTTCGACTATGCGCTTATACACAACGAGAGTCCCGAAAAGAAAACCTCCAAGAACTTGACGGCCATCGTGTCCTACACCCTATGGGACAACGAGAAACAACGTGCGCTGTTTAACAGTATCGACCAGATTGACAGGCCAATAACCCACCTTTCCATGACAGACATGGAACAGCTGGTACAAAGTATTGCCGAAAGCATGCGCAGCCATCTGGTGGAAGGAGCGGGCAGATGAAGCGTTCCTTCTTGCTTTTCTTTATGATACTAGGCTTGCTTGCGGGACTCTCCCATGCACGAGACGTCTATTTCAATTCCCATTACACCCTCTGGAAAGATGGCGATATCCTAATATGGAATGTGGACAAATCCATCACTATCGACCCCAAGGAATTCTGCCTTTCGCTGAAACGGAACAACACCAGCATTGGCGACCCTAAATGTCGCATTTTTGGTGAATGGGAAAGAGACTCCATAGCACTCCGTTACGGAAACTGGCTTGGCTACAACCTGGAGCCCAACACCAGAGCCGAATACCTGAAAGCAAGACACCCTGCCATGATTGCGAAAATCCAGGCCCTAGAAGACAAGATTGTGATGTATGTTTCCAAGGTAGAAGGAGTTGTAAAGGTAGCCCTTTTTGATGAAACCGCAAGTACACCGAAGATAGCGGGTACGGTAGCCTTCAACAGCGACCCCATTGCTCTATACGATGACATGGCCAATTCCTTTTTTGATCATCCCGCCAAGAGACGCCTTACAAAGAAGGAACGAGAAAAGATGGCCACGGAGCCCGATGAGTATTACAAAGAGACTCCCAGTTTCAATGGTTGGATTGGCGTAGGACTCGGGTATTCTCAGGCAAAAATTCCGCTGACCCCCGACAATTGGTACCGAAGCCATATTGACAGCAAGGTTCGCAAGTATCGCATCACCAAAGACTCCACAAGCCTCTGGAATTTCATCGATGATTCCGACCCGTTTTTAAGCCTTTATGCCGGTGGGACCTGGTACGGGTTCATTGGAGCCGAAATCATCTACCGATTGGCCAAGCACAACGTCAAGACCGACAGTAGAGACACCTCCTACGATGAGCTGGACCACTGGTATTTCTACCAGCATGAAATCGGCCTCAGCATACACCTTTCCAAGACCTTCCCTATGAACAAGTGGATGGACATTACACCCTTCGTGTTTCTCGGTTTCCAGTATAGCTTCTTTGTGGAAGACATTGACGTGAAGGATGACGTTAAAAAGCCATCTGCCGCCTACGAGAAGCGTGTAGAATTTGAAGAAGTCTACAAGGGGGCCCTTATAGGGTTCGGTTCACAGTTCGTATTTGCCAAACATTACGGCGTAAGCCTACGTACGGGAATCTCTAGCAGAGGACGCGACACCTATTCGGACCCCTCTCCCGACGCTGCGGCTGAACCTACTACCATCGGCGGATCCACCATCGACTGCTTTATAAGCCTCGGCCTGGAATACCACTGGATTTTGTAGTTGATAACTAAAAAAAACTAAGCGTATCTACTTAGACTTGATGCCGAGCTTATTCATGCGGTAGTTCATCATGCGGGGGGATACGCCCAGGTCACGGCCTGCAGCGGAAAGGTTTCCGTTGTTGCGCTTGATGGCCTCGGTGATGATTTCACGCTCATAGTTGTTCAGCATTACATCTAGCGGGGCGATCTTTGTGCTGGTGGCACCCGTCT
>CAMIWK010000157.1 GCA_946402415.1 uncultured Fibrobacter sp.
GTAGATGGCGGTTCTGTCACGCTAGACGGCAAGGACCTGCTCCAGATGGAAATCAACGAAAGAGCCAACAGCGGGCTGTTTATCAGCACACAATACCCCACCGAAATTCCCGGCGTGAACAATGTGGAATTCCTGAAGATGGCCCTGAACAGCAAGCGGGTGTTCCTCGGGCAGCCCGAAATCGACGACGCCGAATTCAAGAAGCTTATCGACGAGAAAATGGCCCTGCTAGAAATGGACGAACGCTACCGGGACCGCGGCGTAAACGAAGGCTATTCCGGCGGCGAAAAGAAGCGCAACGAGATTTTGCAGATGGCCATCCTGGACCCGAAAGTTTCCCTGCTTGATGAAACCGATTCCGGCCTGGACATTGACGCGCTACGCATTGTGGCAGGCGGTATCAACCATATAATGGGCCCAGACAAGGCGGTCATTCTGGTGACCCATTACCAGAGGCTCCTGGACTACATAAAGCCCGACTTTGTCCACGTGCTCCGTCACGGAAAGATTATCTTAAGCGGAGGCCCGGAACTGGCCCTGGAGCTGGAAGAAAAAGGCTACGACTGGATCGAGGAAAAGTAATGGACGCCCAGACCCGCTTAAAGCAAATCGGCATGCCACAGCGCAACAACGAGTTGTGGACATTCTTCCCTGTGGCAAAGATTCCTGCACCAGAGTTTCCTGAAGCCTGCGCCGACACTGCGGATTACTCCGATGAAGATGACTTTGCGGCACTGCTACCCATTGCCTATAACGCCCGCCCCATGCAAAGGGATATCGCTGACAACGCAAACGAAATGGCCATGCTCAAGTGCAATAACGATTTCGGCCATACCGTTTTGAACATCGGCAAGAACGCCAGGGCAAGCCTCGAGATTCTCGACAACAAGGTAGCCCACGAAATCTGCGCCGAACGTTTCGACATCCACGTAGGTGAAAACGCTCAGGTCCACATCTTCTTCGCGAACCCGGCCGACGGCGTGCCCCTTCGGTTCCGGCACTTCCGTATCGTGCAGGAGGCGGGTTCCAAGGTTTTCTTCTCCGAAATTGAACAGGGCTCTGGAATCAAGCGCACCAGCCTGGACGCCTTTTTGAAGGGGAACGGCGCCCGTCTCGAAATCCGGACCCTGAACGTGCTCGACAGCGACGATTCCGTCCACCACCGTATCACCATCCGCCACGAGGCTCCCGAAACCGAAAGCGTCCAGTTTGCAAGGAACCTGCTGAACGGCAAGTCCAACGCCAGTTACGACGGCAGCGTTATCGTTGGGCAGAACTGCACCAAGGTTTTCTCCTCCCAACTGGTGAACACCATTCTCCTTTCCGAAGATTCCTCTGTTTCCGTAAAGCCGGTGCTGAAAATATACCACGACGACGTGGAATGCACTCACGGAAACACCTGCGGAGAACTAGACAGGGAACAGCTTTTCTACCTGACCAGCAGGGGAATCCCCGAAAAAACGGCCAAGGAAATGCTCACACGGGCCTTCGCGAAGGAACTCTTTATGCCTCTAGAGGACTCCCCCGCCAAGAAACGCCTGGAGCAGGTTGTAGAAAGTCTATAAAAACTAGCCGACAGAACCTATTTCTTCATCTGTCAGGTAGCAAGCCGGGTCCTGAGCCCAGAAGTCGCCGGTCACGGCTTCGGCGCGGGTGCGGAAGTTGCCGTTGCACAGGTTCAGATACGGACACTTGGGGCAGCGTCCCTTCAAGAGAGGCTTACGGTCCTTGAGGCCCGCCATAATGGGGTTGCTCAGGTCGGTCCAGATTTCACCAAAGGGACGCTCACGAACGTTGCCTAGGGTGATGTATTGAGTGAACTGATCCGGGTGCACATTCCCTACGCTGTCGATGTTTCCGAAGGCCATGCCACTGCGGTTTCCGCCATTGCTCTGGATGAGCTTCAGGATGCGTTCCCCGAGAGCAGGGTCCCGCTCCTTCATCTTGAGGTACAGGTAAACGGCGTCGGCGTGGTTATCCACCGTAAGGATTTCCTTGTTAATCCCGCGGGCCTTGAAATCCAGGGTACGTTCGATAATCAGGTCCATGGCGCGACGGCTTTCTTCGTGGTTCAGGTCTCGCTCCACCATAGCAGAGCCGCGACCGCTGTAGACCAGGTGGTAGAAGCAGACCCGGTCGATGTTTTCCCGTTCCAGCAAGTCGAAGATGGAATCTAAATCTTGAACGTTGTCGCGGGTGATGGTAAAGCGGAGGCCCACCTTTTGCCCCGTAGCCACGCAGTTGCGGATGCCCCGGAGTGCCATCTGGAAGGCTCCCGGCTTGCCGCGGAACTTGTCATGGGTGGCCTCGCAACCATCCAGGCTGATGCCCACGTAGCCTACGCCCATGTCTTTTAGGCGTTTGGCAATGTCTTCGTCGATGCGGGTGCCGTTGGTGCTAATGGTCGGGCGAATGCCCTTGCTGGCGGCGTAGTTTGCCAGTTCAAAAAAATCCGGACGCAGCAGAGGCTCGCCACCGCTGAACAAGATGACGGGAACCTTGAAGTCCGCAAGCTGGTCGATGAGCGAAAGGCCTTCTTCGTGGGTCAGTTCGTTCTGGTACTTGATGGCCTCGGAGCGAGCGTAACAGTGGACGCAGTTCAAGTTGCAAGTCTTGGTGCAGTTCCAAACCACCACCGGGCCACGACCTTCGCTCACTCCGTTCCGGGCCTCGTGGGCCTCAGGAATATAGCGAAGGGTGTCGCCAAAATTCGGCACATCCATCAACAGCTTGGTAATGCTAATCATGGGGCATAATTTAGAAAAAAAACACCCCAAGCATACGCTAGAGGTGTCATTGAGAAATTTTCTAAATGGTCGCCTGTGAGCAACAAAGCCCCTAGTATTAACTAGGGGCGGTTACGAGAGCGAGCGCCAACCCTGTACTTGACGTCCAGAGTCTAGCGCGAGCGGTCGTTTACTTACTTTCAGCAGCAGGAGCGGCGGCAGCGGCTGCGGGAGCAGCAGCTTCAGCGGCAGGTGCGGCAGCGGCGTCGGCAGCATCCTTCTTCTTGGACTTAGAAGAGATGGAGAAGATCACCGTACGAGGAACGGAAGCCAGAGTAACGCCTTCGGGGAGCTTGAAGTCCTTGGCGTAGAAGGTCACGTTGGTCTCGAAGTCGGAGATATCCAGTTCCAGAACGGTCGGAATGGAAGCGGGCTTGGCAGAGAGCATCAGGTAATGAGTTTCCTGAGCCAGAACACCGCCCTGGGTCTTGACGCCCACCGGAAGACCGGAGAGCTTAACAGGAACGCGAACCTTCACCGGGGTAGCTTCGTCGATCTTGAGGAAGTCAATGTGGACGAATTCCTGGGAGATGGCGTCTTTCTGGTAGTTGTAGATGACGGCAGGATTACCGGCCTTGCCATCGATTTCCAGGTCCAGAAGGGTGTAACGCTTACCGGGTGCGAGAACCTTGCGAATATCGATAGAGCTGACGCTGATATTCACAGTCTCTGTACCCTTACCATAATAGACAGCCGGGATCTGACCGGCCTTACGCAAACGCTTGTTTTCGCGGTTTGCACCTAGCACTCTCGAGGTAGCCTTGAGCGTTGTGAGTTCCATTGTTTTTCTCCAATTTGGATGGTTAAAAGTTCATTGGGGTAGCTGGATTCGAACCAACGAATAACGGAATCAAAATCCGTTGTCTTACCACTTGACGATACCCCAATGGTGGCGCAAATATAGAAATT
>CAMIWK010000158.1 GCA_946402415.1 uncultured Fibrobacter sp.
AAAAACGGCCACTCAGAGAGTAGCCGCTTAAAAGTCGAAACAAAATCGAATTAGGCTTCTTCCGGATAGACGGAGACCTTCTGACGCTTTGCATCGAGGCGTTCGAACTTCACCTTGCCGTCAACCAGGGAGAACAAGGTGAAATCCTTGCCCATGCCCACGTTCACGCCACTGTGGAAGTGAGAACCGCGCTGACGAACGATGATGTTGCCAGCCTTGACGGTTTCGCCCGCGTACTTCTTGACACCAAGATACTTGGCGTTACTGTCGCGGCCGTTACGTACTGAACCTTGACCTTTCTTATGTGCCATGGATTAAGCCTCCTTAGCCTTACGCAGAGAGTTCTTCTTGACCTTGGCCGGCTTGGCAATGCCCTGAGCAATCTTTTCCTTGCGAGTAAGGGGCTTGTTCTGCTCCTTCTGCTTGGCAAGGGCAGCCACGCGAGCGCGGTTGCGTTCGATAACCTTGGGATCGACCTTTGCGGATTCTGCGCCGGAGCGAAGTTCCGTAACCAGCACCTCGGTATAGCCCTGACGATGACCGTTACGGCGTTCGTAACGGGTGCGACGCTTCTTCTTGAAAACGATGACGGTGTCATACTTGCCGTGGGCAAGGACTTCAACCTTCACGGAGGCGTCGTTCAGGACAGGGGTGCCGATTTGCACTTCTTTTCCTGCGAAAAGAAGAACGGACTTGAGCTCCAGTTCGGAACCAACAGCGGCGTCAAGAGTGGGGACCTTGTAGGCCTTGCCCAGCTCGACTTTATACTGGAAACCACCTGTTTCAACAATAGAATACATTTTGTAATCCTTTTTAAGTTGCTATTGGAGTCCCAAATTTAGCATAAAACAGGCAAAAAGTAAAGGGGATTTCCCTTATTTTGGCCCCTATTTTACCGAAAATCCGGCTTTTTTCGGGTTAGACCAGCACAGGAGGATGGTGGGAGCCGTGAGCCGAGCGGTCGTCTGTGAGCCACAAGCGACTCGTATCAACGAGTCGTGGTGGCGAGAGCGAGGCGAGTTCGTAGATGCCTCAAATGCGACTGAGCCGAGCGGTCGTATTAGGCTCCTGCGTCCTCAAGACGCTGGACATGGCAGTAGGCAAGTTCCTTCGTTTTCTCGTCCCGGAGGTGCAGGCTAGACCCTTCGCAGTAGCGCCAGTACTTGCACTTCTTGCAGTCGCCGATTTTGGCCCAACTGCGGTCACGCATCACCTGGTAGCGGTTCTGCCACACGTCCCAGATGTCGTCCTTGTAGATGTTCCCCTGGATATAGTCCCCACGCAGGCTCGGGCAAGCCGAAATGCTCCCGTCGCAAAGAACGGAACTGACGTTCACCCCCGCCCTACAGAAGAACGGGTAGTTGCGGGCATCCTTCTCGTAGCTGCCCAGGAAACCTTCGCAGCCGTAATTCACATTGATGACCTTCAGGGACTTCACCTCCCGGATAAAGTCAAAGACCTGCCGGAATTCCTGGTTGGTCAACTGGAACAGCGGGTTGTCCTTGGCACGGCCCTTCGGGAACACCGTGGCAATACGCCAGCGCTTCACACCGATCTTCAGGAGAATTTCGAGAATCTTCGGCAGTTCCTTAAGGTTCTCCCGGTTCACGCAGGTCATCACATCGAAGGTGAGACCTTGGGTGTGGGCGGCCATATCAACGGCTGCCAGCGCTCGCTGAAAGCTGTGCGGGTCGCCTCGGAAATGATTGTGACTTTCTTGCAGGCCGTCGAGGCTGATGGTCAGCGAGCGTAGACCTGCGGACAAAAGCCTTTTATAGCGGTCCGGCGTCATGGCAAGTCCGTTGGTCACCATCCCCCAGGGGTAGCCCCGTTTCTTGATTTCGTTGCCGCACTCCTCCAGGTCAGGGCGCATCAGAGGTTCGCCTCCTGTAATTACCACAATAAAGTGCTTGGGGTCGATATGGGTCGCTAGCTTGTCCAACACACCCATAAAATCTTCCCGAGGCATATCGGGAATAGCGTCCTTAACGCAATCACTGCCACAATGCAGGCAATGTAAATTACAGCGAAGTGTACATTCCCAAAAGAAATAGGTCAGCGGATGGGCCTTGATTTCATTATGGCGATAAAGGCGGTAGGCCTCGAGGGCGAGCTTCTTTTTTAGACTAAGGCGCATAGGAACTATTCATCTTCCGTATCGCAAGTTCCGCTAAAATAGCAAGGGGGGCCGTAAACAGCAATTGGCATATCAAGACTACTGGAAGAACTTTCTGCGTTCTTATCAACCTTTGCGTAGCGTTTCATGAATTCTTCTGGGGTATAGACTTCACTATTTTCGCCGTTGATGCAGTAATACACGGTATCGCGTACGATTGGGGGTTCCCAGCTGTCACAATCGGTCACTTCACAATCCGGGGCGGTCACGTCGGCCTCAACGACTTTTTCCTGACAGGCGGCTCCATCATCGCAAGAAAGAAGCGTAGTGCCATTATTTTGCTGTCGCACCAAGGTCTGCCGATCACTGGAAACATCATAGCAAGCGGCTATGCCCCGAGGTTCATCTCCCCTGCTGCTGGAACTGACACTCTTCTGTTTTGAAGAGGAGGATTTGGCAGTCCCCGATTCACTGCTTAAGTCTTCGGAAGGAGGACCGAAAGTACCACTGGGGTCTGGACCGTAGAGACAAACCGCTTCTGATGAAGAATCTTCACAGCCAGTCCAGAAAAATCCGGTCAAAGCAAGAAGAACCTTTGTCCAATGTCTACGGAACATAGTTTAGCACCCCCATCATTACCAGAAAATACCATAAAGAGGAGCGTACATTTCTTCTTCAATCTCGTACTTTTCGTTGAATTCTATTTCGGAAAGAGAATTCCCTTCCCCATCGGTATAGGTCTTGTTTCCTTTCTCGTCGGTCGTTACCGTATACGTGACACCATCGTTGCATGTAACGGTATTCTCGTCGGATTCATTACAAGTGATAGGTTCTTTAGAAGGATCATATTCATACACTATATTGTACTTGGCTTTGAATTCGGCCTCGTTATATGTTTTCCCATCACACTGATAAGTATTCTCTGAAACTAGTACAACTCCGTATTCTGGACAAATATCATCAACACACTTGTACTCACTTTCCCAACGCTCCTCGGTCAGCTGTTTGCACACCGTTCTGTCTCCACAATGGACCGTAGAATCGCCCTTGTTCAAGTAACAGTTGGCAATATCATTTGGCACACCGTACAGGGCAATGGCCTGCTGCATCTCACTGCTGCTGGAATTTTCCTTGACCGCAGAGTTAGAGGATGCAATCTTATCACTATCCGAGGAATTGCCGATAGACTGGTCCTCTCCACCATTTGCCGAGGTGGCATCGCTATCGCAACTCGCCCAGAAAAAACCAGTCAAGGCCAGAGCCAGTCTTTTCCAATGCCTATAAAACATAATTTATCCTTTTTTCACCCAACAACATCTTCAATATACATTTATTAGCAGGACAAGCATCGCATATCAAAGAAAATGAGAAACAAATCACAAAAAATCCCCGCCACCATCGCTAGCAGCAGGGATTTTTAAAGATTTCCGTTAGGAAAGATAAGGTTGATTATGCCTTATTCAAACGATCCTGGATCATGTCGATGATTTCGGAGAGTTCCTTCGGGA
>CAMIWK010000159.1 GCA_946402415.1 uncultured Fibrobacter sp.
ATGCCGCCTTCGAAGACTGCAAGAAGCAGACCGAAGAACGCATCCACAAGCTCCTCTCCATCAAGGGTCACCGCACTGTTAACGATATCCATCGTGAACTCGGTAACATCATGTGGGAATACGTGGGCATGGCCCGTAACAAGAAGGGCCTGGAAACGGCTCTTGAAAAGATCCCGGCCCTCCGCGAAGAATTCTGGCAGAATGTCAACGTGCTCGGTTCCGAAGGTTCCTTCAACCAGAACCTGGAACGTGCCGGCCGTGTGGCTGACTTCCTCGAATTCGCCGAAGTGCTTACCCTCGACGCTCTGCACCGCGAAGAATCTTGCGGCGGTCACTTCCGTGAGGAAAGCCAGACCGAAGAAGGCGAAGCCAAGCGCGATGACGAGCACTTCTGCTACGTGGGTGCCTGGGAATACAAGGGCGACGGCGTGAAGCCGGAACTCTCCAAGGAACCTCTTACCTTTGATAACGTCCACCTTGTTACCAGGAGCTACAAATAATGAGCGGACTCAATTTGACTTTGAAGATTTGGCGTCAGAAGGATGCCAAGACCAAGGGACAGTTCGAAACTGTCAAGATCAACGATGTTTCTCCGGACATGTCCTTCCTGGAAATGCTCGACATCGTGAACGAAGAACAGATGAAGCAGGGCAAGGAAGGCTTCGCTTTCGACCACGACTGCCGCGAAGGTATCTGTGGTATGTGCTCTCTCGTCATCAACGGTATGCCGCACGGTCCTGACCATGCAACGACTACCTGCCAGCTTCACATGCGCAAGTTCAAGGATGGCGACACCATCGTGATCGAACCGTGGCGCGCCGCCGCATTCCCGGTTATCCGTGACTGCGCCGTGGACCGTACTGCTTTCGACCGCATTATCCAGGCTGGCGGCTTCGTCTCCGTCAACACCGGTGCCGCTCCTGAAGCATCCGTGATTCCGGTTCCCAAGGCTGATGCCGACCGCGCCTTCGACGCTGCCGCTTGCATTGGTTGCGGTGCCTGCGTGGCTGCCTGTAAGAACGCTTCTGCAATGCTCTTCGTGTCCGCCAAGGTTTCTCACCTCAGCTTCTTGCCCCAGGGCAAGGTCGAGGCAAAGAAGCGCGTTTTGGCCATGGTCGCTCAGATGGACAAGGAAGGCTTCGGCAACTGCACGAACCTTTACGAATGCCAGGCTGCATGCCCGAAGGGTATCACTGTGGATTACATCGCCAAGATGAACCGCGAATACCTCATGGCTACCGCCACTTACGCCGAAAAGGTGTACGGAAAAGACTAGCAAGGCGAGTGTCGCGAGCAAGCTCGCTTGCTCATGACCGAGCCGTAGCGAGTCTTGCGCTTAAGCCCCTAGGGCGCAAGCGCAAAGGATTAATTTCCGGCATTGTCATCCCCGCGAAGGCGGGGATCTTTCTAAAAAGAGGACCGTCTTAAAGGCGGTCCTCTTTTTTTGCAATTTTGACTATTGGAAATGCTAGCTTATACCTTGGCGAGCTTTTTCAATGTGGAAGCTTTGTCGGTCTTTTCCCAGGTGAAGCGAGCGCCCGTACGGCCGAAGTGTCCGAGAGCGGCTGTGGCTACATAACCCGGCTTCTTCAGGTCGAGCATCTTCACGATGCCGGCAGGGGAGAGGTCGAAGGTCTTCTGGACAATCTCTTCGATTTTGCGGTCCCCTATCTTACCGGTACCGAAGGTGTTCACCAATACGGAAACGGGCTTGGAGTAGCCGATGGCGTAGGCCAGCTGGACTTCGCAGCGGTAGGCAAGACCTGCTGCCACGATATTCTTGGCCACGTAACGGGCGGCGTAGGCGGCACTGCGGTCCACCTTGGAGGGATCCTTGCCGCTGAAGGCGCCGCCACCATGGCGGCCCATACCGCCATAGGTATCCACGATAATCTTACGACCGGTAAGGCCGCAGTCGCCATGGGGGCCACCGATGACAAACTTGCCAGTGGGGTTCACTAGGTATCGGGTCTTCTTATCCAGAAGCTTGGCGGGAATCACTTTCTTGATGAGCTTTTCAACTATTTCCTTTTCAATCTGGGCGTGCGTCAGTTCCTTGCCGTTTATGAATTCATCATGCTGGGTGCTGATGACTACGGTATCCACGCGTACCGGCCTGTCGTTCTCATCGTACTCCACGGTCACCTGGGACTTGGCGTCTGGGCGGAGCCACTTGATTTTGCCCTGTTCGCGGAGTTCCTGGATGCGTTCCATAAGCTTGTGGGCTAGGCTGATGGGGAGCGGCATCAGTTCCTTGGTCTCGTTTACGGCATAACCGAACATCATACCCTGATCGCCTGCACCCTGCTTGTCATCGGCCTTTCCCTCTGCAGCCTTAGCGTTTACACCCTGGGCGATGTCAGGGGACTGCTTGTCCATGGCGACCATTACGGAACAGCCCTTGTAGTCGAAAGCCAGTTCTGGATTCACGTAGCCGATGCTCTTGATGGTCTTGCGGGCAATTTGCTGGTAGTCGATTACTGCTTTTGTGGTGATTTCTCCGGAAATGACAACCAGGCCTGTGTTCACTAGAGTTTCGCAGGCAACGCGGCTATTGGGGTCTTGGGCGAGACAGGCGTCGAGGATGGAGTCGGAAATCTGGTCGGCGACCTTGTCGGGGTGGCCCTTGGATACGGATTCAGAAGTAAAAAGGTAATGTGCCATATTTTATCGGCGGGTACGCCCGCCACTCCTTATAGGTTAAAATTCGATCTATGCATAAATCTAGAAAAACGCATAAAGATTGACAATGGGAATGCGGAAAAAAGGCTAAAAAGCTGTTTTAGGTGGAAAAACCTTGCTAAATTTGGGGTATGGAAGAACGCTTGGCAAGAATCGGGGCCCTTGTGGGAGAAAACTCCCTCCAAAAATTGGCTGATCTCCGGATAATCATTTTCGGGGTAGGTGGGGTTGGCAGCGTTTGTGCCGAAAGCCTGATTCGCAGCGGGGTTTGCAACCTGACTATGGTGGATAGTGATGTGGTGGTGGAAAGCAATATCAACCGCCAATTGCCGGCGTTGAATTCCACGCTGGGACGCCCCAAAGTGGAGGTTCTTCGGGAGCGTTTTTTGGACATTAATCCGGGCGCCGATATTGTTGCCCTGCAGGCGCGGTATTCGGCGGAGACTCGGGAGCAATTTGTTTTTAAAAGTTACGACGTTGTCATCGATGCTATTGACAGTCTATCTCCCAAGACGGATTTGTTGGTAACCGCTTCTGAGGCCGGCTGTCGGGTGTTCTGCAGTCTCGGTGCTGCTGGCAAGTTGGATCCGACTAAAGTTCGTACGTCAAGCATCTGGGAGACAACGGGGTGCCCGCTAGGCAAGCTTGTTCGTAATGGCCTTCGCAAACGGGAATTCCATGGTGACTTTATGGCGGTGTACAGCCAGGAGCCGTCCCAGCTCAAGGGTAAGGCCGGGGAACCCGTGGTGCTGGGTAGTGCTATGCCTGTAACGGCCGCCTTTGGACTGGCCTTGTCCAGCCTGGTTATTCGGTATGCGGTAGCCCTGGAGGGGTAAAATTGCTAAATTTGGGGTATGACCAAGTTTAGCGAATTCCCGTATATTGCCGACCGCTTTAACGCCGTCCGCAGGGAAACTGTACAAGTCCGCGTTGGCGA
>CAMIWK010000160.1 GCA_946402415.1 uncultured Fibrobacter sp.
GCCCGGCCGTCGGCTACCCCGTGCTCCCGAACATCAAGGAAATCTTCAACGTCGCAAAGCTCATCGACTTCGCGAGTGTGGGCATCAGCCTCACCGAGAACGGCGCCATGTACCCGCAGGCATCCGTCAGCGGCCTCTACATCAGCCACCCCGATGTGGACTATTTCCACGTGAAGGCGTAGGGATTTTTATATCTTTCCCACCATGCGATACAGTGATATTTCTTGTTTCCAGAGCGGTGTTGCCGTTCCCCTGTTCAGCCTTCGTACCAAGAACAGCATAGGCATCGGCGAATACCTTGACCTGATTCCCTTTGCCCAGTGGTCCAAACTTTGCGATTTTAACGTTATCCAGCTTTTGCCGGTGAACGATACCGGCGCCGAGGCTAGCCCCTACAGCGCCCGCAGTGCTTTTGCCCTGAATCCCGTGTTCGTCAACATCCAGTCGGTGCAAGGGTCTTCGGAATTCGAAGAGGAAATTGAAGAGGCCAAGGAAAAGTTCGACGAGCAGGAACGTATCGACTACTACAAGATTTCTACCTGGAAACGTTCCGTCCTCCGCAAGATTTACGACAACCGTTACGACCAGTTGCGCAAGGACAAGGTTCTGCTGGATTGGTTGGACAGAAATTCTTGGGCAAAGGCCTACTGTGCTTACAGCACATTGAAGGCAGAAAACGGCGAGAAAAGCTGGAAGGATTGGAAGAATTTCAAGGATCCTACGGAAGCCGACATCGAAAAGATTTGGTCCAAGTACAAGAAGGCCGTAATGTTCCAGGCCTGGATGCAGTTTGTTGCCGAGACGCAGTTCTGCGCCGCCGTATCAGAGGTTTCCAAGCTCGGCATCAACATCAAGGGCGACATTCCCATCCTCATCAACGAGGACAGCGCCGACGTGTGGGCGAACCGCAAGTACTTCTCCCTGGAAGACCGTGCCGGTGCCCCTCCTGACATGTTCAGCTACAGCGGCCAGAACTGGGGATTCCCCACCTATCGCTGGGACGTTATCGAACAGGACGGTTTTGGTTGGTGGAAGGCTCGCCTCGCTCAGGCCAGCAAGTTCTACCACGCTTACCGTATCGACCATGTGCTGGGATTCTTCCGCATCTGGAGCATTCCTCAGACAGAAACAACGGGTATCCTCGGGCATTTCAACCCCTGTGTCCCGCTTACGCTTTCGCGCCTACAGGCTGCAGGCTTCAAGCAGGAATCCCTGGAATATCTGCGCAAGCCCAACTATTCCGTCGATCAGCTTAGGCAGTTCCTGGAAGGCGATACGGAACGTCTTCTGCCCCTCTGTTTCAAGACGCTTTACGGCACCACGGATCGCTACATTCTGAAGGACGAGTTCCTTTCGGAAAGGGCTATTCTCGGCCTCTCTGAACCCCAAGAAGTCAAGGACAAGTTACTGAAGGTCTATTGGAACCGTGTGTTCGTTTCCACAGGCGATGAGAACACTTTTTATCCGTACTGGTATTGGTACAACCAGCCGGTGCTTTACACCTTGCCCGAAAACGAACAGCAGAAACTTCACGAGATTATTGGCGAGAACGAGGCCGCCCAGAATGGACTCTGGGAACAGAACGCTACCAAGCTTCTGACGGTCCTTGCCAAGGAAACGGACATGTTGGTTTGCGCCGAAGACCTGGGTGCTGTCCCCCGGTGCGTTCCTACGGTGCTGAACAAGCTGAACATCCTGTCGTTACGCATTGAGCGCTGGGCTCGCAACTGGGACGCTCCCTATTCTCCCTACTACGCTATGGACGAATACCCCCGCTTGTCGGTGTGTACCACCAGCTGTCACGACACCTCTTCCCTTCGCGGGTTGTGGAAGGAGCCTGACTTTGACAAGGCCCTCTACTGGTCTCATGCCGGGTTCCCGGGTAACGCTCCCGAAGAGCTGACTCCTACGGTGGTGCGGAATATCCTTTCCCATGTGTTCAGCGCCAACAGTCTGCTTTGCATTTTGCCAGTTCAGGATTATTTCGCCCTGTCGCCCACCCTTTCCGAATGCGACCCCGACGAAGAACGGGTGAACATCCCGGGTACTGTGGGTGGCAAGAACTGGACATACCGCCTGCCCTGTTCGGTGGAAGACCTTGCGAAGAACAACTTCCTGTGTTCTGAAATCCGCAAGCTGGTGGATGCCCGTAAGCGCCGCCCCATGTGGAAGATCTAAATACACCATCCACACCGCTTATGTTCGCTCCTGCTTGGGTCAAAGACGCGGTTTTCTATCAGATTTTCCCTGATAGGTTCTGCCGCAGTCCCCGTTATCAGGCGGTAGGCAAGTTTGTGCCCTGGGGTTCCAAGCCCACCCGTGAAAACATGTTCGGCGGGAATCTCGCTGGTATCGAAGACAAGCTGGACTACATCGCAGGCCTGGGCGTAAACGCCATCTACCTGTGTCCCATCTTCAAGAGCAATTCCAACCACCGCTACCATACGGTGGACTACTTCGAGATTGACCCGGTGCTTGGAACCTTGGCCGACTTCGATCGTCTCGTAAAAAAGGCCCATAAGCTTGGGCTCCGCATCATTCTGGATGGAGTGTTCAACCACTGCTCCCGAGGTTTCTTCCAGTTCAACAGCCTTATGGAACTAGGGCCATCTTCGCCCTATGTAGATTGGTTCCATGTGAAGGGTTGGCCCCTGAATGCTTACTCGGGCAAACCCAATTACGAATGCTGGTGGAACTACCCGGCGCTCCCCAAGTTCAACACCGACTGCCCCGACGTCCGGGAATACCTCTTCTCCGTGGCGGAATACTGGACAAAGCGTGGCATCGACGGCTGGCGTTTGGACGTGCCCAACGAAATTGACGACGACTCCTTCTGGCAGGAATTCCGCAACCGCGTAAAGGCCGTCAATCCCGAGGCCTACATCGTAGGCGAAATCTGGGACGAGCCCTCCCGCTGGCTACAGGGCGACCAGTTCGACGGTGTCATGAACTACACCTTCCGCAAGTCGGTCATGCAGTTCCTCTTCGACGAGAACCCCATTTCGGTCCAGGAATTCTGCGACCGGGCACGGGCCGCTTTTCCTGAGGGCCGCGGCGACATCCCCATGAACTTGCTCTCAAGCCATGACACCACCCGCCTTATGTCCCAGCCTAGGGCAAGCCTTGAGCGTATCAAGCTGGCCTACGCCCTCCTATTTTTCATGCCGGGGGCGCCATGCGTCTACTACGGCGAGGAACTTTCCATGAAGGGCGGCAAGGACCCCGACTGCCGCCGAAGCGTCCCCTGGGAAGCCCTGCCCGAAATGCAGGCGAAGCCCCTCTATGCCTTTATCCGCGAGATGGTGGATCTCCGCAACAGCAGCCCCGTTCTCCACGACGGTAGCCTCTCTATCGCCAACGACGGCGCCGGCTTTACCATTACCCGCACCCTGGGTAAAAAGTCCATGACACTCTCGGTCAATATACTGGAATCTGAGCCAACCTTTGAGATTTCGGGGTATTAGGGGGCTTGCCCCCTAGGCGAAGGCTTCCCCCTTTTTTGTTAATTGCTGAAATTTTACACATCGGCAAGGCAATATTTCCCGAAAAAAAGAGTCTATACTAGTAGATGGGGGTAGTCCCCGTCTGCCAAGCGGAGGCTTTTCCGA
>CAMIWK010000161.1 GCA_946402415.1 uncultured Fibrobacter sp.
CCACGCCGGGCACGAAGTCCAACGACATCTACCTCGTCCCGGGCACCTACACGCTCACGGCCACCTGGACGGCGACCCGCGGCCTGTACACGGAGACCATCTCCAACAAGACCGTCGACGTCGCGCTCACCGGCGGTAAGGTGAACAAGATTACCACGACCCTTGGCGGCAATGCGGAGGAAGTCGTCTTCGGTGTCAGCATCAACCCGTGGGGAGCAGCCACTTCCGCTGTGGAATTTCCGACGACCGGGCCGTTTGGCGGCCTCGAAATCGCCCCAAGCAACCTTATGTGGAATGGAACGAGTTTCACCTTCGCTGGTCAACATTACGATCCCTCAACCGATTCGTACTCAATAGATTGGTCCGGTAATTCTTATGGAAGTGTTTACGGAAAGAATGCAGGAAGCACTTACTTCAATTTTCTTGAACTTGGGCAATATTTTGATTCACACGGCAGCAGTTACTCCCTATCATCTGGTGATATAGACAACAACGGAGCAACAGTAAGTTATAATGGCCAGGATGGCTGGAGATTACCGACAAAGGCAGAATGGCTTACCCTAACAACCGGTGCTTCACCAGGAACGTCCCGTCCCGGTTCGACAGTAAATGGCGCAACAGGAGCAAAGTATGCAATAATCAGAGTATCCGACTTCTCTGTTGGAGGACAAAACGCCGTTTGCCTTCTTCTTTTTCCCGACAATAAAACCATAACAGGGGCAGCACTATCTAGTATTAATACGGCTACATTAGCAGGGACATTTACTACACCACAAATTAATGCGTATTTGGGACAAGGGTGCGCTGTTTTGTTTAATGGATATTGTTCAGGTGGTAGTTGGGCTTATTCCTTTGGGGCATACTGGTATTCTACGAGAGCAGAAGCGCAACGGTTCTCCAACGGGAACTTAAGCACGTATAACTATGTTGGAAGCGCCTCCAGCGCATATTTTCCTGTACGCCTTGTCCGATAGAACCGAATGAGACAAACAGAATCATTTATTTAGTACGAACCCAGCCGGATGTTCCGGCTGGGTTCACATACAATTCAAGAAGCATTCATGGAAACAGAAAATAAATAATGATCCTTTAATGATCCTTTAAATAAAAGTGTTTTGTGCGGATTGCGAAAAAACGTGCCTGTATGTATATCTGTGGCCGAATTATCGAGTTCGGCATGAGTAAAATAAATCCGCCCAATTATTAGAGAGGCTCCATCATCTAGACAAATGATATATTTAAAAAAAACTGTGCGGATTCTTTGCTTATTCTTTTAATAAACTTAAAACAATAATGTGCGGATTCCGGTCGTGATTATTCAATATACTTAAAAAAATAAAGTGCGGATTATTCTCTCTCCCAGTGAAAGGAGGGTCAAATAATGACGAGAGATAAAAGAGAAGGCGAGGGCAGCGCAAGCTGCTCCCGCCTCTTTCTTCGTTAAAAATGGTATGGTACGCACATGCAGCTGCGCGAGGACGACGGCGGCCGGCTGTCAACAGGGCCGATATACTTAAATTTTTTTCATCTTAAAAATAATTCATCTTAAAAATAATCAAGCCATGGGAAGTTACTGATTTTTCTGCCACTGGTGCACGTGAGAGGCCGATAAATCGCGATCCGAAGGTAAGGATAGTAACTTCCCACGGGGAGAGGGCCTGAGTCAGTAAAGTATAATTGAATCATGGGAAGTTACAGGAGCCAATAAACGTTTTAGTAAATAGTAGAAAATTGGTAAATACTTACCATTCTCACGAAGGGGCGCAGCCAGAAACTGCGTCCTTTTTCGGTGAAAGGGAAAGGTGTCGTGCAAACCGTGTTGACCGATGGCCAGAGCCAGCGAAAGTCGCCCAGCGACGCGGGCGCGTGAGCGCGATTGCTACGGGGCGGTTAAGTATAATCAAGGTGTGAGAAGTTGCTGTATGTGTAAGATATGAAAGTCTCTGATAATGAGAAAATAAATCCAGCTGGGCGCGTAGGCGCGATTGCTACCGGGCGGTCATATCTTTTGGGTAGTCCTTTTGATTTTTTAGGAATGTCGAATTTTTTATCTATTTAAGTTTCGCAAGTAGCTAAAAAACGAAAAAAGCTAAGGTTGAAATCTTTGAGAATTATTGCATATCTCATTGATTTTCACTATATTAGTGTCGCCAAACAACTTAATACAGTCAACCTTAGCATGAACAAAGATAGGCATATAATCTCGGAACTCAACAGCTTTTTTGCTGAAAGTAACAATACGAAGGCGATTCAGGGAATCATGAACGTAATGTCTCATATCACGCTTGACCAAAGGCAGATGGAGTTTGCCAAGGCTGCGAACTGCAAGTTCACGGCCGGGCAGGTCCTTGAGCTCATGGTCCTGTTCCCTTTCTTCGCCGTCAAAAACGGACACAACTTTGCCAAGAGCATCCTCGGGCAGATGTTTGCCTGCCGGAAGGATATGTTCTACCGCTTTCTGGCCAATGCGGACATCAACTGGCGTCAGATTGTGTACAGCTTCAATCGCAGGCTCCTTAGGCGCATTGCCATGCGCAGTGACTCGGTTAAGAGCAAAGAGCCCCGCTGCCTGATTGCTGATGACACTGACTTCCCGAAGACAGGCCGTAAAGGCGAACTGCTGGGCCGCGTCTTTTCCCATATTGAACACAAGAGCATCCTGGGCTACAAGGGTCTGTTCCTCCTGTATACAGACGGAAAGACACAGACCTTCGCAGACTTCACACTCCAGGGTGAGATGGGCAAGAAGCCGGCCAAGCCTCAGGGCTTGTCCCAGAAGCAGTTGGATGCCAGATATAGCAAGGAACGCGATACGGACAGCCGTGCGGCAAAGCGTGCAGGAGAGTACTTCCAGAGCAAGATTGACAACCTTATCTACCTTGTCAAGCGGGCCATCCTGGAAGGAATCCGTTTTGACTACCTGCTTGTGGATAGCTGGTTCACCAACAAGGAACTGGTCCAGTTCGTGAAGTCCAGACACATAGGCTGCCATCTTCTGGGCATGATCAAGATGTCTAAAACCAAGTATGACACGACCGAGGGGGCCATGACGGCGAATGCCATCATAGCCAAGGAATCCAAACGGAAGGGTCATGTCAAATACTCCAGACATTATCGTTTCTATTACTGTGAGGCGGCGGCAACCTTTGCCGGGACACCCGTTAAACTCTTTTTCTATCGCAATGGCCGCAAGGGTGAATGGAATGCGCTGCTTTCCACTAATACCGCCCTTGGTGCCTATGAAGCGTACAAAATATACTCTATGCGCTGGGCTATCGAGGTCTCGTTCGCTGAAGCCAAAAGGCTTCTGAACCTTGGCAAATGCCAGTGCCGCGACTTCGCGTCCCAGATTGCATCCATCTCGCTCTGCATGCTCCAGTACAACATCCTCGGATACGTCAAGCGGTATGAGTCATACGAGACCATCGGTGGCGTGTTCCGTGATGTGACGCAGGCTTCCGTAGAACTGACTGTCACCGAGAAGATCTGGGGCATCCTCATGGAGGTTATCCAAACCATCGCTGATGCCTTCAACTTCGACCAGGACGAGATGATGCGGGC
>CAMIWK010000162.1 GCA_946402415.1 uncultured Fibrobacter sp.
ACATCGCCTTTTCTGCAGAATTACCCAACCATTACAAGGTCTTTTACGAAGACGGGAAAATCAAGGCCGATGTTACCGGAACCCTTGTCGAAGAAAACGGAGACTTCAAAATAAAAGATGGAGTATACAACGAATACGACCAAAACGGTGAAGTCACCGCTTCAACAACCTACAAGGATTTCCAGATAATCTCTGAAAAGAAATAAAAAATGAAACTATTTCAGTCCAGCGAGAATTAAACCGGCAACGCCCTTGGCGAACGTCTTGCTTTCGGTCTTCAAGGAAGCGGACTTTTTCAGGTTTAGAGGGATGTTCTTGTCTCTCTTCAGATTCAAAATCAGCTGAGCAATACAGTATTCGTCATATTCGACATTCATTCCGTAATCGGCAAAGTTGAATCCTTCTGCGCCCTTTCCTTTTTCTTTCTCAAATTCGCTGTAGGCGGCATTGCAATCTTCCTTTTCCGAGGCGTACCGAATTGCAAAATTCACGGAGCATTCGTCCCCTTCGTAAGAAACCGTCAGTTCTCCGGAAGATTCCTTCAGTTCGTCCACCTCAATTTCCACAAGGTCGTTGTACAAGGTCAAACGGTCGCAATCCACCGCGCGAATATTCTTGAGAACTTCCTTTTCATCCTTAACTTCTTTCTTGTCATCAGGCTGGAACATCAGGTAAAATTTCACCAGGGCGTTTTCTGTCTTGGCAATGGAGGCATTCTTATTGAACATATTCGCCTTGAAATCCTGGGCGTAACATTCGCCTGTATAGCGGACTACACTGGACAGGGCATCGCCCTTTTCGAACACCAAACCCGGCTGGAACTTAAGCCCCTTCTTGTCCAACGCCTCGGACCAGAATCCCGTAGGGAACTTACCGCCGTCAAAATCGTACTGCTTTGGCTTATCAGCCCCTTTTTGCTGGAGCACCGCCGTATTCCTGTCCAGGTAGGCCTTAAACTTGGCCGTGGAATCCGAATCCTCGTTTGCTTTTTTCCAAACAAGGTCACCCAGAGTCCCGACCTTGCAAACGGGATAAGTGACCTTCAGGGTAGAATCTTTTGAATTATAATCATAACTGGCCTTGGAGAGGACAATATCAAAGGAATCTTCCAAGTCTATGCTAGAAGAACCGCTATCGCTGCCACAGGCCGAAAGCACAAATCCACAGGCGACGGCAACCCCAAAGGAAGCCACATACTTTTTCAAGTTCAAGTTCATCAAAAAACCTCTAACCCTATTATACATTTTTTCACGAAAACCGTTACAGCCGACCTTCAAAAAATCCATCAAAATCGATATCCTTGACGCTTTCTACCACATATTCCGGCTTTTGGTCAAGCTTTTCCACATCCGAGCGCTTGGTCTCGCCGCACAGGGGCAGCACGAACCTGCAACCGGAGCGCTTTGCCAGCTCAAAATCCGTATAGAGCCTATCCCCTACAAACAGGATTTCTTCGGGAGCATACGTCTTCAACAGCCCCGATAGCATGGCCGGATTGGGCTTGCCGAAACTGCGCTCCGGCTCTACACCGTAAGCCGTCTTGAGTAGCGCCATGAAACTCCCGATGTCGGGCACAGGGCCCCGGGCGTCGGGACACACGAAATCCGTATGAGTTACCCAGAAGGGAATCCCCCGCTGGACACGGAACGAAAGCTCGCAAAGTTCCTGATAATCAAAGCTGTTATGGTAGGCCACCAATACAAGTTCCGTATCTGCCACGGACGGCCGTAGGTTGAGAGTCGGGTCCTGGGCGGCAAACCACTCGTAGACTTCGGGGTTGGCAAAGAAGTAGACGTTCCTTAGACCCTTCTCGTGGATGGCAGCCAAGGACAGCGTCAACGCAGATATAATGCCATCATCCCGAAGAGGCAGGCCCATCACGTTCAGACGGTTCTCGTAAAACACGGGAGACTTGCTGGTGTTGTTGCTCAGGTAGTAAACGGGCACTCTAGAAGCCACACGCCGCACCGTCTCTACGGCTCCCGGATAAGGCTTGCCGCTGAGATACAAGGTTCCATCTAAATCGAAGACAACCACTTTTACGGGCTTGCGCACTGTCATACCTCTTAAGTTAGAAAAAATTGCTACCTTAGGTAACATGAAAACTCCCGATAGCCGTTTTTATTGCCCCCTTATCCAAAATGGAATTGTTACCCTGGATGAAAACGAAAGTACCCACGCCGTAAAGGTGTGCCGGGCTGCCCAGGGAGACTTGCTGGAACTTTGCGACGGGCAAGGACACTTTGCGGTCGGGACTATCGTAACGGCCAATCCAAAAGCCTGCCAGGTGGAGATTTCCAAAGTGGAAACGCCCATGCCCCAAAGGCCCCTGCTGAACCTGGCCATCGCCTGCCTCAAGGATGACGCCCTGGAAGAAGTGGTATTCCATGCTGCCCAGACCGAAATTGCAAGCATTACCTTCTTACGCACCGACTACTCCCAGGAGCCCAAGAACTCCGATTTACATAAGCTAGTCCGCCGTTCCGAGCTCAAGAGCCTGGTAAGCCTGAAGCAGTCCAAAAAGCCCTGGCTCACCGAGATTTGTGGCCCCGTAGAATTCAAGGAATGGCTGAAAGGCTACCACGGAGATCTGGTTCTCTGCGACGTTGACGGTGAAAAGGCCGCTCCCAAAGAAGTTATAGACAAATTAACCAATACCGTTGACAGTGGCGAAGCAACGACTCCCGTAACCCTTCTGGTAGGGCCCGAAGGCGGGTTCTCGCCAGATGAAATTCGCATGACCCGGGAATTCACCAGCGGTAAAAGCTACGCATTGAACTTGGGGAACACAAGGCTCCGGGCACGAACCGCCGCCATCGTGGCTCTAGGAAAACTGCTGTAAAGCACCTGGCTACATCATCCGGAGACGCATCTCAAAGACGGCACGATCCGTCTCATCCAAGATACGCATATAGGTGGCCCCGCTGTGGTCCGCCCGGAATATACGCAGGGTCTGGCCTTCCTTGGATTCGCCCAAGTAATGAATTTCCAGCGTTGCCGGGTTACAAAGTTCCCAGTCGGGGGTTCCGAACACGTTCAGCGCCAGCTTCACGTACTCGATGTTATTCATATGGTGGGACATGTCAATGTGCTGGGGCAGTACCTTCTGCTGGTAAACCTCTACGTATTCCTCGGGCTTCACGTGGAAGCGGTCGAATTCCGCCGTCATAAAAGGATCCGGGAACCCTTCTGTCGGAAAGTCTACCGCAGACAGCCGCAGAGGACGGTGGTTTTCAAAGCTCAGGCAGCACATTTCTTGCTTAGCGATAATGATGGGCTCGCCCTCTGTCGTAGTGATAGCCGTATTCTCGTTGAGACGTATCAGCTGGTTATCTGCCGGAAACGACGTGGTCACCACCTTGTCGCGCCAGTAGGGTCGCCTGAAGAACTTAAACTTGGCCTTGTAAACTACCCAGAAACCGCCCTTCTCCTTCACCTCGAAATTGTCCATCTTGATAGCGCCAAAGTTCTCGGTGATGTTGTCCTGGACCATAAGCACCGTCTGGGCAAG
>CAMIWK010000163.1 GCA_946402415.1 uncultured Fibrobacter sp.
TCCGCGGAAACGACGGCATGTGGGAACACGAGAACATCGAGGACGTTTGCACCCCCGACGCCCTCCGCCGTGACCCCAAAAGGGTCAAGGACTTCTACAACTTTCTGCGGAAGGGCCTGCCGAACCACAAGCCAAACGCCGCCCACATCGCCCTGGCCGAACTGGAAGAACGGCTGGGCGACGAGTTCTTGCTGGTAACCCAGAACGTGGACGACCTGCATGAGCGTGCGGGAAGCAAGCGTGTACTCCACATGCACGGCGACCTGATGAAACTCCGTTGCGTGCGGGACGAAGACCACGAATTCAGTTTTACTGGCGAGGAGACGCTGGAGACCAAGTGCCCCATTTGCGGGGCCAAGACCCGCCCCGACATCGTTTTCTTTGGCGAAGTGCCGCTGTACATGGACCAGATTCAGGATGCTCTACGGGAATGCGAGGAATTCGCCTACATCGGTACCAGCAGCGTAGTGTACCCCGCGGCTGGCTTCAAGAGTTTTGCCAAGAGTTTCGGGGCCAAGGTCACCTGTCTGAACCTGGAGATTCCCGATCACGACCCCTACACCGACGTGTTTATCCAGGGCAAGGCCACCGAAGTGGTCCCCAAGTGGGCGAAAGAGTTTAAGTAGCGGAAACGGGGTCTTAGGGGCGGAGCCCCTAGGAGAGGGGGTAGCGGAAGACTTGCCCTTAACAAAACCAGTATGAAATGTATGGATCCCGTCGCTACGCTCCAGGATGACGTGAAAAGGAACGCTCTTGAATGAAGCAGGAGGGGCAAGGCTGAAGCGAGGGGGATTCTTCCCCCCTTTGTTGCCGATTTCCCACCGTTTTGCTATATTTATGCATATGAGTGAATATACGCATAAATCCAGTATCGGACCGGTGGTCCCCCAGGATTTCGTCAAGGACTATGGCGAAACGGGTTTTGTGCTGGAAAACGGACAGACGCTGCCAGCGCTGAATATCCGTTACGAGACTTACGGCAAGCTGAACGCCTCTGCCGACAACGCGGTGTGGGTCTGCTCGCCCCTGACTGCCGACGCACACGCCGCCGGCTGGTACACCGAAACCGACCGCAAGCCCGGCTGGTGGGACGAACTTATCGGACCGGGCAAGGCTATCGACACGGACCGTTTCTTTGTGGTCTGCAGCAATATTCTGGGCGGGTGCAAGGGCACAACAGGCCCCGCGACCGTCAACCCCCGCACGGGTAAGCCCTACGGGAGCACCTTCCCCATCATCACCATCGGTGACATGGTCCACGCCCAGAAGGAACTGGCCGACGGGCTGGGCATCAAGGAATTCTACTGCGTCCTGGGCGGCTCCATGGGCGGTTTCCAGGCCATGAAGTGGGCCATCTACTACCCCGAACAGGTGAAGCGCGTGGTGATTATCGCCAGCTCGCCTAGATTCTCCAGCCAGGCGCTGGGTTTTGAGGTAGTGGCCCGCGACGTGATTACCCAGGATCCTGATTTCAACGGCGGAGACTACTACGACAAGGCGAACAAGCCAGATATTGGACTTGCCAACGCCCGCAAGCTGGCCCACATCACCTACCTCAGCGCCATCGGCATGGAGCAGAAGTTCAAGCGTGCCCAGGCCCAGGAGAACAAGAGCCACGCTGTTACCTACAGCACGCCCTTTGACCTGAACCTGCCTATCGAAAGCTACCTGCGTTACCAGGGCAAGAAGTTCGTGGACCGCTTTGACGCCAACAGCTACCTGCACATTGCCCACGCTACTGACGCCTTCGATTTGGAAACGGAATACGGCAGCATCGAGAACGCCTTCAAGGACATCAAGGCCGAAGTGCTGAACGTGAACCTTTCTACCGACTGGCTGTTCCCGCCTCACGAGAGCCGCCGTATCACTAGCGCCCTGCTGAACGTAGGCAAGAGCGTCACCAGCCTGGAACTGGACACGCAGTTCGGCCACGACGGCTTCCTTATCGAGGTCGGCGAACTAGGCAAGGCCGTGGGCCGATTCCTGGATTCAAAGATTATTCCCCAGCAGGGCACACAGGCAGTTCCCGTGTTCCACGAGGAAAGCGATTTCGAGCGCCTGGGCAAGCTTGTGAAGGAAGGAAGCCACGTGCTAGACCTGGGCTGCGGAGGCGGCGACCTGCTGAGCTACCTTTTCCAGAAGAAGAAGGCCACGGGATTCGGCATCGAGAAGAACATCACTGGAATTTTGGACTGCCTGGAAAACGACGTGCAGGTGATTCAGCGTGACCTGGACGACCGGGGAATCTCTGACCTGAAGGACGGAAGCTTCGACTACGCCATCATCAACCGCACGATTCAAGAGATCCGCGACCCGGTGGCCCTTTTGAACGAGCTGCTGCGCGTGGCCAAGAAGGCTATAGTCACCTTCCCCAACTTTGGACACTGGACCACCCGCGGAAGCCTGATGCTCCATGGTCGCATGCCCAAGTCCAAGGAACTGCCCTACGAGTGGTACGACACGCCCAATATCCGTCTCCTGACGGTAAAGGATTTCTATACCCTCTGTAAGAAGGAAGGGTTCCGCATCGAGAATATCAGCTTCCAGAGCGAGCACACCCTGAGTAAGGTGCTGACCGCACTGGGCCTCAAGAACTTCGGTTGCGAACACGTAATCGCGACAATTTCTAAAATTTAGGCCGATATGTCCATCATTTCCATGACCGGGTTCGGCAAGAGCGAATCCACCCTGAACGGAACCGCCTGCGTTATCGAAGTCCGCAGCGTAAACAGCCGTTTTCTTGAAATTTCAAGCAAGATTCCCAAGAACTTCGCCTACTTGGAAAATGACTTCAAGGCCCAAATCAAGGACAAGCTTGCCCGCGGTTCGGTAAACCTTTCCATTACCCTCGGGTCTGGCAACGTGGGAAACATTCCCGTTTGCTACAACGAGACCGCCGTAAGCAAGTTCGTTGAAATCACCAAGGCCATGCAAGCCAAATACGGCATTGCAGGTGAAATCAAGCTGGAACACATTTTGGCCATTCCGGAAGTGCTGCAGTTTACCGACGCTGGTGCCGACAACGAAGCCTGGGAAAAACACCTGAAGACCGAACTGGATAAGGCCCTGGATGGCGTCATTGCCATGCGGGAAAAAGAAGGTGCCAACCTGGCCGCCGACCTCACGAAACGGGTCGCCCATCTGGAAGATGTGCTGGCCAAAGTGGAAGTGCTGGACCCCCAGCGCATCGAAAGCTGGAAGGTCAAGTTCAAGGAACGTGTGGACACCCTGATGAAGGACAGCGAGATCGACGACGTACGCCTGCTTCAAGAAGCCTGCATCATGGCGGACAAGCTGGACATCCACGAAGAGATTACCCGCTTCCACAGCCACAACAAGCTGTTCCTAGACGCCCTCAAGAAGGGCGGTGCCCAAGGCAAGAACCTGGGATTCATCCTTCAGGAAATGGGCCGCGAGGCCAACACGCTAGGCACCAAGTGCCAGAGCGCCGAAATTGCCGCCCTGGCCATCGAGCTCAAGAACGAGATCGAGTGCAT
>CAMIWK010000164.1 GCA_946402415.1 uncultured Fibrobacter sp.
GAATCATCTAACTAGAGGATTTACATGAAGACCATTACGGTAAACCCCAAGTCCGTTACCCGCAAGTGGAAGCTTGTGGATGCAGCGGGCAAGCCTATGGGTCGCGTCGCAAGCGAAGTTGCCCGCCTCCTCATGGGTAAGCACAAGGCCATCTATTCCCCCAACGTCGATACCGGCGATTACGTGGTTGTCATCAACGCTGAAAAGGTTGCTGTCACTGGCAACAAGAACCTTCAGAAGCAGTACTTCCACCACACCGGTCACATCGCTGGCGAACGCTGGATTAACTTTGCCGATCTTTTGGCAAAGCATCCCACCGCTCCGCTGGAAGCTGCCATCTGGGGCATGCTCCCTCACAGCGCTCTGGGCCACAAGATGGTCAAGAAACTTAAAATCTATGCCGGCGCCGAACATCCGCACGCGGCACAAAACCCCGAAGTCGTTGACTTCTAATCTTTAGAACGGAGGATACCTCTATCGCTACCGCAAAGAACAAGAAGATCTACCGTGGCACGGGCCGCCGCAAGAACGCCATCGCCGCTGTGATCCTGAAGCCGGGTTCCGGCAAGCGCACTATCAATGGTCGTGATTTCAAGGATTACTTCCATTCCGAAGTGCAGAACATGATCGCCAACCTTCCGTTCGCCATCCTCGGCAACGCGGAAGAATGGGACGTCGAAGTCACCGCTCGTGGCGGTGGAATCGCTGGCCAGATGGGTGCTGTCCGCCTGGGCATTGCTCGCGCTCTGGTCGCCAACGACGCCGAAGTGAAGCCCGCCCTCAAGAAGGAAGGCCTCATGACTCGCGACTCTCGTGCCGTTGAACGTAAGAAGTTCGGCCGCAAGAAGGCTCGTAAGCACTTCCAGTTCAGCAAGCGCTAATCTGCGAATCTGCTTTACAAGAAGGGTCCCCGCATTTGCGGGGGCCTTTCTTTTTTTCACCAACCAGATTTGTTTTGTTACGGAGCTTTGCGTTATGCGGCGAATGCCAGGCGGCATTCCTCGTAGAAGCCGGCCTCCCTCAGCAGGCGTTCCAGTTTTTTGCGGAGTATGCCCACGTTGGCGCGGGTGCAGCCCAGTTCGACGGCCACGTCGATGTCCTTGCAGTCGCCGTATGCCTGGCAGAACTCGTAGCTCGTGCGGAAGTAGGGGAGCAGCTTGGGGTTGTTCTTCTTGATGAAGCGCTCGACGGCCTCGATAGTGTCCCTGATTTCGACTGCTTCGATTTTTTTGCAGGTCGTGCAATTGACTTCTTTCAAGATGGTCAGATCGCGGATCATCTGCGGATCATCGCCATATGCCTCTTTGCGGGTATTTCCGGAGAAATCGACCGGGACTTCCCTTTTGGTGTGCTTGGCGTTCTCGCGTTTTTCGCTCTTTTGGTGGAACTTGCTACTCATGGCGACATAGGCCATAAAGGAATCGTTCAAGTTAGGGTTGTAGCTCAGAACAGACTTCCGGAACATTGCGAACGTGTTGGACATGATTCGCTTTTGACGATCGGCAGGACTCAGGCCGCGGAGATCCCAGTCGGCATCTTCCTTATACGAGTTCTTGTTGTCGATGCCCATTACCTTTGGGCCGTGGATTTCCCAGAGCTTTAGCATGGCGCGGTCGCGCATGCACTTTGTCTCGGCGTTTTGGGCGATGCTAACCAGGCTGAGGGTCAGCAGGTCGGTCTTCTGGTTGGTCTTCTTCTGCATAAGCAGCTCCTTGGTTTTGGGGTTTTGCCGGAGTCCGGCGTCGGCATACACCCCTTAAGAGTTCCAAAAGGGGTTGCCATTTATCTGGAAATAAGAGATGAAAAGGTGATCGAAAAGCGAAAATCGAAACAGAAAAGCGGGGTTGCGGCTTCGAAAAAAGCGTCTATAAATATAGATTCAATAGGCTGACAAAAAGTGACAGTTCTGACAAGCCTGCGAAAAAGGTTCTAGAAAATGTGTAAAATAAAGTTTACGTTAGCGTCGGAGGTCGCTGTGACCTATGTTGTATCACCGGGTCCCCCACTGCGGGTATTTCTTTACATCGGAAGCCTTTTTTTCGATATAATACAGAGTATGTATCAAAGGAGGTAACTATGATGGAAAGGGTTAAGACTTGTGCCAAGTTTGCCCTGTATCTGACCGCCGGTTTTCTGGGCGGGCTTTTGGTGTCCACCGTTATCGTGCTGCTTGTAGACGATCCTGCGACCAGGGCCGACTCGCAATGCCCTGCCGCCGACGTGGATGACTACTATTTCCAGAAGTTGGAGACCTTCGTGGATCCCCGCGACAGCAACGAATACACGGTGCTCAAGTTTGCACAGTACAGGGGCTGCGCCATGTCGGAACGGGATCCCGGTTTTTTGGCGGGTGATACCGTCACCTTCCACCTGATGCTGGAGAACCTGCGCTACGAAACTAAGAGCAGCATCTGTTTGGATTCTACCTGCGAGAGGGGGCGTTACTACCCCTTCGGGGACCGCTGGAGGATTTGCCCTGCAGGCTGGACCATCGCCAGCGCCATGCAGAACGCGGGTTACCATATTTTTGGCGGGCACATGCAGGATTACCCGACCTTCAGCCCCATCAAGGTGGTGGCTCCCGAAGACCCCAGCGGTCTTAGGCGCCTGCGAGGGCGCCCCCACGATGGTACCCTGGGCTGGGTCGATACGGTGGACCTGAACCTGTCGGGCTTTTACAACATAGAGAAGGGAGCCTTTGAGTTCGTGGATTCCCTAAGCGTGGTCTGGACGGGGGATGCCTTTGCCACCGTGATCATGCCGAATGAACCTACCGAAGAGCAGAGGGCCTGGGCCGCCGATGCCATGTCGTCGTACTCCCGTCTAAAACCTGACAACCTTTACCCGGTCCGCTGCATCCGTATCGATGACCCGAACCACAATATGGACACCCAAAAGGCCAATATGCAGACATATTACCACAATATGCGCATGTTGCCGTACCTTTTTAGGTGAAAAAAAGACCGTTATTTTCTATATTTTGCCCCGCTTTGGCAATTTCGCCAAGGTAAAACCAATCACCGGTTTGCGAGAGTCGCTTCGGTGGCATTGGTCCGGCCCCTGTGGTCAGTCCTGTGCTTTGCGGCTTATTTGCAGTCCGGGTAGTAACAACCGAAAGGAATACATTATGGCAAATCTGCCTTCCGTTGAAGACCTGCTCGCTGCAGGCTCCCACTTTGGTCACCAGACTCAGCGCTGGAACCCGAAAATGAAACCCTACATCTTGGCTGAAAAGAACGGCATCTACGTTCTCAACCTGTCCAAGACCCGCGAACTCCTGGAAGAAGCCGGCAAGGCCGCCGCCAAGATCTCTGAATCCGGCAAGACCGTGCTGTTCGTCGGTACCAAGCCCACTGCCCGTCAGTGCGTGCTGGACGCCGCTGCTACTTGCAACCAGTTCTCCGTCACCAACCGCTGGCTCGGTGGCATGCTCACCAACTTCCAGACGGTGCGCAAGTCCATCAAGAAGATCGACAAGATCG
>CAMIWK010000165.1 GCA_946402415.1 uncultured Fibrobacter sp.
ACAACAACTGGTCCGTGAACTACGGCAAGACCAACCTTTTGAACCCGGGCAAGGACCCGCACCAGAACGCCATCTTCCTCACCACGCTCTGCGCTGTCATCTACGCTGTCGACACCCACGCCGACTTGCTCCGTATGGCGGTCGCCAGCGCCGGCAACGACCACCGTCTCGGTGCGAACGAAGCTCCTCCGGCAATCATCTCCATGTACCTCGGCGACCAGCTTGCCGACGTCATCGACCAGCTCGAAAAGGGCGACCCCAAGTCCAGCAAGCAGGCTGGCGTCATGAAGCTCGGTTCCGATACGCTGCCGCCGCTCCCGCGCGACGCTACCGACCGTAACCGTACTTCTCCGTTCGCCTTCACCGGCAACAAGTTCGAATTCCGCGCTCCGGGCTCTAGCCAGAGCTGCTCCGAACCCAACGTCATCTTGAACACCATCGTTGCCGAAGCCTTTGACCTGATTGCCGACAAGCTTGAAAAGGTCCCAGCCGAAAAATTCCATGAAGAACTGCAGTCCCTGTTGCAGAAGATCGTGAAGGAACACAAGCGCGTGATCTTCAACGGCAACGGCTACACCGACGAATGGGTGGAAGAAGCCGCAAAGCGTGGCCTGCCCAACACCCGCACCACCATGGAAGCGCTCCAGGCCCTCAACAAGGCCGAGAACGTGGCCCTCTTCGAAAAGTACGGCGTGTTCAACAAGCGCGAACTGGAATCCCGCTACGAGGTGAACCTGGAAGAATACCACAAGAAGATCCACATCGAAGGAAAGATTTCCGACGACATCGCGAAGAACGTCATCTTACCGCAAGTGCTTTGCGCCTACAGTGCCGCCCTCAAGACCAACGCTATGGCCAAGGAACAGGGCTTTGCCGCGGTGGATTCCTACGCCCAGGAACTGGGTGAAGGCTACAAGGCCCTCGCCTCTGCAATCGAACGCATGGAAAAGGCCCTCGGCGAAAAGCACGAGAACATTCTCGAAGCGATGGCGGATCTCCGCGTCCAGGTGGACAAGCTCGAAAAGGTTGTCCCCGACGAGAAGTGGCCTCTGCCCAAGTATCGCGAGATGTTGTTTATTTACTAACTCCTTGCTCAATAGACACACAAAACGCCGTCGGAGAAATCCGATGGCGTTTTTTCTATTTCAATCGGCCGAAGCTCTTTTTCAGCTTGGCGAGGGCATCTTCCTCGATGACCTCTTCGGTATCGTCGCCCTTGCGCTTGAACCTAAGAATTTCGAAATCCTCTAGCATAGCACAGGCCTGCAAGTAAAGCTCCGGATACTCGGGGTCGTCTTGCGACAAGCGTTCCATTCGGGAAAGCACATCTCGGGCCTTTTTGAGTTCTTGGTCCTTAATATAGCGTGCCTTCAGGAAGGGTCGGAACTTCTCACGGAGATCCTTGACGGAAAGGTCAACCTTTTCATTACGGGCATCCTCGCCCACTGGCATGTCCGTACCGCCAAGCACGCACAGCCTCTCGTACAGCGTGGTTTCGGGACTATCGGAAGTGTAAAGTTTCAAAACACGTAAAATGTCCCGGTGGCCGGCCGTCAACGCATAAACGGCATCTCGAGCATGGTCGCCGCCCTGCCGCACGGCCATCGAAAATTCCCGAAGGATATCCCAGAATTTCACGAAGGTATCCGCCCCAAGCAGGGCCGATTCGTAGGTGGCCCGCACCAGGGCAAGGCGGGTTTCTTCATCTTCGGTGCGGGTAGTGGCGGCCAGGTTCTTGAAATCGCGAATCTTCTTGCCACGGGAGAATTCCAGGCCCGAAAAACGCACACAGCGGTTCGCATCCAGGTTGTCGGCTGCAAGAGACTTGAGGACCCATGACTTAAGCGCCGTCTTGAAACCGTCGGAATAGAGGCCGCCCGTCTCAAGCATGTTCAAACGGTCAACGATGAGCGAGGAATCAACATCGGGTTGCACAAGGTCTCCGGCATTGGACTGCTCGCGGCCTTCCTCACGCTTACGGAAGGCCTGCCAGAAGGTAGATTCCGCAGGAGTCATCAGAGCCGATTCTCCCAGACGCCATCCAAAACGCATGCCGCCAAGGCTAAAGTCGATCCCGAACGTCACCAAAACAGGGCGAACCGTTAAGAAGAGGCCAAAAATTCCCTGTTCAGGAGACAATTCAAATTTAAACACGTCTGACGTCATCCTGGAAGGAACACCGTGACTGACGGGATCCAGAGAGGAATGCCCTGGATTCCCTCCTTCGCCTTGCTCAGTCGAGAATGACGTAGAAGGAGCGTGAAGAAATCTATTCGGAGAAACTACATTTACATGCAGACGCAGGTGGTTTTCTTTTTCGGGCGTAACCGTCGGGATATCGCAATCCAGCTGCTTCATACCCGCAAAGACTTCGTACAGGCTTAAAAGCGGGGCTTTGTGCGGGTTTGCCTTCAGCTTGTCGCAGAATGCATCGTCGATAAAGGTACGCTTGCCTTCCAGCTGCTTCTTAGAAGCCTTGGGCATCTCGCGGATAACAGACTCCGCCATCCATTCCCGCCACTGATGAATCGAAAGTGCCAGCGTCGCAGGCGTTACCTGCGGAAGCAAATCATAGGGCAAGTCTAGCGTAATACCGTCGTACGCCTTGGTCGCATCGAAGACCATCTCCCCCATGACCATGCGGGACTTTCCATCGACGCCTTCGATACGGAACTGCTCCAGAGAGCCTCCGAGGGATGGAGTGGGCGCTGTGGCGGCCTTCTTGCCCTTCGGCAAAAAATCGCCTAGAGATTGCTTCGCCTCGCTCGCAATGACACCACCGATTCCACTTTCATTCTGTTCCAACCAAAAAGCGGCATCGAATTTCAAGAACTGGTCGGTATGCTCGCGAATGTAATCCTTGAGGGTCTTGATGGAATTCACATTATGGGCAATCCGCACATAATAATCCACCAGGGCATCTTCGCTGGGGGCAAGCCCGAATTGACGCTTGCGGGCCTCCAGGGCATGCAAATCTTCAACCACACGCTCGTTGTGGGTCATGAAGGCAAAAGGTCTAGCCATCTGGCCAAGCACTACGGCTTCCCGCCAGAAAATCTCGGCACACTCCTCGGGATTCACGCGGGCATAATCCACGCGGTGGCCACGGCTGATCACAAGCCCACGGAAACTCACCTCTTCCACCGCTTCCACAAAGCCCCGTTCCTGGTTCCACGTTGGCGCATACCAGCGGCGGGTACAGAAGGGTTCCGCCACCTGCATAATCCATTCCGGCTTGATTTCGGCGGCCTTGTTCAGGAAAATGCGGCTAGTCTCGCGGACTTCGGCACTAAAGAGCCATTCCACACTCTTGCCGTAAAGGTCACTACCCGGAAACACATGAGTTTCACGGCCGCTTACCAGGCGATAACAGCCATTTTCAATATCACGAAGAGCTACACCGCCCAAAAATCCCGAAAGCAGAGCAATGTGCAGGTTATCCCGATGGAAAC
>CAMIWK010000166.1 GCA_946402415.1 uncultured Fibrobacter sp.
GATTGTCGAATAAAGCTTATTCATCTTGCGCCCCCTCTGCCCTGGCGCCATCCCCGAAATTCTTAGTCAGGGGGAACAGCTGCATGTTCAAACGGTAAACCTTGTCGGTATGGGAATCTTCCAAGGCAATAGCCGCAATGCGACGACGGAAGGCCTCGATTTCCATAGACACCCGCTGGAAGGCCTCTTCGGAAAGTCCCAGGGTAAGTCCCGAAATGTCGCGTTCCTTCACAGGAATCTCATCCAAGGCGCGTACGGCAAGCTCCCCCATCTGGCGGTGCATTTCCCGCACCGAAAGAGATGCCACTTCCAGGTTACCCGTAGAGACGGCCTTGCTGTTCTGCTTGAAAGCACCCTTTGGATCCTTTTCCAGAAGTCCCGTCTTCTGCAACAAGGCAAGGGACTTCTTCACAGTAGCGGTCTCTCCATCGAATGCCAACTTAGCAGCCATCTGGGCAGGAGTAGCACCAGGCATATTGGGTGCCATCTCGCGCAGCACAGGGTTCTGCCAGGACTGGAAATAATCGTACTGGTCCTCGCCAATAATCTCACGATTGTTCTCGCGGGCAAGTTTTCGCATAGCGGCAAAAGAACGCTTTTTGGCGGCACTGTCCTTGGACTGGTTGAAAGCTACCAGTTCCCTAAAATACTGAAGATCCACGCCGGTAAGACCCATAGCGGCAGCAGTGCGTTCCACCCCCACATCACTCAGGTTCGCCTTGCCGTCGCACACAAGCTTCAGAAACACTGGAGAGGAATACCCGGCATCCCGAGCAAAATCACGCCAGGTAAACCCTGAACGGTCCTTCCGTTCGGTATAAAAGTCGCGCACAAAGACGCGAAAATTCTGATATTCCATTACCGGTTTCATACAGACATAAATATATACTTTTCTCAGCCTCAATGCAATAGATTTATGATACAAGATACTTAATTTTTCAAAGATTTACACAAAAATCACCATTATTTTGCTCATTTTAAAGAAAAGTTATGATACAGATAATGCAAAACGGAATATTCCATGTCACAGGATTACGAGAAAATTTCAGGGAAAACACTTAGATCGTGAAACCGATTGTAAAGTTGATGAACGTAAAATCCACTGCCGGGTTGTAGTAATACGTATAACCGGAATATCTGTACTTTGTCTCTATTGAGCCAGAGAACCTCAACAAGCTGAATTCCAGATTCAGAATTCCAAGATCCACTCCAGCCCCAACACCAACCAGGAATCCGCCATCGCTACCCCAACTATACACAGGTCTATCATTAGCGCACGTAATTTCAGTCGTTGGCCACCAGAAGGCGTAACCTAGGTCGAGTTTTGCGTAAGGGATAACCGTCGCCCCACGCCCTATACGGAACTTGAAACTTCCATAAAGAGGCATAATGAAATTATGGGCCGTCGTACCTTCATCGTAAGTCCACATCCATCCAAAATTCTGGTCACTAGTAGTCGCGTAAATGAACCCTACACCTACACCGAAGCCCAGCCATGATATGGGGAACAGATATAGTTCCATGTAAGTTGTTGGTGACAAGAAATCCAAATCACCCTGAGATGCGTCGGATAAGAGGTTTAAGCCAACCTGCATCGTAAAGTCAACCCTATCACGTTCTTTCTTTTTTTTGGTCTTAGGAGAAGCCTCGGCCTTCACATTTCCTTTTTCTTCTTGGGCCTTGGCCTTACGCTTCCCCTGAGGAGCCCCTATGAGTTCTGCATCTGCCGCATCATCAGCTATCGAAGGCAAATCACGCTTCTTTTTTTCAACTGCTGGAGCAGGCTCTGCCACCGGTATCGGTTCAGGGGCAGGCTCAGCCACAGGAATCGGTTCAGGGGCAGGCTCAGCCACAGGAATCGGTTCAGGAGCAGGTTCCGCCACAGGTATCGGTTCAGGGGCAGGTTCTGCCACAGGGACTGGGTCCGGGGCCGCGGTTTCATCAAAATACTTTGTTTCACCATTAGCATATGTAATGCTCACCACCTTGTCTATCGGAGCATTAATGTCTGGACCATCCAAATAGTTCATCTTCTTGTAACGAACAAACTCCCCATTCATTTCCAGGATTTTTACCTCGACCTGCTTGCCATTCTTGAAACGGACAATATCCTGTGAAAAGGCATCGGTGAAGCTCAACGCAGCAAGAAAAACAAGTAAAAGATATTTCTGCATATAAAATCCTTAGCTATGAATTCCCATTTAAATATACATTATTCCTACAAAATTCGATCATCAAAAAAAATCCCCGCCCAAAGGCAGGGATATTATTCCATTTTTTTCGCGGAAGTGACCTTAAATAGCCTCGCATTCAGTCTTTATTTCTTCCACAACCTGCTCCTTGGTATATTCATCCAGGTAGCCATACTTAGTGGAGGTCGATTTAATAATCATACCGTTGTCAGTACAAGTGGTCTCTGTTTTTTCGGACGCATATTCATCCTTGTATTCACCATCGTTCGCCTTCATTGAAGGGCATGCCAGTTTTACATTGGCGCCAATGTACTCTATCGTGGAGACATGTACAAGGTCCTTACCTTCAATCCGATATTCAACGTCCGTTGCTGAAGAAGTTCCCGAAGCATCCTTGCCTGTGGAGTAGGAGTATCCCCACTCATCATCCTTCTTATCAAAGACACAAGAAGGTTTATTCGGCAGGAATTCTCCACCATCATCGTCATCATCATCATCATCATCAAGGTCAAGGCCGCCATCATCATCCAGTTTCACAGTCTTGCCGTCGGACTCAATGCACTCTTCCTTCAGACCTTCCACAAATTCCTGGAAATCGTCTTCGGAAACAGCCTCGCTGTAAACACCGACAATCTTCTTGCCTGTGCAAGTAACCTCGCCATACATTTCGTCTTTTTCCATTTCTTCACATTCATCCTTGGCGACGGCTTCACTGGAAATTTCATAGGTTTCCACCACCTTTCCATCCTTGTTAAGGTCGTAGGTGATGGTCCCAGAGAACGGGCCCTCAGAAGACTTAATAGTGAGAGGTTTTTCTTTTAACACCTTACAAGAGATGGTAACCGTTCCGCCATCGCCGCCACTGGAACTGTCACTACAGGCCATAAGACCAAAAGCGGCGGTGAGAGCGAGTCCGAAACTGAGTTTCTTAAGCATAAATTCTCCTTGATTTGTGATTGATTTAAGAGAAATATATATAAAAAATCCTCAAATAAATCGAGGATTTTTTCTTTTTTAGGGAATTTAGGAAATTAGCCCTTTTCGGCTACAAAAATTCGGCCATTGCGGAACAGCTGCATCCACGGACCGTCTTCGCCCCAGTCCGCCGGGTGCCAGGAATACTGGCAAGTACGGAACACGCGTTCGGGGTGCGGCATCATGACGAGGGCGCGGCCGTCTTCGGAGCAGAGGCCGTTGATGCCAAACGGAGAACCGTTCGGGTTGAGCGGGTAGCGTT
>CAMIWK010000167.1 GCA_946402415.1 uncultured Fibrobacter sp.
AAGTAACGGTCGCCGCGGTCGGGGGCTACGAACACGATGTTTCCGCGGGCACCCGAGGCGATGAGCTTCTTGGCTGCGGTGAATGCCGCGCCCGAAGAGGAGCCCGCAAAGATTCCTTCTTTCTGGGCGAGTTCGCGAGAGCTGGTAAAGGCGTCGTCATCGTTGATTTTGATGACCTGATCCACCAGCGACATGTCCATGGTATCGGCGATAAAATCGTTGCCGATTCCTTCGATGTTGTAGTCGCCATGTTCGCCGCCGCCCATGGTAGAGCCTACGGGGTCAGCGAGCACGCCCTTGATGCTTGGGTTGCGTTCCTTGAGAGCCTTGAGAATGCCGCTGTAGGTGCCGCCGCTGCCTGCGCCTGCCACTACGTAGTCTATGTGACCGTCCAGGTCTTCGTAGATTTCGGGGCCGGTGGTTTCGTAATGGGCGAGGGGGTTGGCCATGTTGCGGAACTGCCTGAGCGATACGGAGCCGGGAATCTGTTTCAAAAGTTCTTCGGCTTTCTTTTCGGCTCCTAGCATGCCTTCTTCACGGGGAGTGTTGATGAGTTCAGCACCGAGGGCGCGCAGGAGCGTCTGTTTTTCTTGGGAGAACTTGGTGGGCACCACGAATACCACGCGGATGCCGCGGTTGAGGGCCGCGAAGGCGATGCCAAGGCCTGTGTTGCCTGCGGTTGCCTCCACAATGGTTCCGCCTGGTTTGAGCGTGCCCTTTGCGAGAGCGTCGTTTACCATGTAAAGGCCGGTGCGGTCTTTCACGCTGCCCGAGGGGTTCCAGAGTTCTAGTTTAGCAAACAGGTTCACGCCTTCGGGGAGGCCTACATGGGTGAGTTTTACCAGGGGAGTCTTGCCGATTAAAGATTGCATTGATTCGTAATAATGCATGTTAGGCCTCGTTATGCTTTTGCGGCGTTAATGCCGGCGTTCAAATCCAAAATGATGTCATCGACTTTTTCGATACCCACGGACAGGCGGATCAGCCCATCGGTAATGCCCACCTTCTCGCGGATTTCCTTCGGAATGGAGGCGTGGGTCATGGTGGCCGGATGGCATACGAGGCTTTCGACGCCGCCTAAGCTTTCGGCAAGTGAAATCAGCTTGAGGCCCTTGAAGAATTTCTTGATGTCGTAATTTTCGCGTAGCTCAAACGAAATCATGGCGCCGCCGTTCTTGGCCTGCTTCTTGTTGATTTCGTAGCCCTGAGCGGAGGGAAGGCCCGGATAATAGACGTGCTTTACGGCTTCGTGATTCTCCAGGTAGCGGGCAATGCGTTCCGCATTTTCGGTGTGGCGATCGAGGCGCACGCCAAGCGTCTTGATGCCGCGAATCAAAAGGAAGGAGTCGAAGGGGCCGAGCACCGCGCCAACAGCGTTCTGCGTGAAGGCGAGTCGTTCCGCAATTTCTTTGTTGCTGGTCACTGCAAGGCCTGCCACCAAGTCGCTATGGCCGCCCAAATACTTTGTCGCGGAATGCACCACGATATCGGCTCCCAGTTCTAACGGGCGCTGCAGATAAGGAGTCATAAAGGTGTTGTCCACAATGGTCAGGATTCCGTGCTTCTTCGCAATCGCGGCAACGCCCGCCAAGTCCGTCACCGTCAGGAGCGGGTTCGCCGGGCTTTCTACAAAGAACGCCTTCACGTCGGGAGTCACCTTGGTATCCAGCGTTGCCAAGTCGGTGGTGTCCTCAATGGAATAGGTAATGCCCAGGTTCTTGAAAACCTTGTCCAGAACGCGGAAGGTTCCGCCGTACACATTGCTGGAAATAATAATCTTGTCGCCCTTGTTAAACAGGGCAAGTACCGTCGAGGTGGCCGCCATGCCGCTAGCAAAGGCGAAGCCCGCCACACCGCCTTCCAGTTCTGCAATCAGGGCTTCTAGGGCTGCGCGTGTGGGGTTGCCTGTGCGGGAATATTCCCAGCCGGTATTTTCGCCAAGGCCCGCCTGCTTGTAGGTGGAAGTCTGGTAGATGGGTACGTTGACAGCTCCCGTGACTTTGTCGCCATCGATGCCGCCGTGAATGAGTTTTGTTTCGATATACTTAGAAGTTGACATTTTGAAATCCTTTAGCGCATTATATTGCCGCGCCGAGCAATGGTGAAACTTTGAATAAAAAAATCCCGCTCCGGAGACACAACCGAGCGGGAATCTGTTTTTAGATAAAAGCCTAGAAACTAGTCGCCCGCCCGACATCGACAACAGCACCAACAGCACATATTTGCAAAGTTCGTAGTCATAATTGTATTTGCTTTTTATTATTTCTTTTTGTTTCCTATCAATTAGATAGGAAATAAGATAGATAATTCTTTTTCCTTTGTCAACCGGTTTTGCCTTTATTTGGTTATACTATTTTCTTGTGGCTGGTGATAGGTTTAAACTATGGCGCACATTTTTTACAGCGTGCGTTCGAATTCCGCGAGGAATTTGCGGCCCTGTTCCCATTCACCCAGGTTGCAATCCGAATTGATGTGACCAAGGGCTCCTGCGTTGAACAGCTTGGCTCCCCACGACTTGGCGAAGAATTCTGCACGAGCGTAGGTCATATACGGGTCGTTTTCGCTGCCCACGATGCATGTGGGTACCGGAAGCTTGCCCAAAGGCATGGGGGCAAAGTTACTGATGGATTCCACCACGTCGGTATCGGCGGGGGCTACCAGAAACGCTCCCTTGATGTTTGCGGGAAGCTCGTGTCTTTCTTGTGCCTGCAAAAGCCAGAATACTGTAGTCACGCTGCCCAGGCTGTGGGAGACCAGAATGGTGTCGCCTTTCAGCTGCTTGACGGTTTCGTCAAGGGTTTCTACCCATTCCTCTTTTTGAGGCTTGTCCCAGCAGCGCTGGTAAACGCGGGATGCGTTGGACAAGCTTTTTGCCCAGAAGGTCTGCCAGTGGCTCGGACCGGAATTATTCAATCCAGGGACTATCAAGTAGTTCATGTTGGACCCCTTTTTCACAAGTGAAAAATAAAAAAAAGGCGCTCCCGAAAAAGGACTTCAAATCTCCCGGGAACGCCAGCTTGTACGGAGAGTACAAACTTACTTGATGTCTTTTCTCCAGGTGGCGGGCTTGAACTCGCCAACAATGGGGAGAAGACGCTGGTCCACGTCGATTTTCAGTACCGAGTTGAAGTTGTTGGTGGCGATCATCTGGGCCGCAAAGCCTACGATGGCCACAATCTCGGAATCGCTGTAGAACTTGCGCAGTTCATCGAAGTAGGAATCCGGCACGGCGGTGGGGTCCTTCACGATTTGCCTTGCAAGCTTCACGAGAATCTCTTCGTTCTTCTCGTATTCAAAGCCGTTCGGGTCGATACCAAGAGCCTTCAGGTCGCTGATGAAGAACAGCGAGCAGAGCTGGCAGCTGTTGGTGG
>CAMIWK010000168.1 GCA_946402415.1 uncultured Fibrobacter sp.
GGGTCACCAGTTCCACACCGTCGTTTTCGGCCAGATGGGCAAGCCAGGGGTCGAACTTTTCGCGGTTCAGCATTAGCCCCATGCCGGGCTTAGGAACCTCGATGTTCACGCCGGCAGGGCCGTAGATGTAAATGCCGTTGATGATGGTCTCGATGCAGTCTTCGTCGATGGGGCCGTAGCTCTCCAGGTCGGAAAGGTTCGTGCTGGCCTCTCCACAGCGCACCGGGTAGCCAATCTTTTCACGCTTCTCCAGGAGCAGAACGGAACGCCCGAACTTCGCGAGCTCGCGAGCCGCTACGGAACCTCCGGGGCCCGCGCCGATTACAACCACGTCATATTCTTCACAGAGCATCGGGAGCCTCCTCAAGCGTCAGGGCCCCTACGGGGCAAGCCTTGGTGCATAGGCCGCACCTGGTGCACTTTTCGTGGTTGATCTGTAGGTCCAGATTGTACATGTCCAATGCCATGGCGGGGCACGTGCCGACACAGCCTGCGCATTCCAGGCATTTTTCTCTATTGTGGACCAGTCTTTTCATGTGGTGAAATATACAAAATACGGGATGTAAAGGAGATTCCCGCCTTCGCGGGAATGACAAGAAATGTTTGTGGGATGACGATGATGGTCTGCGAGGATGACGTAGAGTGGGACGGTTCCAGGATGACGTGGAGCGGGACGGTTCCAGGATGACAACGGGTAAATGAGTCTAGGAATCTGACTGGGAGGGGGCTCCGGGACTGTTGTCCACCACTTGCTCGGCCTCGGGAGCTTTCTTGGGCATAAGGCTTTCGGCCTTGGCCAGCATCTTCCTGGCCTGCACGGCAATGATGTCGCCGTCGCCCAGTTCCAAAACCTTGTTGAGCCTTGCGATACCCTCTTCCAGATTCCAGTTCCTGTTCACCCGGATTTCACCGATGTTGTAGAGGGCGCGGCGTGCCAGGGTGACGTTGGTTTCCAGGGAAAGGCCCTTTTCCAGAAGCACAAGGGCAGAATCCAGACTGGTCTTGGACTTGGCCGTTTCACCCCATTCCAGCCACTGGGCGCTGGGAACCTCGATAAACACGCTGGGGCTGGTCATTAGGTCGGCCAGTTTCTTGACGGCGGCAGAGTCGATGGGGTGTTCCTGTAGCATAGCCGTCAATGCCTGGCTTAGTGTACGTTGAGCCGCCTCGTAGTGGCCCTTGTTGGCCTCGTCCAGCCCCTGGTCGATGAGGGCCCTGTTCTTCGCCTTTCTTGCAGAAAGCAGGTTCGCCGCGGCGTTTTTCTTGAGCCGATCGGCAAGGGCGTCCGCCTGGTGTTCCTGGACAGTCTTGAGCCTGCGGGGAATCTTGGCCCCTGTCAGTGCGCCCAGACCGAAGGCAATGACACTTGCAAGGCCGACGGCCCCGAATATCCCGCCGTTCACAAGGCAGTTTACCAGTATGTCGAGGCCGATGCCCACGATGGCCACAACCTTTGTAAGGAAGGATACGTTGTCGTTGGAAGGCGGACATGCCACGGCCCCAAGCATAAAGCACAGGGCGATGCTACAGCCCATGTAGCGTTCCATGGCGTAATGGTCAAAGAAGGATGTGGCCGTAAAGACAGACACCAGAACCCCTCCTACAAGGAAAAGCCCCAGAGAAATCCCGATGGCAGGCAGCACGCCCCACCGGTCAGAAAGCCTGTAGTAGGCAAAGCCGAAGAAGCCTGCAAACAGTAAGAAACTCAGCACGCCCGGGAACAAGATCCAGCTGGTCAAAAGCCTGTCGTATTCGCCATCTCCGGGTACAAAGGCCAGCCGGTAGCGGATGTTCTTGTCTATGTATTTCTTGATCCATTGCCGCTGTTCGTGCAAGAAATCCTGTTCCTTGGGGTAGTAGCCTTTTTCCTTGGTGAACTCTTCCTTGCCGCCCTTGATTTCCCACCATTCACGGAATTCCTTTTTCATCTCCTCGACACGTTCTTCGACCACCAAGGTGCCGTTCTCCTTTAGGTAACGGTCGCGGAACTGCTCGAACTCTTCGTTACGGGTCTTATCGTCGGCCTTGAGCCCTACGGATTCGAACTGCTTTGCCCCTTCGGATTCCCACCACTGGTCAAAAACTTTTTCGATGTTGGATTCCCGCTGGTGCTGCTTGATTTGCGGGGCAAGAGCCGTGGCGGCATTGAAAATGCCTATGGCGAGCAGTAGCCCGAAAACGATGTAGTGGTGGACCTTGAGTCCCTTTGCAAATTCCTTGACGTCTTCTAGCAAGTCTTTCATCTGTATGCCTATCGGTTATATTCCCTAAGCTGGTTCCACAAGAAATCGGTGTTCACGTCGCGGTATCCGAGAGAGTTCACCCGTTCTCTTAGCTTATGCGCAATCTCAAAAAGGTTGGGGCAGCTTTGCATGCGCTCAAAGCTGTCAAAGATGGTGAGCCGGTCAATCCATTCTGCAAGTTCCGAAAAGCGGGAATCCTGGAACCTGTTCTCGCGACCGGTCTTTAAGTATTCCAGGTAGCGGTCGGTAATGCGGTATCCGTCTTCGGTAAAGATGTCCATGGCCTTGGGGAACAGTTTTTCTCCGGTCAGGTATTCGTGGACGATGATGCCGAAACTGAAATAGTCCACCGAAGATGAAAGGTTCTCGCCCATGATGGCCTGCTCGGGAGCGCTGTAGCAGGGCGTGAGCTGCCCGCCGTACTCGTTCACCGTCTCTCGCAGTTTTGCCTGGGCGTAACCGAAATCGCAAATGAGAATCTTGTGGTTGTTCTTGTGCAGGGGGTTCTGGCACAAGAGCAGGTTCTTGGGCTTCAAGTCCTTGTGGATAACCTGGTAGTAGTGCAGCTGGCTGATGGTATTGGCCAGGTAGGCAATCTGGGCTACGCGGTGGAGGATTTCGTCGTCGGTAAGCTTTGTCTTGAACATCTTGTCCAAGGAACAGCCCTTGATGAATTCCATCTTGAGGTAGGGGTGCCTGCCGGCCACGCCTCCGCCAAAGCTCTGGACCACGCCCTCGATGTTGGTGGCGCGAATCAGGTTGTTGATGCGGATTTCGTCCTGGAAGGCGCTCAGGAGCATGTTCAGGCGGTGGAGCCTGTTCTTGCCTGGGGCGGCCCAGAACTTGCAGATCTTCACGACAATTTCACGTTCGCCAAAATGGTCCTTGTAGCCGGGGTGCTCTATCCAGAAATTCGCACGGTACAGGTTGTTGGTGCCCTCTAGGGTAAGGGGCTCCACCAGTTCGATCTTTTCCATGGCGCCGTTGTGCAAAAATTCGGGATTCTGGTCGAACCACCTCTGGTATTCTTCCATGGTGTAGTGCGGACGGAGTG
>CAMIWK010000169.1 GCA_946402415.1 uncultured Fibrobacter sp.
ACCCGTGGCAACACCCGGGCCGATGCCCTCGCCACCTCCCTCTACACCGCCGCCCGGGCCCACCTCCCTGGCCATCGCCTCCGCACCGACTACACCGACGCCGATCCCGACCTCGAGAAAGACTTCTACCTCCTACGCCATACCAGCTGCCCTGCCGTCCTCACCGAAAATCTCTTCATGGACAACCCCTCCGACTGTGCCTTCCTCCTCAGCCCCGAAGGCCAGCAGGCCCTCGTTGACCTCCATGTTGATGGCATCATTTCTCATCTTGACTCCCTGTAACCTCAATCGCCTCCAGAGCACACTGCAAGGCCGATTCCAATTCGTATAGCGGGCTAAAAGCATCGATTTTTGATGTTTTTAGCCCATTATCCGATATATTTCAGTATATTTGCATCAAGTAAAGTTCGTCTATATGAAAATCATTGGTCGCGACGCAGAAAACGCAAAACTCAAGTCCTGGTACAAGTCCGGCAAAGCCGAATTCATCGCCATTTACGGCAGACGCCGTGTAGGAAAAACGTACCTGGTGAATACCTTCTTCGACAACCAGTTCACCTTTGACGCCACAGGCATCATCGGCGGCACCCGCACCGAAGAACTCGACGCCTTCTACTCCGCCCTTGTCGAGTACGGTTATTCCGGCCCCAAGCCCAAGAAGTGGATGGAGGCCTTCGAATCCCTGAAAGGCCTGCTGAAAGAGAAAATCGTCAAAGGAAAACGCGCCGTGGTCTTCATCGACGAACTCCCTTGCCTGGCCACGCCCAAATCAGACCTGGTCAAAGCCCTGGACTACTTCTGGAACAAATGGGGCTCCCGCCAGCAGGAACTGATGCTCATCGTCTGCGGCTCCGCCACCTCCTGGATTGTCCGCAACATCATCGACAACAAGGGCGGCCTCCATAACCGCATCACGCACGAAATGCACCTCTTCCCGTTCCACCTCAAAGAAACCAAGGAATTCCTGCAGGCGAACAAATTCAAGTGGAACGACATCACCGTCCTCCAGGCCTATATGATTCTGGGCGGCATCCCTTACTATCTGGGCCTGCTGGATTCCGGAATGTCACTCTCCGACAACATCGACGCCCTGTTCTTTGCCGATGGAGCCCAGCTTCGCGGTGAGTATGAGCGCCTCTACAAGTCCCTCTTCAAGACGCCAGAGCGCTATAAAGCCATCATCAAACTCCTGTCCGACACCAAGAAGGGCCTCACCCGCAAGGAAATTGCCGAGAAGTTGAAGGTCCCCAACAACGGCCATCTCAGCGACATGCTGGAAGACCTCGTAAACTGCGACTTCATCCGGCACTATAACGTCCTTGGCAAGAGCGTCCGCTCCAGCGGAGGCCTCTACCAGCTGGTGGACTTCTTCTCGCTCTTCCACGCATCCTTTATCAAGAGCAAGAATACCGACCCCCACTACTGGCAGCACACGCTCAATACCACCACCCAGAACAACTGGTGCGGCCTCACATACGAAAAGGTGGCCATGGCCCACATCCCGCAAATCCTTCGCGCCATCGGCATGGACCGCATCCTCACGGAATATTACTCCTGGCGCAGCCAGTCTTCCGACCCCGGAGCCCAGATCGACCTCATCATCGACCGGGCCGACGGCTTCCTGAACATTTGCGAAGTCAAATACTCTAAAGGTGACTATGCCCTCACCAAATCCGAAGCCGACAAAATAGACAACCGAGTGAGCGCATTCCAGCAGGAAACCGGCACCGACAAGAACATCCTCGTCACCCTCATCACCGTCAAGCCGGTCAAGGAGAACGCCTGGAGCAACACCGTCAGCAGCTTCGTTTCCCTCCAAGACCTTCTCGGATAACGGGCTAAAAACCGTCTTTTTTCACCTTTTTAGCCCACTATCCGTAACATATTCAAATCCGCCGCCCTCCAATTGGAAAGCGGCGGCTCTTTGATTCCATTGAGCGCCTCGGACAAGGAGCAAGATATATTATGCGTACAGGGGCTTGGCGTAGTGCGTTTCCTCCTTCTTTTTGGGGCCTGTCTCCGGCGGGACGGCCCGTTCCGGAAACTTCTTCGTGTATGCATAAACCAGAAAGCCGATACCCAGCAGCACGAACGGAATACTGAGGAGCTGGCCCATGTTCAGGACCATATCGGCCTCAAAATCCACCTGGTCGTTCTTAATAAATTCTATGAGGAAGCGGCTGCCGAAGCAGACAATAAGGAAAATGCCCACAAACGTGCCCCGGTACAGTTTGTCCAGCTTTTTCCAGTAAAGGCACAAGAGCACCAGGCCCAGCAGCAGGTAGGTTCCCGCCTCGTACAACTGGGTGGGATGGCATGGAACGGTTTCCCCGTTGCGTTCAAAGATGAAGCCCCATGGAAGGTCCGTGGGAGCGCCGTAAATCTCCGAATTGAAGAGATTGCCCAAGCGGATAAGACAGGCGGCGAAAGCGATCGGAATCACCAGATGATCCAAAACCCACACATAGTCGAAGCCATTCTTGGGGCCATATTTGTGGGCATACCACCATATACCCAGCAGCAGGGCGATAGTACCGCCGTGACTGGCCAGGCCACCCTTCCAGGGTATGAAGATTTCCCAGAATCCTGCCCAGCTTCCCAGGTAGTAGTCCGGCTGATAGAAAAGGCAATGGCCCAGACGGGCGCCCACGATGGTACAGATCGCGAGCATATTCAGCATGGGGTTTAGCAGAGCGGTGTTCACCTTCTCCCGCAGAAAGAAACTCTTCATGACATACCAGCCCAGGATAAAACCACTCACGAACAGAAGCGAATACCACCTGAACTGCAACCAGCCGATGTGCAAAATCGTCGGGTCTATATTCCAATGTACGACCAAATATTCCATCGTTCACATTTTATATAAGAACTGGGGCATCACCAATCAGGGCTCTGTGGTGATATAACCGTCTCTCAGGACTATCTTCTGACCGAAACCGGACTACTACGCTATCCACGCGGTGTCAATATGGGCAGTGGTGGTTTTAACAATAAACTCACCAACTGGGATGGCACGAAGAAGAACACCGGTTTGAGTAGAAACAGGCAAGTGAAGCCGAAGGTTTTACTTGCCCCTCACAAAATGCCGGTAATCAGAGCCCCAGGTCCCGACAGAATAGGTCGTACCCTCTTTCTGCCATTCCATCTCCTTTGATGTCAGCTTCACGAGCTTGTATGTGACATTGCTGAAGTCCGACATCGACGGATTGATGGTAATAGTGCCCTTGTTAATTAGGTCGATGGCATAGTGGCCGCTGTAGTCGTGAGATTCGCCACTTAGGGCATCAT
>CAMIWK010000170.1 GCA_946402415.1 uncultured Fibrobacter sp.
CAAAAGAGTACCGAAACAGCGCAAGATTGATATCCCGATAAACGGGGAATTTACTGATTTCTACCTTATCTTTCTGTACTCTTTTGGCGGGAGGCCTTGCAGGCGATAGAAAAATTTGCTAAAAGCAGCCTGGTCGGAAAAATGGAGGCGGTCGGAGATTTGGGCGATGCTAAGTTTTGTGGTCCGCAGAAGGAAGGTCGCTTCCATCACAAGAAACTGGTTCACATAGCCCATGACCGTACGTCTGGTCAGTTCCCGGACTACGCGGGAGAGGTAGGTGGGGGTGATGTTCAGCGCATCGGCGTAATAAGCGATATCACGATGTTTGATGAAATTTTCCGGCAGCAGCCGGACAAACCCGACGAATACATCTTCCTTCCGTTTTCCCGCTTTGTCCGTTTCCGGGGATTGTTCAGCGACCCCCTGAACCTCAAGCAGGAAAATGGCAAGCAGGTGCTCCAGAATAGCCTCTTTTTGAGCGATATCGGCGTTAAGATAGTCGAGGATATCTTCGTAACGGGCTCGCAGCCTGTCTGCAACTTCCTCCGCGAGGCAGATTCTTGGCTCCCTTACCCTCACGATGGGAAGGTAGGCAACCCGGATCATATCCCGCACCGAATCTGTTTCCAGCGTTAGATGTTCATCGACCAGAAGACATAGTCCCCTGTAGTTCTCCGAAGCCGACAGGATGGTAACCGACATGCCCGGAGAATAGATATACAGGTCGTTCCGGGCAAGGGTAAGTTCCTTTCCGTTATATAGGATCGAGAGCCATCCTTGAAGCACCAGCGTGAAGGTATAGGCCGACATGAACCCTTGGGTGGTATTTGCCCTGAAGGTCATGGAGGCATCCGTCCGGTCACACTGAATACGGCCATCCCATCCTTCATAGGGGAGATGCCCATGCATCTTTATCCACGCTTCTTTTAAACTGTACATTTTGTAAAAATAGCAAATAGTTTCGTTTCAGACAAATTCAGTCTTGTTTCAGACAAGTACCGGCGAGACTTTTTCACTAACTTTGTAAACTACAAAAGAACATTTCATACTAAACTAAAAATATCAGCATCATGACTAAAGAAGAAGCATTGAAGACGTTGGCCTCCTACGGCGCCGCCTGGTTCGGAAACAGCAAACAGCATTTCGCCTATTCAGCATACGACCGCCTGAACGGCTGGAATAAGCTGGCCGACAAATGGAAAGAAGAAGCCGAGGAAGAATGGGAAGAGGCCGAGGAAGTACTGAACAGACTGGTTGAGCTCGGCTGCAAACCCGCAGACCTTCAAGAACTGATGAAGACCATGGAATTCCCGTTCTGCGATGATCCCAAGCAGCAGATTGAGGCCGATTATGAGCCTAATGCCGTGAAGATGCTCAGCGAATTGGCCGAAGCCTTTGCCGATGACTATCCTACCCAGAAACTCATCTACAAGTGGATAGACGGTGAGAAAGAGCATATGGCCTGGGAAGCGCAGTATCTCCACTATATCGACAAACTCGGCTACGAGAATTTTCTCATTTCCATGATGTAATAACCCACTAAAAACACTGATATTATGAAAGAGCAAGTACTAAAGGCCATGCACGAAGCTGGCAAGCCCGTCTCTGCGGGTGATATTACCAAGGCACTGAATGCAGACCGCAAGGAAGTGGACAAAGCCTTTGCCGAACTTAAAAAAAAAGGCGCTATTGTTTCTCCCGTGCGCTGCAAGTGGGAACCTGCCAAATAATCGGCCATGAAAATACTGGCTGTTAAATTCAGAAAGGATGGGTTCTATTCCCAGCCTTTCGCATTTGGAGGCGAGGAAGGTATCAATAAATTTGACAAGAACGTCCGATACCGCGGCAGCCTTCAGAACTATCTTATTGATACCGGAGAGGAAGTAATTTTGGTGGACACCGGACTTCCTGCCGGATTCCCGGAGGAAGTGATGGACGAGCAGGCCCAGGCCTATACGGGCAAGACCATCTGCGACTATATGGATGCGTTCAAAGCCCTGGGTTACAAACCGGAGCAGGTTACCAAAATCCTCCTTACTCACAAACACAGTGACCATTCCGGGGAACTGCGCTCCTTCCCGAATGCAAGGATTTATGTGAATGCACACGAAATTGGCGTGGCGGAACTCAAGGATGTTCCCAACCTGGTTCCCGTGCATTTTACTGACGGTCCGTACTACAACTTTCCAGAAAGCCAGAAGATTGCGGACGGTATCTTTCTTATCAGGGCAAAGGGCCACACCAACGGCAACAGCCTCGTGATAGCAGAGAATGAAGGCCTTTTCTACATGTTCCAGGCCGATATCACCTATGTGGACGAGGCCCTGTATGAGAATAAGCTGTCGATTGTCTATGACGATCTTCCCGCCGCTCGCGAGGTCCTGGACAGGGTACGCGAGTTCGTACGCAATCATCCCACCGTGTACATGGGAACCCATACCCCGCAGGGCTACGAGAACCTGGAGGCCAAGCGCGTGATGGATCTGGACCACCCCGTTCCCACCGTATGGCCGGAACTGGATTTTAAGAAGAAGGAAGCCTCTGGCAAATACGTGTGCTCCGTCTGCGGCTACGTCTATGACCCGGCAGAGCACGATGGCGTCCCCTTCGAAGACCTTCCGGAAGACTGGCAGTGCCCGCGCTGCAAACAGCCAAAATCCAAATTCAATAAAGCATAGAACACCATGAACGAACAGATCAACAAAGTATTCGAATTCCTCCAAAGTGCAGGCACCTTCTATCTCGCCACCGTCGAGGGCGATCAGCCCCGCGTACGTCCTTATGGTGCCATGATGCTCTTCGAAGACAAGATTTACATCATGGCCTTCGGCCTCACGAACGCCACGCGGCAGATTGCCGCCAATCCCAAGGCTGAGATCTGCGCATTCAAAGGCATGACTCTCCGCATTGAGTGCAAACTGGTCGAAGACAATCGTCCCGAAACGCAGAAAGCCCTTATCGAGAAGATGCCTGTGCTAAAACCGGCTCTCGGCGAGAACGGCGAGAACGGTATTATGTACTATCTTGCCGATGCAACCGCCACCTTCTTCAAGATGATGGAACCTGTTGAAACAGTCAAATTCTAATGGTTATGGCAAAGTATAAATGCCCCTGCAAATATATTTATGACCCGGAGAAGGGCGACCCAAAGAACGGAATAGCTCCCGGGACACCGTTTGAAGAGATTCCTGATGACTGGCGCTGTCCACGCTGCAAGCGGAAGAAGGAAAAGTTTGTTCCCGTAGAGGAATAAACGAACGCACATATGT
>CAMIWK010000171.1 GCA_946402415.1 uncultured Fibrobacter sp.
TGCGGTTCGATCGGGCATCCCCTTTCTGGAACCAGGACTTACTGGAAGCACCTCTTACAATATACACCCAAAACAAAAGTCCGGACAAAAAAATCTGTCCGGACCATAATCCACGTTGGAATGTTCTTTTTTAGAGGCAAAACTGTAATTAGTCCATTTTCGCCTTTTTCCACATTTCCTGGAGGCCTTCCAGGCCCACCTCGGGCATTTCCTTGCCCTGTTCCCTGCACATGGCCTCTACCTTGCGGAAGCGCTTCTCGAACTTGCTGTTTGCCCGCTGCAGCGCGATGGAGGCGTTGAACCCGCAATGGCGCGCCACATTCACCAGGCTGAACATGATATCGCCGAATTCGTCTTCCAGACGGTCCACATTTGAATTTTTTTCAGAAATTCCTTGCATTTCGGCGCGGAATTCTGTAAATTCTTCCTGGGCCTTCTCAAATACAGGTTCCCGGGCGTCCCAGTCGAACCCTACCCTAGCGGCACGACGGATGATGTCCTGGGCCCGGGCGAGCGGCGGCATGCTTTTGCTTACTTTGTCCATAACGGACCCGCCGGCTGTTTTCAGATTGTTCTTTTCGGAGGACTTGATCTTATCCCACTGCCTCGAGACGCCGGCGGCGTTGTCCACTTTTGCATCCCCGAAAACGTGAGGGTGCCTGCGTACCATCTTCTCGCAGATTCCCTGCACCACATCATCGACGGTAAAGTCTCCGGACTCCTTCATGACCTGGGCGTGGAACACCACCTGCAGAAGCACGTCCCCAAGTTCTTCGCACATGTGGGCGCTATCCCCTTCTTGGGCGGCATCGATAAACTCAAAGCTTTCCTCTACCAAGTACGGGAGCAAGGAATGGGTTGTCTGTTCCTTGTCCCAGGGGCATCCGTTCTCGGAACGGAGCCTTTCCATAATTTTCACCAAGTCTTCAAAGGAATATTTCATACCATGAAAGATAGAAACACCATCGCCTGCATTACCGACCATTTTCCCCTTTTGCTAGGCTCATCCATTTACCGACCGAAGAGGCTTTTTTTTAAGGGCAACCTTCCCGAAGGAATCGGGGTTGCCATGGTGGGTACAAGGCGCCCGTCAAGCAATGGGCGAGAACTCTGCCGCCGTCTGGTCAAGTCCCTTGAGGGCACCAAGGCTGTTATCGTCTCGGGGCTTGCACAGGGGATCGACTTCTACTGCCACGAGGCGGCCCTGGATTTCGGGATTCCCACTGTCGCGGTACTTGCTCAAGGGCTAGAGGCCTCCATCCAGGGCTCCCGAAAAGTTCTCGCTGAACGCATCCTCGAAGCAGGTGGCGCCCTCATCAGCGAATACGAAGGGGACTTTGCCAGTTTCAAGGGGTGCTTTGTCGCCCGGAACAAGATTATCAGTGGGCTTTCCAAGTGTACTGTCATTGTCCAAAGCAAAGTCAAAGGCGGAGCGCTCCTTACCGGAGAATTCACCCGCCAAGAGGGAAAGCCCCTCTATGCCTGCCCCGGAGATTTCGACAGCGAGGTGGCCGGCGGCACCAACCAACTGCTAGACCAGGGGCTCGCCTCTCCCGTCTTTGCCCCAGAAAGCCTCTACAAGATTCTAGGGCTTCCCCGCACCCAGGGGCAAAGCATCGCCGGGCTCGAAACGGCAGGCTGCAACTTGACCCAAGGGGCAAAAGACCTGTTCTTCAAGTTCAGGGGGTTCCGAAAAACTTTTACGGAAATTCAATCCACCATGACCTTACCCACGCCACAACTTTTAGCTATATTAACGGAGCTGGAGATCGCGGGTCTCGCCCAGAGCAGCGACAACTTCCAGTTCTACTTCAACGGAGAGCCCTAATGCACAAGAAGAAATACATCGCAATTATTGCAGTACTTTTTCTGCTCTCCATCGTCGTAACCGAACTTCTGTTCGGCAAGAACAGCATTCCCAGGCAAAAGCAGGTGAAGCAAGAGATTGCCATGTACCAGGCCAAGGTAGATTCCCTCAACGCCCTCATCGAGCAGTACAAAAAGGAAATCGAATTGCTGGAAAACGACTCCATCTACAAAGAAGGAATCCTGCGTAGCCGCTACGGCATGAGCCGCAAAGGCGAGAAGGTCTTTCAGTTAGTGGAATAAAGCTTACGCCATCGTGAGCCACAAAGCCCTCAATATTAATTGAGGACGTAGTCCGAGCGGTCGTTTTAGGCCATCTTCGAGGCGTCGCTGGTCTTGACTTCCACCTTGCCCGCAAAGAAGCTGTAGGCCGCCGGCACAATAAAGAGCGTCATGAACGTGGCAAAGGTAAGTCCACCCGCGATGGCGATGCCCATGGCGATGCGGCTCGGGGTGCCGGTGAGTATCAGCGGCACTGCGCCCAATACGGTGGAAAGGCTCGTCATGAGGATTGGGCGGAAGCGGCGCTCCGCCGCTTTCCGAGCCGCCTCCAGCTTGGAGCAGCCCGTATTTGCCGCAATCTGGTTTGCAAATTCCACAATCAAGATACCGTTCTTGGTCACAAGGGCAATCAAGAGGATCAAAGCGATTTCGCTAAAGATGTTCAGAGTTTGCCCCGTAATGAACAGGCAGGCCAGAGCCCCCGCCAAGGCAAGGGGCACCGTAAAGAAAATCACAAAGGGGGCGCGGAAACTTTCAAACTGACCTGCCAACACCAAAAATACCAGCGCCAAGGCCAGCAAGAACACGATGTAAAGCCCGCTAGAACTCTCCTCAAATTCCTTGGAAGAGCCGCTCAAGGTAGTGCTTACGCTAGGATATTCCTTCAGAACATCTTTTGCAATCCGGCGCATTTCCTCTACGCCGTCGCCAATGGTCTTTCCAGGGACAAGTCCCGCCTGGATGGTAGCCGCACTAAACCTGTTGTAACGCGGAAGCGACGGCGATGCAGAACGTTCCTCATAGGTAATGAAGTTCTCAACGCTGACCAATTGTCCCTTGCCATTCTTGACAGACAGCATGGAGAGATTCTCAGGTGTGCTGCGGTACTGATAGCCCACTGCGCCGATGATATCGTACTGGCGTCCGTCCTTGTAGTATTCCCCGTAAGTCTGATCGCTTATGGCTAACTGAACTGCCTGCGCGATATCGTTCACCGAGACGCCTTCTTCGTTGGCCTTGTCACGCAAAATTTCAATGTGAAGTTCCGGCTTGGTAAAACGCAGGTTGGTGTTCACCACGCTGAATACAGGACTATGGCTTGCCGCCTCTTCGAACTTGGGCACCAGCGTACGCAAGACTTCGATATTGGGGGCCTGCAGTACGAACTGTA
>CAMIWK010000172.1 GCA_946402415.1 uncultured Fibrobacter sp.
GTCGCCGATTTCTTCTTTGTAGTAGTTGGTGAAGGTAAAGGGGAAGGGGGCGAGGTTCAGGTCCTCTTCGCCGAACTTTTCGCGAAGGGTGGCCCGCAAGGCCTCGATGGAGGGAATGTCTTTTGCGAGGATTCCCACGATAATCTTGACTTTGGCCGGTGTCCTGGTTGCGCCCATGGTGCCCCAAATATAATTTTTCTACATATTCTCCTATGATTTCGCTTTTGCGTAGAGCCCTGTTTTGTGCGGTTGCATGTGCGGCCTTTATCTATGCCGATACCCCCCGCGTGGTACCCACCATCGTGGATTCTATACCTCACGAGCAGAACCACTTTACCCAGGGGCTGTTTTTTGACGGCAAGGACCTGATTGAATCGACGGGTCGTTACGGCGAATCGGGCATTTATCGCCGTACTCTGGATGGCGAGGTCCTGGATTCCCTTAGACTGGAAGAGCGGTATTTTGGTGAGGGCTCCGTGGCTGTGGGAGATGACATCTTCTACTTGACCTGGAAATCCCACAAGGCGTTTATTTTGAACCGCAAACCCTTTGCTATGAAGGGGGTGTTCCGTATTCCTACGGAGGGCTGGGGGCTTACCTACTGGCGGGATGCACTCTTGATGAGCAACGGCAGCCATGAACTTTTGCAGATTGGACTTGGCGGCTTTGCTGTGGTGGGTGTGATTCCCGTGACCGATGGCGGTCGCCCTGTGCCAAACTTGAACGAGTTGGAACTGGTCCGTGACACCCTCTACGCCAACATCTGGACTACGGGCCTGATTGCCGTGGTGGAACTACCCAGCGGGAATGTGCTGAAATATCTGGATTTTACTGACAAGGCCCGAGAGATTCGCCGTCGCTTCTCGGGGGCGGATGTGCTGAACGGAATCGCCTTTGACGGTCGTGATTTCTGGATTACGGGTAAGAACTGGCCTTGGATTTACAAAGTGCGTTTCTAGTTTTTTATATTTGTCGCAATAAGGTTAGTGCGGTGTCTATGAACAAAAAAATTCAAATCCTCGCTATAGCGGCCATTGCGGCTTTACTCACTTCTTGTAATACTGGTAGTGGTGCGGGCATTGCCGCTGCCAGTTCGTACTCGGATCTTGGAACCTGTTCATCTGCGAACGAGGGGATTGTTCGTACGGTTTCTAATGAGAATACGAGTTATCGCTGTGAAAATGGAACTTGGAAAAAACAGTCAAGTGGGTTGATCCCTGGAGAAGGTTTTTCGGGTGGAGACAATTCGAAACAAAATCAGGATGATGATAATTCTCTAGTAGTTGATGGTGATTTCTGCTCTATGAAGACGGATTATAGCACCTATGTCGAAATGAAGTCTGATTTGTTCTATGAAGGTTACGTGACTGTAAGCATTAAACGGAAGGGGGATGTTGCCACAGCGGTCCTTTCGTTTAAGAAAGTCTCTGAGTCTAGGTTCCTTTCCATTTGTAATGAATGGAAGAACAGGTTGGCTGGATATATGACCTTGGATGCTTCGGCAAAGTGTAATGAAGACACGATGAAAATGACGGCAGAGGGTGAATACATAGGGAATAAGACTCCTGAGAACGCTTTTGCCTCTGCTGCCGAGGATGCTGAAGATTATTGCAGTGACTTGAACGACTAGTACGGGTGTAAAAGCTCTTGTAATGTTTTTCTTTTTTTTGTATATTGTGTAGTATGAAAATGACCCTGAACCTGCTACTTCTATTGCGACTTGCCACTGGAGCGAGGTTTTAGGCCGTTTTCAAGAAATTTAACCTAAAAGAGCCCGCTCCAATATGGTGGCGGGTTTTTCATTTTTTGGGCAATTTCTATCTTTGAGACCGAAAAATGAATCTTGCGACCATGTTGTGTGGGCGAGGAGATAAGATGAGCGATATGAATGCTGCCGAAATGGCAAAAAGACAACCCTTCTTCTATGACGTCACACTGCGTGACGGTAACCAGGCGCTGCCCAAGCCCTGGAACAACGCCCAGAAAAAGGACGTGTTCCTGCTGTTGCTGAAGCTCGGAGTCCAGGGCGCCGAGGTGGGTTTCCCTGCCTCTTCCGAGATGGATTTCGAGTCTTGTAAGGAACTGGCCCAGTTGACCGCCAAGATGGCGGAAGAGGGTGACGAAGTTGCCCAGAAGATTGTGGTTTCGGGCCTTGCCCGCTGTGTGGAAAGCGATATCCAGCGCTGCTGGGAGGCGGTCCAGTACGCCCCCCACCCCCGTATCCACACCTTCCTCGCCACCAGCAAGCTCTCCATGGAATATGTGTTGCACCTGACTCCTGAGCAGGTGAAGGAACGCGCGGTCCATTGCGTGAAGCTCGCCAAGTCCCTGGTGGGCGACAAGGGCGACGTGGAGTTCAGCGCCGAGCATTTTGGCGACTGCCTGGATAACATGGATTTTGTAATTGACGTGCTGAAGGCCGTGGTGGAGGCGGGAGCCACCACCATAAACCTGCCCAATACGGTGGAGCGGTATAGGCCCTTCTTGTACGTGAACCAGATTAAGCAGGTTTATGAAGCCTTGCCCAAGAATATTGCCATCTCGGTCCATTGTCACAACGACTTGGGCATGGCTACGGCCGCCACGGTGGAAAGCTTCTTTGTGGGCGCTACCCAGCTGGAAGTGGCACTGAACGGCCTGGGCGAACGTTGCGGCAACACCAACTTCTACGAGACGGCGGTGGCCCTGCACAATTCCGGCGTGAATACCGGGCTTCACTTGGAACGGATTTACGAGACGGCCATTTTGATTTCCCAGTGGTCCGGCGTAAGCATTTACAGCCGCGCTCCGCTGATTGGTGCGGAGGCCATTGTGCACCGTAGCGGTATCCACCAGGATGGCGCTTCCAAGACCAAGGACATGAAGAAGGGTGCTTACCGCCCCATCGACTACTCCATCATTGGACGCCACCAGAACGACTCCATCTCCTTTACCAGCCAGAGCGGTCGTACGGCGGTTTACGAGATTATCACCAAGTTCGGTTACCGGCTCTCCCTGGCCGAGGCTGCGGAACTGCAGCCTATCCTCAAGGAACTGAGCGAGAAAGAGGGCGAACTCAGCGCCGAGCGTGTGCTGGACGTGTTCCGCGAAGAACGCGTGAACGTGAACGCCCGCCTGGTGTTCAACAATGTGGAAGTGATTCCCGACGAGAACCGCTTTATATTCCA
>CAMIWK010000173.1 GCA_946402415.1 uncultured Fibrobacter sp.
AACGCTTGCCTGTCCCCGTGGGCGCAAGACTGCAGGATATCGTTTTTCGTAGACAAGCCGGTTATCGTTTAGTGAGAACAAAGTTAAAACAATTTTGCAAAAGGACATAAGGGTCGGCAATCCACCCATGTACACCTACGTATCCATACGAGAGCTCCTTTAATCCGGACTTTGTAAACTTATAATCCAGGACATAATTCTTGGAAGCCACATCTACACCATCGCCTTTGATGCCATAATCCAAGCCCTGCTCCGCCATGAAATCCTTTGTGTCCTTCCAGTTTACCATAAATGTGCCGTTGGAATAAAAAGAAGCGGTGGCGCCAATTCCGTTTTCAGTCAACAATTCATATGACCAATCGCCGATTGAACCTGACTTGTCGCCTGATACCTGAACAAATTCTCCCTGATGTCCCATGGATTCCCAGTCGATTTCTTCCGGGCCTTCGTTTTTCTCGGGCTTACAGGCAAACGCCAACACAAGCGCCGCAAACACGAATAATACTTTTTTCATAGAATAATGATCGTTTTCTTTCAGTATAGTGCAAAGATACATATTTTCTTGGTTCGCCAGCTACGGTCAGGATTGATCCAGGACGGCTCTGTTCGTTATCAATACCCGAACACCTGGTCAAAGTCTGCGCCGCCGGCACCTATCCGGAAGGTGTGGACTTCGCGGGCAGAGGGTTTCACCGCGATCATATCGATGCAGAGGGTCTGGCGGTAGTCGAAGAAGGCGTGGCGGTTGGTGGGGAGCATCCAGGCGAGGGTGCAGTCGCCGTAACCCTGGGTAACGAAGTAGCTTACGCCGTTGTAGACGGCAAAGTCGTTGGTGTGACTGTCGCCGGTTATCATTCCTACGATCGTGCGCTTCGTGGCATATTCCGACAGCATATCCATCAGCTTCAGGTTGGCCTCCATAGTTGCGGTGGTAGGATGGCTGGTGGTCCAGCGGCCCATTGGATGCGGCATATAATGCGACAGCACCACGATTCCGGTCTCCGGTGATGTCTCTTCCAGAACCCCTTCCAGCCACGCAAGCTCCTCGTCGCCGAACAGATAATAGTTCTCCCCGAGAGTGCGGGTAGTGCTGCTGTTCAGGAACACAATCCGGAAATTCTTTGACGGAATGTCGTAATAGCCATAGGTTCTTTCGGGCACCAGATGCAGGTTCCCGCCGGCACGCTCCAGCCAGGGCTTCTGGAACATGTCCTGCAGTTCCTGCTCGCTGTGCCAGCGGCCCTCGCCTCCGTCCCAGTCGTGGTTGCCGGGGGTGTAAATCCACACACCGGAGTACTTGTCCATCTGCTCGCGGGTATTCTTCAGCACCCACTGCGCGTACTCCGAATCAACGGTCGCCGGATAGGCATTCAGGCCGATGTCGCCGAGGTTCACCATAAAGTCGGCTCCGAAGATCTTCGCGGCGGTAGCCCCGTAGCCGATGTGCTTGTAGCTGAAGCGTCTGGCGGTATGCACATCGGTAAGGATGGGGAAAACCAGGGTCTCGTCGTCGCCCTTCCAGGCGGCATAGCGGGCATAGGCCTCCCTCACTTGCGGCTTCACGAAGCCCTTCTTGCTGGTGAGGCGGTCCTCCTTGAAATAAGACCGGGGGTTCAGCTCCTGCTCGCGGATGGTAGGAGTCGAGTAGCGGAATATCAGCGACTGTCCCTTGTCGAAATCGAAGAACTCCAGCCGCAGAGCGTGCCGGCCCCTGCCAAGGGTTTTGGAAACCGTCTTCTCGATGGGCGCGTGGGCTCCGTCGTTCTCTATCAGCAGCTCGCCGTCAATGTAGAACTTGCTGCCATCGTCGGTGCAGAGCCGGAAGCTGTATTCTTCCTCCGAAGGAACCGCCAGGCTGGTCTCGAACAGCACGCAGAAATGGTCCCTGGAGTCATCCAGGCCTACAAGGTCCAGATTGTCCTTAACGCCCTGAAGCGACGGTTCGCCCAAAGTGGAGAAGTCCGGCAGATATCTCTCCGGCCAGTCATACCAGACCTTGTAGTCAACGACAGGTTCTTGAGTGCAGGCTGCCAGCAGAAGCAGCAAAGGCAGGGAAAGTAGGAACTTTTTCATATGATCTAGAATTTGAATTCAGCGCCGACCTTGACGGCAAAGTTGGGGGTCTTGAGGCGTCCGAGCACCTTCTGGCCGAGTTCCGACTCGGTTTCAATAAGCACGATGCGCTCGTCACGGTGGGTGGCACGCCAGTAGCAGTCGACACGGATGAACTTGAGTATGTTGGAGATGCCGGCACCGAACTCCATATAGGGTTCGTGCCCCAGCGACGACGTGCCGTTGGGGAAGAACATCGGGGCCTGCATATCGGCAAGCGCTACCTTGGCGACATTGCCGTTATTGGCATCGGAAAGGCTCCCCCAAGCCGCCTTGAACGTGAATTCCTCACGCAGCCCGAGCCGGCGGATGAGAGGCAGCTTGCCCAGGAAGAAGCCGTTGAAGCAATGATTGTAGAAGATGGTGATCCACGTATTATATATGTAACCTTGCTTTAATCAGCAAATTTAATTATTTATTGTTAATGAAACAAAACAATTCTATTACTCACTTCAGCTTCTCCACAAACCTGGTATCTTCAAGGTTCGCGTCCACGGCTACAGCTCTTTCCGCGTCCCATTTCTCCAGTAACTGTTCTTTCGTCGGCACAACCATCCCGCTACAGGAGGCTCCTGAGTGGCTGACCAATGGGATAGAGGGCGCTGGCCTCGATGACGGCATCGGCCAACAAACAAGAGATGCCCGACCTAGGCCGGGCATGACATTATTATTAGGCGGGCAGGAATTATTCAGGTATCACCCAACCGCCCTTTATACTCGAGCCTTCCCAATGTACCCCCAGTTCTTTCCTAAGGATGCGGACATGATATGTAACGCCGTCAACAGTAATTCGCAATAAACCGGCTAACTCCGCTTTGCTAATATTGGGGGTAGCTTTCATGATACGAACCATCTTCTGACGCAGTGCAGACCCCTTTTCTTTCTGGGATTTGGGTGTAGTTTTGGGTGTAGTTTTGGGTGTAGTTTTGGGTGTAGTTTTGGGT
>CAMIWK010000174.1 GCA_946402415.1 uncultured Fibrobacter sp.
TTTCTGTGCTTTTCTATGTTTTTCATATTTTATTCCACTAATGGAGTTGATGTTTGTTTGAGTTGCGCCCAAAGATAGAAAAAAAAGCCCCCGTTCTCAAGGGGGCGGGGGGTCAAGGAATGGCCGAATTGGGTCATTACGAGGGGTCTTTTTCAGCTTTATCGTGAGCAACAAAGCCCCAGTTATTAAACTGGGGCGGTTGCGAGAGCGAGTGCCAGCCCTACATTCGCATCCAGAGTCTAGCACGAGCGGTCGTCATTTTCTTGATCGGAAAGGGCCCTAAAATACGCGGCGGCGGTCTTGCCGACCTCGCAGGTGTCCATATAGGCGTAAATTCCGTTACCGAGGGCTCCTACGGCAGGAATTGCCCTAAGGAGCGTTTTTCCCAGCAATTTGGAGGAAACCTTCGCTCCCACCTTGGCAAGGAGGGTCTTGACGGCGGCGGTAGAGAGCTTCTGCACCACAATCCGGCTGCCGGTGCGGACGGCGATATCTCGCAAAAGCTGCGCTGCACTATGGCGGAACAGGCACCAGATCATAGCTTCTCGGCTAAGCAGGGCGAGCTTCCCGTAGCTTGCGGCGATGTCCGCCACCAGTTGGGCCTGGATTTTCCAGATGGCCGCGATGTCCGGGATGGCGGTGAGGATTCCGGTAAAACCTGCGGGTATGGAAAGGGAGGTGCTGACCGTGGCCGATTTCCAGGCGGCCCGTTGGGTCAAGAGCCTAGCCTTCTCATCGGGTTTCTGGATGGGAGAGTACAGGGAACCGGGAATGTCGGTAATCAGCTCGAAAAGCAGACCGGACGCTTTTTCGGAAATCTTTTTCAGGGGCTCTTTCTTGTTCTTCTTGGCGACTTCTTCGGTCATGGGCTACCTCTTCTTTTTCTTCTTAGGCTTGGGCGGGGTATAGTTACTGCCCACCTGGCCGCCGTTGTTCTGCTTGCGGGCAAAATCGCCCACCTTCTTGAACATCTCCTTCATGGTCTCGTACTGCTTGAGCACCGCATTTACGCGACCGATTTCGGTGCCCGAACCCTTGGCCACGCGAGCCTTGCGGCTGCCGTCCAGAATCTGGGGCTTCTTACGTTCCTTGGGCGTCATGGAACTGAGCACGGCTTCCACATAGACCAGCTCCTTTTCATCAATCTGGTCGATGGGGAGCTTGTTCAGGCCCGGAATCAGGCTCAGAATGTCCTTGATGCGGCCGAGCTTCTTGATGGTGCGCAGCTGGTTCAAGAAATCGTTCAGGTCGAAGGTGTTGTTGAGAATCTTCTTCTTCAGGTCCTTGGCGTCTTTCTCATCGATAACCTGCTGCGCCTTTTCCACGAGGCTAACCACGTCGCCCATGCCGAGGATTCGGCTGGCCATGCGGTCGGGGTGGAACAGTTCAATTTCGGGGAGCTTTTCGCCCACACCGATAAAGCAGATAGGCACGCCCGTCATCTTCTTGATGCTAAGGGCGGCACCGCCACGGGTGTCACCGTCCATCTTGGAGAGGCAAACGCCCGTAAAGTTCAGACGGTTCCAGAAGGTTTCTGCCACGTTCACCGCTTCCTGACCGATCATGGCATCGGCCACGAACAGGATTTCATCCGGGTGAACGGCGTCCCGTGCCTTTTCTAGTTCCTGCATCAATTCTTCATCGATCTGCAGGCGGCCTGCGGTATCGTAAATCACCAGGTCAAAGCCGTTATCCTTGGCGTACTGGTAACCGTGTTTGATGATTTCCACCGGATTTCCCTGGCCTTCATCGTAAACGGGAATGCCAATGGACTTGCCCAGCACCTGCAACTGCTTGATAGCGGCGGGGCGGTACACGTCGGCGGCCACCAGGAGCGGCTTGCGCTTCTTTTTGCTGCGCATCCAGAGTGCGATTTTGCCGGCGAAGGTGGTTTTACCGGAACCTTGCAGACCGACCATCATGATACCCACTGGGGCGGGGCCTGAAAGGTTGATTTCCTTGGTTTCGCCACCCATAACGGCTACTAGCTCATCGTGGATGATTTTCACAATCTGCTGACCGGGAGTCACCGAGGTAAGCACTTCGGAGCCCATGGCCTTTTCTTTAACGGCCTTCACAAAGTCGCGGGTCACGTTGAAGTTCACGTCGGCTTCGAGGAATGCACGGCGCACTTCGCGCAGCGATTCGGCGACGTTTTCTTCGGTGAGCTTGCCCTGCCCGCGCAGGTTCTTGAGAGTAGATTCTAGAGAGTCGGTCAGTTGTGAAAACATAGTGGGGGTAAAGATAGTATTTCGCTACCCCTTCGTTCCGAGAAATATGCCGTAAAATGCTTTTTTAAGGGAATTTTCGCAGGTGAAGAAAATTTTCCCATAAATGAACTTACTTATTACAAATAATGTATATTAATTTCAGAATTACTAACAACGGAGAAAATTATGAAGAATTATTTTGACTTGACAGGCCAGGTCGCCTTGGTAACCGGCTGCTCTACGGGCCTCGGTGTGCAGATGGCCAAAGCCCTTGCAAACCAGGGAGCAAAGATTGTGGCCCTAGCCCGCCGTAAAGAGATGGTGGACGCCGTTGCCGCCGAGATTACGAAGGAATTCGGTGTGGAGGCCATCGGCATTTCTTGCGATATTACCGATACTGACCGCGTTAATGCCGCTGTAGACGAGATTCTCGCCAAGTTTGGCCGCATTGACATCCTCATCAACAATGCGGGTACGGGCGCCATCGCCCCGGCCGAAGACATTACCGACGCCCAGTTCAATGGCGAACTCAACGTGGACCTGGGCGGAACCTTCAAGGTGTCCCGTGCCGTGGCCAAGAAGGCCATGCTCCCGGCAAAGTATGGCCGTATCATCAATATCGCCTCCATGTATGGCCTGGTGGGTAACAAGGTGGCCGGTTGCGCTCCGTATCATGCTGCCAAGGGTGGCGTGGTGAACCTGACCCGTGCCCTCGCTTCGGAATGGTCCAGCAAGGGCATCAACGTGAACGCCATCTGCCCGGGCTACTTCTACACCCCGCTGACCAAGGAAACCCTGGATTCCGACTTCTTCCAGCAGAATG
>CAMIWK010000175.1 GCA_946402415.1 uncultured Fibrobacter sp.
GCGCAAGAAAAATCGTCAACCAGTTCCTGAAGGGAAAATTCGAGGACAAGGACCTAAAGAGCGAGCTATATAAAGCCGCCGAAGCCGCCATGGAAGACGGCTGGACCTTTATGGACACCTCATTCCAGATCGGCGGACTTGCCCGGGAACGGGGTATGGCTGACGAAGAGGTGGAACAGATTCTGCGCCGTGCCTTCTCTAGCGAAAAGCGGTCTTCCGAGCGCGAAGAGGCAAAGTCAGAAGCACACAAGGACGCCCCCCAAGCCGCAATGCCCCAGACCACAATCATGCCATCCCTTGCCACCAGCATGATTCCTATGGAGCAGATGCTCGCTATGGGCCTGGACACCCAGTCCCTAGAACTGTTGCAGAACTTCAAGATTGATCCGGAAGCCCTATCCATTCCATGGCCTGCCGCCGACTGGCGTAAGGACCTAGCCAAACTTCTGGAAGCCACCTTCGAAGAAGATGAAACCGTAGACTTCAAGATTTCGGACACCCCCACAGCCACATCGGAACTTGTTTCCAACATTGTAGGCCAGGATGACGCCATCAAGAAGATCATGAAAAGCCTGGATAGTCCCGAAGGCGCCCTTATCTGCATCAACGCCACCAAGGGCGGCGAAGACGCCTCGGATGAAAGCTGGAAGTTCCGCTACGTGATGGTGGACAATCCAAAGATGACACTGGCGAAACAGCTGGCCTATTTCAAGGCCCTGAACCTCCCCTGTGCAGCCCTGGTAAACACCGGTGCAAACTCCGTGCAGGCCTGGGTCAAGATAGGTGCAGATAACCAGGAACAATACGATGAGCGAGTAGATTTCTTATTCAAGACACTCGCCTCCCAAGGTTTCCAGGTGGATTCCAGCAACAGGAATCCAAACATGATGGTCCGTATGCCGGGCGTGCTCCGGGGCGGCAAGCAGCAATACCTCATCAGCCTAGAACAAGGTGCAAAGAACTTTACCGAGTGGCAACAGTGGGTGGAATACTCCCTGGACGGCAAGCCCCTGATCGAACTTGCTAGCGACAGCGAAGAGGCTCCCAAGAAAGATGAAGTCCTTATACAGAATATGCTTCAGGCAGGTGAGTTCTTCTTGTTCACCGCCCCTCCAAAATGCGGGAAATCCATGGCGCTTATGGACCTCGGGCTATCCCTCTGCTACGGTGAGGAATGGTTCGGAAACCCCACCACCATGAGTGATGTCCTATTTATCAATTTTGAACTTACCAAGTCCGTATTCCTAAACCGCTTGTATCTTTTGGCGAACAAGCGTGGTCTGCCCGCAAGTACTACCAACTTCGGTTTCTTGAACCTACGTGGCGTGGCACTCTCCCCTCTGGAGACGGCACAGCTTATTGCCAAGCGCGTGGAAGGAGCCAAGAAACTGGAAAACCACAACTACCGCACTATTGTCATTGATCCTATCTCTGCAGTTCTTCACAATCCCAAAGCCATGAGAATTACAGGCGTTCCTCACCAAATTCTTATGCAGATGGTAGATACCATTATCGCCCTTACCGGTTGTGCCGTGGTAGCAGCCTGCAACAATGACGAATACCCCTACCTAGAATCCCGTGCAGACAGCGTCCTGAAACTTACGCCTGTAGAAGGAGGCCTGAACCAGTTCCAGATCAACGGTTCCTTCAGGGAATTCCCGAAGCTTCTGGCAAGAGACTGCTCCTGGATCTATCCGAGATTCCTTGTTTAGTAAGAAATAACAAGTAGACAGCAAAAAAAAGCATGAAATCATTTTCTAGAAAGGCCGATGTCAAAAGTCGGGTAAAAAAAGAACCTTCCAAGGTCGAAAGGCCCATTGTCCGCAAAGCCACAAACTTTGAAGAAATCCAGAAGCAACTCAGCGCTTGGATTACCGATATGCGTATCCCGGGAAAGGTTCAAGCCTGGTTTACCGCCGATGCAAACCCAGAAAACTCAGACTGGAAAATTCACAGTAAACTTATAAACGGTCACGAAAGCCTACTCCTGGACGCTCCCGCAAAGGGAATGAACACCCCCGAAGTCGTTTCCCGCATTTTTGAACAAATTAGAAAAGAGCATCTGCATAACTTCCGCAAGGCCATCCGGACCATTTGGTTCAGGGCCTGCGGAAACGGGACTTTTGCACTGGTGGTTCAGGCAAACCTTCGTGGCAAAAATTCCGCCCACGAATGTAAGATCTTCGTGGATTTTTTGGAGCGCTCCTGCCCCGAGATCATCAGCTGCCACCAGATACAGTGCCAGCCCTTTGTTCCCTTTGACCCCACCGTGCACCAGAGTACCCGCATCGAATCCAGATGTAACTTTGGCAAAGACTTTATGCCCCTAGGCGACTCCGGTTTCTGTATGCACGTGCTGGACTGGGCACCCCGCATCAAGGACGCCTGGCTCAAACTTCCCGAAAAAATTGCAAGTGCCATCCACCCCTCCAAGGGGGACAAGTTCTTTGAATTCTATTCCGGTTCAAGCTTTGTGGCGGCGTCCCTCTCTCCCCTGTTCGACCAGGTAGAAAGCCTTGACTGCAGGGAAACCTCTATGGAATCCAGCCGCCAGAACATCCGCTTCGCCCCGCAAGAAAACATGAGGTTCCATCGGGGATTTTTCGAGCCCAGTTTTTTATCGAAGTTCTTTTCCAAATCCGACAACGAAGGCCGATGGACCTTCTATTTCAATATACCCCAGGGCGAAGTCTTACCGGCAGGCTCAGTAGAGACCGTTGCCGGAGTGAGACCCGAGCGCATCCTAATCCAGATTGGAGATTTGGAGCTAGCCCAAAAACTCATCAAGCAGTTCCGGAACCAGGGGTACGTCCTCCGCAAGACCATACCCCTCTATCTGGAGCCTGGCAGGGGGAATTTTGAAATTCTGTCCATTTTTGTGCCGGATAGAGCCGGATTGCTCGGTGCAAAACGCCAAAAAAACACCCAAAATCCCGTAAAACCCGCCCATAAAACACTTTTTGTTCAAAAATCCCCTACTTTTAGGCAAAGAAAAGATTAAATTATTACATAACTTGTTC
>CAMIWK010000176.1 GCA_946402415.1 uncultured Fibrobacter sp.
TCGGTGCCGAAGGCATCAACATTGCCAGCTTCTCTAACAAGAGCAACGGCAAGATCGGCTACAACCTGGTTGACGTGGAAAGCAAGGTAGAAGATTCTATCGTCGAAAAGCTCTCCAAGCTGGACAAGGTCATCAAGGTCCGCGTGATTCATTTTTAGACCGTTCGCGCTAAAACCGGGGATGACTTCTCCGGCCTGCGCTCACTCCCACCTAAAGGTGGTCATGCCCACGTAAGCACTAAAGTGCTAAGTGGTCAAAGTTCGCAACTACGCCTCGTTGATACGAGTCGCCCGCGGCTCACGGTGATGAACAGCTACAACTCACTAACGAAAATTAGCCTCCGTTTTGCGGGGGCTTTTTCGTGCTTGAAATTCGTTTAGAACGCTTCCCGAAGGCTAATGGTAAGCCCTAGGTGCTTTCCGTCGATGAGGGAAATGTCTCCCCGCGCGTGGAGTTTTTCGCTCCTGTTCAGGGCGAGGCGTCCGCCGAAGCCGACGGAATAGTGCATCTGTCGCCTGAACATTTCGGTAAAATAGGGGCCAGATTGAAAAGTTTCCCCAAAGATGGTTCCCGCAAGCCGCCAGAAAAGCGGACGTCTGAATTCAAGTTGCCAGATGATGGCCTGGTTGTCGTTCCAGAGGCTGCTCTCTACACCGCGGAAACGGTCCGTGCCATCAGAACCGGCGAGTCTGCCCAGAGGGATGTTGTCTCCCTTGCTTTGCTTGAAAATGAACCCCAGGGCCAGCGATGTTCTCCAGAATAGGGGCGTGTAAAAACGTAAGTCCAGTGTTTCGGTGTGGAAGTCGAAATCCATGCCATAAAAGATTTCTTCGAAGGAGGCGTAATACCCCTGGGTAGGCCAGTTGATGTTGTCTCGTTCGTCTAGGGCGATGATGTAGCCGCCGCCTAGCATGGTCCCGTCCTTGGTTTCGGGGGTACGTTCCAGGTCGCTTTCACGGGTTTCGCCGTCTATTACAGGGCCGTACCGCAGGGGAAGCCATTTCGGGATGCCAAAACTCAGTTCAAAGGGAACCTTCCACTGGATTTGCGTGATATCATAGTCGCCAACAGGGTCAAAACTCCCGCGGGATCCCCGTTCGTAGAGAGAGTAGCTCCACTTATATAATCTCAATTTGGCGGGAATGTGCAGCTGGTCGGCGAGAAGCCAAAAATCTGGTGAAATACGGACCCCGTATTGCTTGCGGGTTGTGCCCAGGGCCACAAAGTCGACGGTGGATACGTGGGAACTTCCTTCGAAAGGCTTGAAAAATAGCACCAGAATGCCGCCGTATTGCAGCTCCGTGTCTTCGGAGTAGGCGAGGACGGGTAGAGCCGAGAACCGCTGGAAATGCTCCTGCGAGCCGTCTTGTGCGTGTGCTAAAATGGCAAACGTAAGACAGACGATAATGGTGCGGACAAAGCTCATACGGAACAAGTATAGAAAACATTCTCTTTTGTTATATTTGATTAGACTTCACATTTCACAAATCAAAGCGAAGCGAGCTAAATATGGCCGAACAGAATAAAGCAGAAAAATTTGTTTTCTATATGTACAAGATGACCAAGTCGTACCCGCCTAACAAGGAGGTGCTGAAGGATATTTCCCTCAGTTTCTACTACGGCGCAAAGATTGGCATCATCGGTCAGAACGGTGCCGGTAAGTCGACGCTGTTGCGCATCATGGCGGGCATCGACAAGGAATTCCAGGGCGAAGCATGGATTGAACCGGGCCGCACTGCGGGCTACCTGCCGCAGGAACCGCAGCTGGACCCGAACCTGACCGTCAAGGAAAATGTGATGCAGGCCGTCGCGAAAAAGCAGGCCGTGCTTGACCGCTTCAACGAAATTTCCATGAAGTTCGCCGAACCCATGGAAGACAATGAGATGAACAAGCTCCTCGACGAACAGGCAAAACTTCAGGACATTATCGACGCGCAGGACCTGTGGAGCCTCGACCGCAATATCGAAATCGCGATGGACGCTCTCCGCTGCCCGCCGGGCGACTGGCCGGTGACGAACCTTTCCGGCGGTGAAAAACGCCGCGTAGCCCTCTGCCGTCTGCTCCTCGAAGAACCGGATTTGCTGCTCTTGGACGAACCGACGAACCACCTGGATGCCGAAACGGTTGCCTGGCTCGAACGCCACCTCCGCGAATACAAGGGCTCCGTGATTTTGGTGACCCACGACCGTTACTTCCTTGACAACGTGACGAACTGGATTCTGGAAATCGACCGCGGCCGCGGCATTCCTTGGGAAGGCAATTACGCCCAGTGGCTCGACCAGAAGCTCGAACGCCTCCGTGGCGAGGAGAAGGGCGAATCCGACAGGCAGAAACGTTTGGCCCGCGAACAGGAATGGGTCAAGCAGAGCCCGAAGGCGCGCCAGGCCAAGAGCAAGGCCCGTCTCAAGGCCTACGAGGAACTCTTGGCCGAAGATTCCCGCGAGCAGATCAAGGTGGCGCAGATCCACATTGCAAACGGCAAGCGCTTGGGCGATATCGTCATCCAGGCGGAACACTTGCAGAAGGCCTTTGGCGACAAGGTGCTGTTCGACGACTTGAACTTCAACCTGCCGCGCTCCGGCATCGTGGGCATTATCGGCCCGAACGGTGCAGGTAAGACGACTTTGTTCAAGATGATCATGGGCCAGGAAAAGCCCGATGGCGGTACGCTCAAGATTGGCGAGACCGTGGAAATCATCAGCATGGAACAGGGCCGCGACAGTCTCGACGACAGCAAGACCGTGTGGGAAGAAATCACCGGCGGCAACGACGAGATTATGGTGGGCGACCGCAAGATGAACGGTCGCGCCTACTGCGGACTCTTCAACTTCACCGGTGCTGCCCAGCAGAAAAAACTTACGGCGCTCTCTGGTGGTGAACGCAACCGCGTGCTTATGGCAAAGAACCTTCAGAAGCCTGGCAACCTATTGTTCCTTGATGAACCTACCAACGACTTGGACATCGAAACGCTGCAGGCTCTGGAACAGGCCATCCTCAAGTTCGCAGGCTGCGCCG
>CAMIWK010000177.1 GCA_946402415.1 uncultured Fibrobacter sp.
GCTTCTTCGTAGCGGCCTAGGAACACCAGGGCGTCCATCAGGGTTTCGCCCAGTTCCTTGCTCATGCCGAATCTTCCACGTACACCGTACAGGATATCCACCGCTTCAGCGTACTGGTCAAGCCCCATGTAGGTCTTGGCGAGGTAAACGCCAAGGCGGCTGCTGGGCTGGGTGTCGTAGAGCCTCTGCACCACAATCAGGGATTGGTGCCGCTGGCCAAGTCCCCACAAGGCATCGCTCAGGTTGATGACGTATTCGGGATTGTTGGGGGTGTACTGCAGGGCCCCTTCGGCACATTCGCGGGCCCGACCGTAGTCGAACACCGCCTCGTACATCTCGCCCAGAATGGAAAGTAACTTGCCGTTCTTGCGGACCAGTTCCTTTTCGCTTTCAAAGTGGCTGATGCCTGGGCCGTAGAGTTCCTTAAGCTGGTACACGAATCCGCAGTTGATCAGGTACAGTGGCTCTTCGGGGTCCATCTTGTTGGCCCGCTCAAAGTAGCTGAGGGCCACCAGAGGCTGGTCTTCCAGCAGACGCAAGATTCCCACCTGGCTCATGACGGCGGCGTTGAACTTGGCCTGCTTCTTGGCGGATTCGGCATCGCTGGCCTGTTCGGGCTTGGCTCCCACGGTTACGCCCTCGATGGCGTTGTCCATGACCTTGCCGTATTTCTTCTTGTTGATCCCTTGGGTCCAGGCTACTGCCAAAATGCCGCGGCCGTCTTCGTAGAAGAACCGGCCCTTGTAACTGAAGTCAAAGCGGTTTACCGTATGGGTAAGGGTGAACTCCTGAGCGTAGCGGTCGCCAACCTTGACCCGCCTGCTTTCTAGGCTGGGCTCACCCGGGTCAACGCCGAGTCGTACCAACAGTACCTTGAACAGGTCCTGGGAGGATACCTCTTCGGCGGGTACTATGGCTCCGTAGATAAAGAAGGAAACGTCTTCGTCCTTGTTGGTGAGCACTAGGTCCGGGTCGTTGTTCTGCTTGGAAATGCCGTTCCAGAAATGCCAGAGGGTGTCTTTTACTGCCCAGCGGTAACCCAGGGCTTCTGAGGTGTAGTCTTGCAGGTGTTCGGGGGAGAGCTCCGGGCCTTCTTCCCGCTGGATTTCTTTCAGCTCGAAGCTCTTGAAGAATTCTCGCCATTCCTCTTTCAGGTCTCCTGCCGCGGGCAGGTTGTCCGAGGCTGAAAGGGTGAGGGTGTAGATGCGGTTCCCGCTCCCTGTGACAAGGCCTACCGCCTCGTAGGGAGTGTCGTAGCGCTTGCCAACAATGTCAAAGAAGGCTCCCGTGGTGCCGAAAGCCTCTTCGGGGTAGGTTTCGGCGAGGCTCGCCTTTTTGCCCGAGGATTCGTAGCTCTGCATCTCAATGCGGGCCCGGTCCATGAGGTTCATGGGTTCACCTTCGGTGAGGGTCACCTCTCGGAGGACCGCCCTGCGGCCTGTGCGAGCGTTGTAGAATTCATAGGGAGCCCCGTCTTCTCCGCCAATCATGGCCCAGTCGCCACCGGGGTTCTTGAAGCTGTAGCCTTTGGAATCTAGTGCTGTGGCACTGGCCGGCCTGCGTTCGGAGTTCTGGCTTACGTTTGTTGCGGGTGCTGTGGATGGTTCATCGTAGCTATAGTAGTCCTGTGTCGTGTTGCCCGATGTTGCGCCTGGTGCGCCAGCATCTTTGGACTCGGGATTTACCAGGGGGTCTCCGTTTCCTGCGCAGGAAATTAAGAAAAATAGTGCGAACAGGGGGAGGCAAAGGCCTCGAAAGCGGTAAGGAATATGGGGCAAGGCGTTGTTCATGATACTCGGGCTTGTTCCCGAAATATGGGGTGGATTTTGCGGTAATATAGTAAAGAACCCCTCTATTTTGTTGGCCTTTGTCATGGCGTACCCTCGGGTCTGCCTTCTGGGAGAAAATATTAGACAAAACTGTTTTTTTTCTTACATTTTGCCCAAGTGTAATCCAATTTCAGGAGAAAAAATGAAGAGTCTTTTGACTACATGCGGACTTGTCCTGTCAGTTTTCTTCTTCGCCTGCGGCGACGACGGAACCTCAAGCCAGACCGAAGTCGGGAATGGCGAGAGTCCCGAAATTTCTTCGGGTTCATCTTTGCAAGGTTCGGAGGATATTTCCTCTTCAGAAAATCAGTCCGGCGATGCTCCTGCTTTGTCGCCCTCAACTCCAGATGATGGTCAATTTTCTAGCGATTCACAGACAGGGGATAGGGAAGGGTCTTCCAGCAGCAAGGCGTCTCTTCCCTGCGATAGTTGCGAATATGGAGTCCTGGTCGATAGTCGTGACAATAAGGAATACCTCACGGTGAAAATCGGAGAACAGGTCTGGATGGCGGAGAACCTGAACTACGCCGATAGCGTGGCTTACCCTATCCTGGAGGGACGTTCCTGGTGTCTCGACGATAAGTTGGATTCCTGTGCCAAGTACGGGCGCTACTACACGTGGAGTGCCGTTGTGGACTCCACGGGCGAATGGAATACGGTAGAGAAGGAGACGGTCAAGAGTGTTCATTCGCCTGTCACACCCCTTCAGGGCGTCTGCGACAAGGGCTGGCATGTGCCCACCGAGGCTGAATATATGACATTGTTTGAATACGTGGGCGGCATTTCCTCTGCTGGCAAGGTATTGAAGTCCAGGTGGAGTTGGAACTGGAATAAGAGTGATAACGTTACCGGCAATGGTACGGATGCCTATGGCTTTACAGCATTGCCCGTTGGCTCCAAAGGTACCATTGGAGAACTTACCTATTTCTGGACGTCTTCGTCGGTAACGAACATGTATAAGCGTGCCGTGAGGTTTGATAATCTCTATGACAAGGCCATCATCAACGATGTAGGTGAGGCCCAAAGGTCCTTTGTCCGTTGTGTCAAGGACTAGCGATAGGCAGGGACTGCCATTGCCAGTTTGCCCTGTTTTTTTTATCTTTGACGCCAGCAAACACACCCGCCTATTGGGTGGGTGGCAATTTCAACAATAAACAAAAAGGATCCAATAATGGCT
>CAMIWK010000178.1 GCA_946402415.1 uncultured Fibrobacter sp.
TTCTTGCCGTATTCCACCTTTTCTTCCCAGTCGTTGTACAGGGAGTGGAAATAGCCCAGATTGAACTTGAGCCAGTCGGTGGCCCTGAAGGCAAGGCCAAAGCCGAAGGTGGTATTGTCCAGAATGATGTTCATCTCGCTCAGGTATTCATCGGACAGGTTGTAGCGGGTCACCTGCACGCCGCCGCTCAAGGTCCAGCGGGTCAAGAAATCCACTTCCACGCCGTAGAGGAACTCGTCGGTATCGTCGGCATACTTTTCCTGCTTGCCAGGGAGGTTCGCCTTGGAGTCGAACCAGTGGCCATAACCCAGGCTCAAGCGCAAGTTGTCCAGCAGGGAGTAGGTAAGGCCCGCATAGATAGAGGCGGGAATGTCGTTGTCGCCCTTGACGCCGTCATTGTAGCTGTCGAGGCCCACCTGGTTCACCTTGGTGTCGTTTTCCATCTCGATGGAGGTGTTGTATTCAAAACGCAGACCAAAGGAGAGGCGCTTGTAGTTGATGGCAAGGGCCGCAATGGGGGTAATGCCGTAGCCCGTCTGTTCCACGTCCAATTCCTTGTCGGAAACCTGGGCGGCCACGGCCTCCAGGGTCTTGGACTTGATCATGAGTTCTTCGGCCTGAGCAGCGTACTGTTCGGCGGCAGCCTTGCTCTGGGCGGCAGAAGCCTTGTCACCGGCAGCGGCGTACTTTTCGGCGGCGGCAGCATACTGCTCGGCGGCACCGGCGGCCTCCCCTGCCTTGCCGGCCAGGTAGTCAGAAATGTTCTTGAAGGTAGAAGCGGCTTCCACCATGCTTCCGTCAAGGCCGAGAGTTTCGTTCTTCGGGTTCACCCTGATATTCTTCAGTTCGCCCTCGTAGTGGTTGTAGGCGTAGTTGAAGCGGGCGCCAAGGTAGATAGAGGCAAAGTCCACAATGCGGTAAGAGGCACCCAGGGCAAAACCGAATATGTAGGAGGTTCCCGTCAGAGAAATGTCCGCATCGTAATCCGTCGTTTCGAGACCGTTCTGGGTCAGCATTCCAGGAATCTGGGCCACGGCCACGTCAAAGGAGGGGAATCCGTCCTTGTAGTTCAGGGCGCCACCGCCACCGGTAATTCCGAAATAACCCGAAAGGGCCAGGTTGCCACGGTGCCAGGTCACAAGAGCGCTGGGCATGGCGGGAATCTGGGCCTTGCCGCGGAACTTCTTTTCGCCACCGAACAGCGGGGATTCCGTATAGGTGTTACGGCTCTGCCAGAACGCCTGGGAGTTGAGGGAGATGTGGAACCCGTCCGTCATGAAAGCCGTTCCTGCGGGGTTGTAGTAGGGGGCGTCCGCCTCGGTGGTGGCATAGCGGGCCACATTGCGCAGGTAAGCCGCAGACTGGTTGGTGTTGGTGTTAAGACCGCTAGCCAGGGCCAGGGACGAAAAAGCGCCCATAAGGCCAATAATTTGGGGGAATTTCATGAGGGGACCTTCTCTGTTTTGAGGAATTCGGCCCCAAAGTTAGAAATGAATCCCACGAATTTGTCTACAATTTGCTTACTTTTTTCTAACGCGAAGAAAAATAAAAGTGTTTTGTATGTTTGTGCCCTAGAGGGACACGAACCGCCGGAGCCCAAAGCTCACGGAAACTGCACACAAGACGACGGAAGCCGCCAAGGTCACCGCAGGCAACAACAGTCCCTGCAAGAACACCTCGTGAAAGAGCTGCACCAGAAGGAGCAGCGGCACAATCAGGAACAGGGAAATGTGGGCCGCCGCCCGCACCGTCTTCACCCGGAGCGAAAGCATCAGGGAAAAGGCCGTCGTGAGAAGCACCGCCGAAAGGGCGCCCAGGATAGAAGCCACCGCGGACACCGCAGGAATATCCGGATGGGCAAGCCAGTAGGCACACTGCGCCAGGAGGGCAAACGCCACCGGGAACGGCACAATCGCCAAGAGCTTGCCCCAGAAAAGTGTCGAAGGCTTTATCGGAGAAAGTTGCAACAGTTCCAGGGAATTACGCTCCCGCTCCCCAGCAAAGGAATCTCCGGCCAAGGGTGCCCCCATGGGCGCCATGAGGCAACCGAGCAGGAGCATCATGTAGCCTTCCATGCCTTCCATAATCTGCCCGCCATAGCGGGAGACCGCAATCCCCTGACTCGCCGCCAAAATCACCGGCGGGATGATGAAGGGAATCCAGAATTTCGGGTCCCGGAATATCAGGCGAAGTTCGTGTCTAAAAACGTGGAGCATGTTTCGGGAGAAAAGATAGATTTATTCATGTCAAGAGAAGGACAAGGCATAGTAAAAACTTTTATTTTCACTTGCGGAATGAGATGAAATTGGGTATATTAAAAAAGCAAAGAGAACAAGGACTTCCAATGAATCCATACATTGCCTGCTGCGGGCTTGACTGCGAAAAATGCGAAGCAAGGATCGCCACCATCAATAACGACAACGCCCTTCGCGAAAAAGTTGCCAAGGAATGGTCCGAACTCAATAAAGTGGAAATCACGCCGCAGATGATTAACTGCACCGGTTGCCGCATCGAAGGCGCCAAGACACCCTTCTGTCAATCACTTTGCCCTATCCGGAAATGCGCAAACAGCAAAGGCTACGAAACTTGCGGCAACTGCAGTGAAATGGAACACTGCGACAAGCTCAGCATGGTAACCTCAAACAACAAGCAAACTCTCTCCAATTTGAGAGTTAAATAAAGAATGGCGGCTTGATAGCCGCCATAATGTTTTCCGTAAGAAATTACTGTCTCGTGAGCGTCTTGTACCTGATGGGCTTCGGATTGTCGGCATCTTCGCCGAGGCGTTTACGACGGTCGGCTTCATATTCGCTCCAGTTGCCTTCGAACCACACGACCTTCGAATCGCCTTCGTAAGCGAGGATGTGGGTGGCAATACGGTCCAGGAACCAGCGGTCATGGGAGATAATCACGGCGCAGCCTGCGAACTTGAGGATGGCCTGTTCCAGAGCCTGCAGCGTTTCGAT
>CAMIWK010000179.1 GCA_946402415.1 uncultured Fibrobacter sp.
GGCCGCATCTACGACGAAGTCAAGCAAAGGCCGCTGTACATCGAGGATAAGAAATGAAATCCAAGCTTTTTGTAATGAGCGCCGCCAGTGGCGCAGGCAAGACCACCCTGAAAGACAAGGTCATCGGGGAATTCCCCGACATCGTGTATTCCATTTCCGCCACTACCCGCGCCCCACGTGAAGGCGAGGTGAACGGAGTCCACTACTTTTTCAAGACCAAGGAAGAGTTCGAGCAGATGATCAAGGATGACGCCCTGGTGGAATACAACCTGGTCCACGGAAACTATTACGGCACTCCCAAGAGTTTCGTAGAGGACATGCTCAAGCAGGGCAAGCGAGTTCTATTTGATCTGGACGTGTTCGGCAAGGTGAACTTTGACAAGGTCTACCCCGACGCCACAGGAATTCTAATTCTGCCGCCCAGCGAAGCGGAACTGGAACGCAGACTCCGTGGCCGCGGCACCGATTCCGAAGAGGTAATCCAGACTCGCCTGCACAACGCCAAGAAAGAGATGGAATTCGCCAAGACCAAGGGCAAGTACGAATACACCATCGTGAACGACGACCTGGAGCGGGCGGCCAACGAACTTCGGAAGATACTGACACCGTAGTGCCAGAGCCCCACTAAAAAAACAAACCCCGGACGTAGTGCCGGGGCGTTTTATTCTTTACGTCATCCTCGACCGAGCACGGCGAGGAAGGGGATCCATTACAGGGAAGCCAGGAACTTCTGTGCCTTGTCGGCGTAGTTCTGGTTGTCGCCGTAGACTTCCAGCAGGCGTTCAGCCGTATTCTTGGCCTTGGCGTCAAGACCCTGCTGCTGGTAGACCAGCGTGAGCTTCCACATGGCGTCGGCCACCATGGGGGCTTCGTCTACAGGTTCTTCTTTCTGGAAACGGTCTTCCTTGTCGCCGGTGCGCTTGCCGAATTCGCTGATGTACTTTTCAAGCAAGTTGGCTGCGGCGGCGTAGTCTTCCTTTTCCATCTTCACAGAGGCAAGGCCATGCATGGCGGCGGAGCGAACCAGCACTACGGAACCGGCGTTGTCCAGGGACTTCTGGAACAGGGCGGCGGCACCGTCGAAATCACCCTTCTCGTACTTCAGGTTGCCTGCATAGAGGCAAGCCTTGGCGAGAGCGAGACCTTCCAAGGAACGAGCGTTAATCTTGGACTCGAATTCCGTAAGGGCGTTATCTTTTTCGCCAGCATAGAGGAACGTCATGCCGGTGCCCAGGAGTTCGGCCTGTTCGGCAGCGGCAGCCTTGCGGGAATCCCTCAGCTGGACCACACCTGCTACCACAGCGAGAATCACCACGAGGGCGATGACAACCTTGGTTCCGTGATGGACAAAAAATTCCTTAATTTCAGAATTATTCGCATTTGCTTCGTTAGCCATAATATGCATCCATTTTGAAAATTTGTGAGCAATCATAGAAAAATTTGGGATTCTTGCCAACCGAAACAACGCCGATATTGACAAAAAAGGGCCCTATTGCTATTTTTGAGCCCGCTATGCCACTCTAGCTCAGCTGGTAGAGCAGCTGATTCGTAATCAGCAGGTCGGCAGTTCAAATCTGCTGGGTGGCTCGAAAATCCCGCATTCCAGACGGTTTGCGGGATTTTTTCTATATTTGGCGCCCTATGAATCCGAATGGCGCCATCATTGTACAGAGCAACCTCGAAATCATGGTCGAGGTGGACAATCCGAACTACGAATCCGCACGGGATGCTATTGCCCCCTTCACCGAACTGGTCAAGAGTCCCGAGCACCTGCACACCTACAAGATTTCTCACCTGAGTCTCTGGAACGCTGCCTCCACAGGGCTCCGGGCCCCTGACGTGCTAGAACGCCTAGAAGGCCAGAGTCGCTACCCCATTCCCCAGACGGTCGTTACCGAAGTGGAAGACTACATGGCGAGGTACGGGCTGCTGCGACTTCGTAAAGACGGCGACCGCCTGCTTCTGGAATCCGATGACACCTACATGTTCACCGAGATTTGCCACCTGAAAGAAGTGGAGCCTTTCGTACTGCAATTCCTGGACGACAAGCACGCCGAAGTGGACCCCGAGCGCCGCGGCCACCTGAAGATGGCCCTCACCAACGCAGGATTCCCCGTCGAAGACCTGGCAGGCTACATCCAGGGCGACCCGCTGCCCATCAAGCTTCGTGAAACAACGCTGGAAGGCAAGGAGTTCAAGCTCCGCGACTACCAGAAAGAGGCGGCCCAAGTCTTTTACGCCAGCGGTTCGGAAAAGGGCGGCTCTGGTGTCATCGTGCTGCCCTGCGGTTCGGGCAAGACGGTTATCGGCCTTGCCACCATGGCCCTGGTCCAAACCAAGACTCTTATCCTTACCCCCAACATTTCCGCCTCCCGACAGTGGATCCGCGAAATCTGCGACAAGACCGACCTCACCGAAGACATGGTGAAGGAATACTCCGGCGAAGTGAAGGAAATCGGCCCCGTGACGGTGGCCACCTACCAGATTCTTACCCAGCGTAAAAAGGTGAAGGACCCCAACAAGCAGGGCGAGCCCGAACCGGATGACCTGAGCGAAGAAGAGGTCAAGAAGGAACTCTCGAACTTCCCGCTGTTCAGCCAGCAGAAATGGGGCCTCATGATTTACGATGAGGTGCACCTGTTGCCGGCCCCGGTGTTCCGCCTGAGTACCGAAATGCAGGCCACCCGCCGTCTGGGTCTTACCGCCACGCTGGTCCGCGAAGACCACAAAGAGACGGAAGTGTTCAGCCTTATCGGCCCCAAGAAATACGACATTCCCTGGCGCGTACTGGAAGCACAGGGCTGGATCGCCACCGCCGACTGTAACGAAATCCGCATTCCCATGGAAGCGGAACTGAAGATGAA
>CAMIWK010000180.1 GCA_946402415.1 uncultured Fibrobacter sp.
CTTGCCACCTCCGTACTCACGGTCCGCAACCTGCACCGCCAAATGGGCGAACTCGCCATAAAGTCCCTAGACGACGTTCCCGTTTCGGAGCGGAACTTCTCCACCATCACTCTCGGGCTCACGAAAGAAGCCTACGAGACCATCGTAGAAGAAATTTCCAACTTCCGCAAGAAAATTGTGGCCCTAGCCGCCCATGACCCGCAAACGGAGCGGGTCTACGAAATCAACCTGCAGCTGTTCCCCCTTTCAAAGAAACTGCCTGCCGACATACAGAAGTTCCGTGGCGCCAAGCCCCGAAAAATCAGGAATCCCAAATGAGACTCTGGACCCTCTTTACAACATTTTTCATTAATTTTGTTCTCCTTTTTACAGCTTGCTCCTCAGAAGACAAGAATGCCGGCGGCACCTCGGAAGCGGAAAACTCCATCGCCATTAGCGACAAGGAAGTGGCGGGTGTATCCCAGAAAGGACCTTTCACCAAAGGGTCCAACGTTACGCTCTACGAACTGAATTTTAATACCCGTGCCCAGACCGGCAAGAGTTTCCTCGGAAAAATTTCCGATTCTACGGGAAGTTTCTCCATCAACAAGATTGAGCTTGCCTCGCAATACGCCCTGCTGCAAGCCGAGGGCTACTACCTCAACGAGATTACGGGCAAGGTTTCTGCAAGCCCCATAACCCTGAGCGCCATCTCTGACCTTTCGGAACGGGACAAGGTAAACATCAACCTGCTCACCCACCTGGAATACGAACGCGCCGTCTGGCTCGCCAACGAAAAGGAAACAACCATCAAAAAAGCAAAGGTTGAAGCCGACAAGGAAATCTTTGCTGCTTTCGGGGTGGAATACAACGGAGACCGCTTTGAAGACCTGGACATCTTCGGGAACGATGACGCCGATGCGGCGCTGCTCGCCATATCGGTCATCATGCATTCCGGACGCAGCGAAGGCGAATTCAGCCTCGCCCTCGCAAATATGGCCATGGACCTGGAAAAGGACGGCAAGTGGAATGACGCCAAGGCCATCGCCGAGGCTGCCGACAACTCCTTCGAGGCGGACACCGCACAAATCCGCAAGAATATGGAAGCCTGGAGCATCGCGAAGGCCATTCCCAACTTTGCCCCCATCGTGGAATACTTCTGGAACGACGCCTTCGGACTGGGGCACTGCACCGCAAAGCGCGAAGGCGAAACCAAGCCCAACAGCAATTCCCGCTCCAGATATTATCAGAAGGACTTTGTCTGTGAAAAGACCCACTGGCATCTGGTCGGAGAAAAACTGTCATCTAGTTCGACAGTTGACAAAATAACCAGCAGTTCCTCTGCAAAGCGCAGCAGCTCTTCTAGGCAGTCCACCGCCACTATCGACCCGCCTTACAAAGAAGAAACGTCCGTTATCGACTCGGAAGTCCTTGCCATACTGGGAACGTGCAACAGCGACAACGAAAATGAAATCAAGAAGGCCTTCAACATTTCGTTCATTTGCAAAAGCGGGCTGTGGTATTCCTTGCTCCTTGCCGACATGGAACAGGATTCCTGGTTCAATCCAAACATTACCTATGGTACCCTGACCGATGAGCGAGACGGTCAGACTTACAGGACCGTGGTCATCGGCACGCAGAACTGGATGGCCGAAAACCTGCACTACGCCGGCGAAAACGCAAGCGAGGAACTTGCGGCAAACATGGCAAACGAAGTCCTATGCCCTTCGGGAGACGAGGAGTATTGCGAAAAGGCGGGATATGTGTACAGCTGGACCGCCGCCATGAACATTTCACCCACATACGCAACACGGCATTACTCTACGATTCCCATAGACGACGTACACCAGGGGATCTGCCCCAAAGGATGGCATGTGCCGACTCAAGAGGAATGGCAAACACTATTGGAATACGCCACCCCCGCATACGAAGAGAACACGCCAAGGAGAACGCTCAACCTAAAATCACTGGATAGCTGGATTTACAACGAAAAAGAATATGCCCCTACCAACACGACAGGATTCTCAGTCCTTTCCACAAGCTGCCAATACGGATGGAACGGAAAGGATATGGGGCAGTGCGCCGCCTTCATCTCCGCAACACACTCTGATGAAAGATATTCTGGAATAAACTTTTACTACTGGAGAGATGAAGTGGATATCGGTGGGAGGAAACTCGATATAAAAGCCAGCGTCCGCTGCGTAGAAAACGCCGTTCCCTAGCTTTTTTCCTCCCCAAAATCGGCCCCATTGAAAGCCCGCGGCAAGACCGGCGGGCTTTTTCTTACAAAATAATGTATATTCATACAGAAGACACAAAACCATTATCATAAAAGAGGATAAATTCTATGGCTAACAAATACGCTGGCACCCAGACCGAAAAGAACCTGCAGGCCGCATTCGCAGGCGAATCCCAGGCCCGCAACAAGTACACCTACTTTGCTTCCAAGGCCAAGAAAGAAGGCTTTGAACAGATTGCAGCGCTCTTCTTGAAGACCGCCGACAACGAAAAGGAACACGCCAAGATGTGGCTCAAGGAACTGGAAGGCATCGGCGATACCGCCCAGAACCTGAAAGAGGCCGCCGACGGCGAAAACTACGAATGGACCGACATGTACGAGGGCTTTGCGAAAACCGCCGAGGCCGAAGGCTTCAAGCCCCTGGCCGCCAAGTTCCGCATGGTGGCCGCCATCGAGAAGCACCACGAAGAACGCTATCGCACCCTGCTGAAAAATGTGGAAATGCAAGAAGTTTTCGCCAAGAGCGAGGTGAAGGTTTGGGAATGCCGCAACTGCGG
>CAMIWK010000181.1 GCA_946402415.1 uncultured Fibrobacter sp.
CTTTTCTGGATGGAAGTGGCCGCCTTCTTTGGCATGGCCACCAAGTACGCCGAAGGTCTGCTGGCTGTCAAGTACCGCAAAGTGGCCAATGACGGCAAGGTTCTGGGTGGTCCATTCTACTACATTGAAACGGGCATCAAGGAACGCTTCGGTCTCAATTTCAAGTGGCTTGCCATTCTGTTCGCCATCTTCGGTGTACTGGCCGGACTTCTGGGCATCGGTACCATTACCCAGGTGAACGGCATCACATCTGCTGTGGCCACCGTATTCCCCACCGGCGAATTCGTGAACATCGGCGGAAACTCCGTTTCTATATCCACCGCCATTGCAGGCCTTTGCTGCGCCGGCTTTACGGCTATGGTCATTATCGGCGGTCTCAAGCGCATTGCAAAAGTCGCCCTATACATCGTGCCCCTCATGGCCATCTTCTATATCCTTTTCTGCCTGCTGATTCTCGGATTTAACTTTGCCAACATTCCTACAGCCATCCAGACCATCATCCAAGCGGCATTCAACCCTAGCGCTGTTACCGGTGGCGTAGTTGGTACCATCTTTATCGCTATGCAAAAAGGTATCGCCCGCGGTATTTTCAGTAACGAAGCCGGTCTTGGCTCTGCTCCTATCGCAGCCGCAGCTGCTAAGACCAGCGAGCCTGTGCGTCAGGGTCTTGTCTGCATGACCGGCACCTTCATCGACACCATTGTCATCTGCTCCATGACGGGCCTTGCCATCGTGGTGACCGGCGCCTGGACTCCGGAACTTGGGCTCCAGGGCGTAAACATCACCATGGAGGCCTTTACCCGTGGTCTTGCTGACTTACCCTCCGGCGCAAGCGTCGCACCCTTTATCCTTACCATCGCCCTGGTATTCTTCGCCTTCACTACCATTCTCGGTTGGGCATACTATTCCGAACGTTGCCTGGAATACCTAGTGGGCCGTGGCAAGAAGGGCGCCATTCTCACGTTCCGCTGGCTTTACGTGGCCGCCGTGTTCATCGGCCCCTACCTCACGGTGAGCGCCGTGTGGACCAGTGCCGACATTTTCAACGGTCTTATGGCCTTCCCGAACCTGGTGGCATTGATTCTCCTGAGTGGAATCGTGGCACGGGAAACGAAAAAGTTCTTCGAAAAGTTGGAAAAAGAAAAAGCCTAATTGTCGCTGGGCAAACCGCCCAGCATCTCGGCGATTTCTGCGCCGATAAGGCCGTCCTGCATAGTCATCGAGAGAATACGCTGTTCTAGTTCGCTTGGCGGGTCCATGGGGCCCGCATTTTTATTCGGGGTAAAAGCATCCGTAGCTTCGCGCACCAGAAGTTCTCCCAGTGCCGCATGGAGCGCCAGGGAAGCGTCGATATACTTCAGGTGGGTCGGTTCTTCCAGAATAAAGTTCAGGGGTTTCTTTTCGGCAAGCACACGACCTGCAGGAACACCAAGGCCATATTCGTCTTCGACACCCATGTTGGCAAGCACCGCTTTCGAAGAGAGCAGGGCCGTCGTCAGTTCCGGCCGGTCAAGGGCCCCCTTCACGCCGGTAGCCGTCACCACAAAATCGGCCGCACTCACAAGAGCTACAACCGATTTCAGGTCGTTACAATCCGTAACAGGCACACCGTTTGCATCCAAGAAGGGGCTAATGCCGCGAGCCTTATCCGTCACCACCTGCACGTGTGCGCCTTCCCGCAAGAGTTGCAGAACGATTCCCTGCCCTACCTTGCCACTCCCGAACACCACGAAACTTTTTCCGGCAAAGGCCGCACCGTCATTACCGGCATCTGCGCCATTTCGACCAACATTGCCGTAGCCCAGCTGCAAAAGGGCTCGCACATAGCCTTCCCCAGTCCCGAGACTTGTCTCGATACGCTTGACGATTCCACTGTCCGCCACATACACCGGTTTTTCGCTGTTCTCGTAAAACTGCACGCCACTGCGGGTGAGTTCCACAAAACCATATTTCGGATGGCATACCGAAAACTGGCCCGCGCAATCCAGAACCAGGTCAAAACCTTCGCCGCAGGACTCTGCTTTCAGGGCGTCTTGCAGGCCAACCACCGGAATGTTCGATTCCCGCAGTAGAGCTACAATGCCAGAGTCACAAGGCATTTCGGCTCCCGCGTTGGAATCGTTCGCAATACCTACCGAAAGATCAGCCCCGCCGGCCAAAAGCGCACGGTACTGCACCAACGTATTCCGGAACACGGGTGTCGCCGCCAGCACGCGCAAACCCGCAAAGGGCCTGGTTTCAAGCCATTCCTGCGTAAGGCCTGCAAGAGCGGGGTATTCCGACACCTCGTAGGTGTCGTCTATAATTTCATCAAAAAGCATTCTAGCCCGAAAGCTTGTGGTTCACATGGGCTTCCACCACGTTAATCACGTAGTCGCCCAGCTTTTCGCAGTCGTTGATCACGTCCATGTAGTGAACGCCCATCTGGTAGCTGTAGCGCTGGGCATTGATGTCATCTACGTTCAACTGCTTGAGCATCTTGCGATAGTCGTTGATTTCGTATTCCATCATCAAGGTGGACTTCACGTCGGCCTGGGGAGCGTCTTCGATAATATCCACCATCTGGGCCATGGACTTGTCGCAAAGCTTCATCATGCCTTCGATACGGCTGTACTGCTCTTCGGTAAAGTCATCGGCACTCTGGAACTTATGACGTATAGCCCTGGACATGTTAAAAATGGAATCCCCGATGCTCTCGATTTCAGAAATTTCCTTCAGCATGGACTGCAGCACCCGCTTACTTTCCGGGCTCAGGCGACCTTCACTCACCT
>CAMIWK010000182.1 GCA_946402415.1 uncultured Fibrobacter sp.
ATCTGGGCGTGGCCCTGGTGTCTCTGTTTATCTTAGCCTTCGTGGCCATGGCCACTTTGAAGGAGCAGAAGGCGGAAGACCTGACCCGCACTGAAGAGGAAGTGCTGAGCTGCCAGGAAGAGATGCGTAAGATTGCTGCGGAACGTAACGCCCTGCTTTCCCAAAGCCTAAAATCTTCTATTGAGCAGGGACTTATCGCCCTTGAAGATGGTAAGATCCAGATTCAGGCCAGTTTCCTTTTCCCCATTAACGGGGCGAACCTTACCGCCGAGGGCATCAAGGTTATCGAGGGCATCAGCAAGGGCCTTTTGGATGCCATGGCTCCTGGCGATGTGATTATGGTGAGTGGCTTTACCGATGACTTGCCGGTAAAGAATTCACAGAATTTTTCGAACTGGAACCTTTCTACGGAACGCGCAGTGAGCGTGGTCAAGGCCCTGGTGGCTCAGGGGTTCCCGCCGGAGCGCCTCTTTGCGGCAGGCTTTGGCGAACACCAGCCCAAGTATCCTAACGACAGCGAGGAACACCGCAGCCTGAACCGCCGTGTAGAAATCGGTGTGACTCCGCTCCAGATGATGGAGAAGAAATAGTCCCCATGCAAGACCGTCTAGACACAATCCGCCAGAACATGGACGCTATCCGCAAGACCGGAAAGTTCCCGCATTGGCGTATGGTCTATGCGGACAACCTGCTTTCCCGCGCTCGGGACTACTTGGCCATCGACCGCACTCCCGAGGCGGGAATTATGCTGGACAAGCTGGATCGTTGGCTTTCGGCCCATAAGATTCGAGAAAACAGGGTTGCCGAAAATGCAGCCGCTCCTATGTGTTTTTGGGGCAGGGATTTTCTGGAAAAGACCATCGCCCAGATTCGGGGTACTCTCGCCTCCAAGGGCATGCTTGTGCCGCCTATGGAGCGGGAATCCATCGGTCGGCGCCTGAAGACGGCTGAGCAGGACGTGGCTGAATCCAGGTTCCAGGAGGCCTACGATGAGCTTATGGCTTTGCGTAGCTCCCTCATTACCCGCTTGCGTCGTAGTTTCCGTGCCCGCGTATCGGCAGCTCTTGCCTATAGGAGTGGTGCCTTGCCCGAAGGGTCCCTGGTTGGGCCTTACAACGCCCAGCATACCCTGGAAGAGACTATGCATATCGTGGGCGAGCGTGACCCCATCTGGATCGAGGACTTCCTGGAAATTTACAACGAGCTGTTCCGCGTTGTTGAACGGCTTGTCCCCCAGGATAAGAAGTAGCTGAAAAGTGAAGGGCCTTTCCGTTCTGTTTGCTTGCGCCTTGCTGTTGGCAGGGTGTTCCACGCAAGAAAATACAGGGAAAAAGCACCTGTTTTGGAAAGTTTCTGATTCCAATTCAACCATTTATCTTCTAGGGAGCCTTCATTTTGCGGATTCCTCGTTCTACCCGTTGGATTCCGTCATTGAGAATGCTTTCGATCGGTCGGAAGAGTTGGCGGTGGAAATAGACATGTCCGACGATTCTATTTCGCAGCAACTCGCCCTGATGTCGGAACAGTATGGCTTTTTCCAAGATGGACAGATTCTTGATAGTGTTATTCCTGCAAGCGTTTCGATGTCTCTTGACAGCCTTTGCCTGGCGTGGACATTGCCTCTGGGTTCGTTTTCGCGCTACAGACCTATGTCGGCTGGGATGACTGTGACTGCTGTTGGGATTATGCGCTTGGGCTATGACTCAAATTTGGGAATAGATGTCCACTTTCTTAAGCGGGCCCGTGATGCTGGGAAAAACATTATCTCGCTGGAAACGGTAGAGGAACAGGCTTTCGTACTTACGGGTGGCGGCGATTCGGATTCGTTGGGGATTTTCTATTTAGAGACTATCCTTCGGGAAACGCCTTCCCTCGATTCTGCCACCAGGGGCATGATGCGTGCCTGGAAGACGGGAGATGATTCTCTCTTTTGTGTCTATATGAATTTGGATACGGCGGAGTTGAGTCATACAGATTCCTTGCTTAAGAAAGAAATCAACGAGCGTATCTACTATTCCCGTAACCGCAAGATGGCAGAAAGCATTGCAACCCTTCTGGCCAAAGACCGTAATGTCTTTGTGATTGTAGGCGCGGCCCACCTAGCTGGCAATCACGAGAATGTCATTGACATCCTCCGTCGCAAGGGCTTCATCATCGAGAAGTTGTAAACCTGCTTGTCACCCTGACGAAGGTCAGGGTCAGCATGACTTAGGGCAATTACTTTTTGAACTGCTTCAGAATCGCGGCCGCCTTCACGAACTGCTGCTTCACGGACTTGGGACCGGTACCGCCTTCGATGTTGCGGCGAGAAACGCTGTATTCGAAGGTAAGGGTCTTCTTCATCTGCTTCACGTTCGGGACGCCGGCGCTGGCCCAGGCTTCGTCGCTAAGGTCCGTGAATTCGAGGCCTTGGCGGGCGGCTTCGCCGACCAGGCTACCGACCACGTGGTGGGCGTCGCGGAACGGCACGCCGGATTCGACCAGAAAGTCAGCGAGGTCGGTAGCCAGCAGCGCCGGCAGCATCTTCGCGTGCATCTTGTCGAAATTGAAACGTGCGCTTTCCAGAGCTTCCTTCATCACGCGGAGAATCACCTTCACGTTATGGACGGAGTCGAAAACCGGTTCCTTGTCTTCTTGCAGGTCGCGGCTGTAGCTGAGCGGTGCACCCTTCACCAGAGTATAGAGGGCGCTGAAGTTGCCCAGCATGCGGCCGGACTTTCCGCGGATGAGTTCCATGGAGTCGGGGTTCTTCTTCT
>CAMIWK010000183.1 GCA_946402415.1 uncultured Fibrobacter sp.
TGCAGAAGGTCTTGGACGAAGACATCAAGGAAGTCCGCGTGTCCAGCCGCCTCAAGGACAGCCCCTGCTGCCTCGTGACCAGCGAAGACGCCATGAGCGCCCAGATGGAACGCATGATGAAGGCCATGGGCCAGAAGAACTTGCCGAAGAGCAAGCGCATTCTGGAAATCAACCCGACGCACCCGATTTGCGAAATGCTCAAGAAGAAAGCCGAAGCCAAGGAAGACCTGGGCGATTGGCCGAAGGCCCTCTACGGCCAGGCTCTGCTTGCCGAAGGTTCTCCGCTCCCGAACCCGGCGGAATACGTCGCTGCGATTACGAAGCTCTTGACCGCTTCCGTCAAGTAAGCACACTACAAAGCTACCCAGACCCAAACATTAAAGAAGACCGCGACCCAGATCGCGGTCTTTTTTGCTATTTTCATCCATAGTTGGAGATTCATAATGACTGCACTTTTTTTAATACTATCATTATTCCTTTTTTGCAGTTGCTCCAACTCTGTATCATTAGAAGCCTACGCCGACATCAGTAGCGAAACAGACTCCCTCACAAACATGGTCACGCTCCATTCGACGGGCATCGAAGCCTACGTAGGGACAAACAGCGACGAGGCCAAGGCAAACGAACGCCCGAAAATGAAGGTAAAGTTCGACTACGACGTCACTATAGCCAAGCACGAGACCACCTGCTCCGAATTCAACAGCCTAATGGATTTGCAGATTGACTGCGAAAACAGGGATTTCCCCGCAACAAACGTTACGTACTACGATGCAGTCCTTTATGCCAATGCCCGCAGCAAAGCAGACAAAAAGGATACCGCCTATACCTACAACGAAACCACGTTCGACAAGGACCACCATTGCATAAACCTGAACGGGCTCGCATTCCACCCGGAAGCGGAAGCCTACCGCCTGCCCACCGAAGCGGAATGGATGCTGGCAGCCCTACAAGGCTGGAAACCCACGAAAAGCTGGAACGCCGATAATTCCGACTATAAAATCCAGGAAGTCTGCACCTCCATCGCGAACAGCGCCGGCATATGCGACATGGAAGGCAACGTCAAGGAATGGGTGAACGACTGGCTCGGCCTTTTCCGTGACACCTCCGTAACCGACTTCTTGGGCGCACCCGATGGCGGGGGTGTCGGGGAACGCGTCGTAAAAGGCGGTAGCTACAGAAACGAAAGCAATTCCATCACCCCATATTCCAGAGGGGATATCTACCTGGTCACATCTTCCAACAAGGCGGACTACATCGGATTCCGTCTTGCCTACGGAGCAATTCCCAACCCATCCTGGATAGACCGTGAAGGAGAACTGAGCGAAAGCCCCATCACCATCTTGGCAAACTCCGCTACACTGAAGTCCCTTACCGGGAGGTCGAAGTCAAAACTGCTGTTCCGCAACGATGTCACGGGAAACCTGGCAATCATCGATTATTCCAGCACACCCGCATTGGTACGCGAAATCAAGGACACCCTGGACGCCTACCATCCGGACATATCGCCTGACGGCAACTGGGTAGCCTTCTGCACGAAAATCGAAGGCCAGAGCGGAACATCTTCCGTTTACGTACGCAGCATAATCCATCCGGAAGAACCTGCAATAAGGCTAGACGTAGAAAGCGCAGCCATCCCCCGCTGGCGCGTGCTCGGCAACGGCGACACGACTATAACCTATGTTACTGACGCGAGCAACAACCAAGAAGAAAGCGATTTCTTTTTGCGCAGCACCTGGAAGGTTCCCTTTACGGGCGGGAAATTCGGTACACCGCAAAAACTTTTCGACGGAGCATACCACGGAGGAATCAGCAACGACGGTGGTCTTTCCGTTACCGGGTCCAAGCTCTTTAGAGCCCGCATCACTAGCGGGAACAGCACACTGGCCCGCGACACCGTATGGTACGGGGGCGACCAGGTTTGCAACGTATCGCTTTCCAAGGACGGAACAAACCATACCGCATTTCTTGATTTCGGCGGGAACCTCGGTCAGGAATTCACCGGCAAATCGTACCGGCCACACGAAGCGCTCCTGATCGCAGACAGTACCGGGAAACTTGTCCAGAGCATTCCCGCCCCAGACAGGTATACCTTCGACCACACGGAATGGGCCGGAGACGGAATTATCGCAACGCTCGCCAACAACAATGGAGCGCACACCCACATAGTCTACATCAATACGGCAGACAGTTCCATTACGGAACTGGCAAGCGGCGAAGAAATATGGCACCCCTGCCTGTGGTCAAAGAACAAGACCTTCCTAACGGACAAATCCATCTTGAACCTGGATAGCGCGGGAATATACTACAGGGAAGATGCGAAAATTAGCGCTTACGAGCTGCGAACGAAAATGGAACTCTTCTGGACTCAGAAGGATTCCATTACCGTAGTCGCCTTCGGGAGTTCAAGGACACTCCTGGGCCTAATGCCCTCAGAAATGAAATCGGAAACCATGCTGAATTTCGGCTATTCCGGCGGAGACTTTTTCGGTACGGATTACCTACTCCACAACTACGCCCTAAACCACATAAAGAACCTAAAGTACATCGTTATCGAAACCACGCCCAACATGTTCTGGCGTTACCCCGCACAGGACTGGGTTGACATATACGGCACTAACACCGGATTCCATTACGATGAGAGCCACAATTTCTGGAAAGACAATATTCCCGATGGATTTATTGACGCCGTTATTGACGCTCCCACTCTGGCAAACACCAATACCCTCCCCTACCGCGAGGATTTCACTATGCCAT
>CAMIWK010000184.1 GCA_946402415.1 uncultured Fibrobacter sp.
TTTCTGGATGCGTTCCATAAGGTATTGCAAGTCTTCTGCCATATATATCTCCAATAGATCTTTAATTACTTAAAGCCTCATAACCCCGAAAACACCCTTAAAAAGGGATTTTCGGTTTTTTATGTTAGGAATATACTAGTAATTTTCGTAAAAAGTCAAAAAAAAAGGCAAAAAATGCGAAAAAATTTTTTTTCTTACAAAAAATGAAGATAAAAGGATGTTTTACGGTATGCAAGGAGCTTCGTAATGTAAATATCCGTTTACATTACGGGCGTACCTTCGTATTATTGATAACTATCGACTACGCCAGCGAGATGACGTGACCTTGTCGAACAAGCCAAAGTAGAATACCGGTTCGCCCTTGTCGGGGCTGTAGCCGACCTCAAGGCGGACACGGTCCAGGGCAGGAATTACCAGGTGGATACCGCCATAGACGGCCCCCTCGTAGTCTTCCCAGCCAGGGCGGCCCTTGTCCCACAGGAGGCTTCCATCCAGGCCGGCCACCAGTTGCACTCCGTAGAAGAAGTTGATTCCCCAGAGGCTAGCCGCATGGCGTTCCATCAGCACAAAGCGTTCCTCCAGCGTAAGGAGGGCCTCATGGATGCCTAGATAGTTAGAATCGGCCTCATGACCACGGAAGGTGTTGGCACCGCCATGGTAGTAGTAGTCATAGCGTTCTACGTCGCCCATACGGTAACGCACCAGGGCGGTCGCCCCCGTCACAAAACGCCATACAGTGTAATAGGCCCGGGCATCCGTCAAGAACTCGCGGTAATTCTCGCCACCCATGCCGCCGTCACAAGTCGCACCATCGTCTATTACATTACAGTCGAAATCGCGGTCATCGCCCTCACCCACATGAGTCAGCATATATTCAAAATAGACCCCCTCACGACTATCCAACTTGCTATCGCGAAAATCAAAAGCGAAACCGAACCCGACTTCAGGCAAGAAGGCGGCATCCTTCAACTCACGACCCGCCACTGTAGCAAGCAAGGACATACGGGAGCTTATCCCGTAATCCAGATCCAAGTCCAAAAGCCAACTGTCGTCCTGAAAGCCCCGTATTTCGTCGTAACTGTCGGTACGGAGAAACTCCAAGTTCCAGCCTAGGGGCAGGCCGAACAGGTAAGGCGAACTGGCATAAAAGGCATATTCGTTGTTGTCCAGGAACGGGTCTGTAGAGGTGCGGTACTGGACTTCGGCCCGGATGTCCTCGCCAAGCACGTTCAGGTTCGCAAGGGCAAGGCCTATCATAAGTCCATCGCGGTCGGTCTTCTTGCCCGCGGGGGCGGGAATCCAGCGGAAGATCTCCTTGAAGCGATAGGTCAATTCAGATGAGGAACATCTAACCTCAATGTCGGTGAACAGATCCAGGTCCTGCAGGCGGAGCTTTTCGGCCTCGAACTTTTCGGTAGAGAAGGGCTCCCCCGCTTTGTTCAAAAGTTCCCGCTGCACCACGCGGGGGTTCGTATGTTCTAGGCCCTCAAATTGAATTGCGGAAATCACCGTTCCCTCAGGACAGCCCGACGGTGCCGTCACATTCTCCGAAACCGCAGTTGAATCACCGGGTTCGGCAAATGCAAAAGCTGCAAGGGCAAGTAGGCTAAGGAATGTGGTTTTCAGGCCGGACATTGGTGTAAAATTAGATTTTTTTCAGCCTTTTTCGGCGGTTTCTGGGGTCAATACGCTTCTGGATAGCGGTCAAGGCCCGGGTCAAGACCCAGGCAATGATAAAGTAGATGATTGCCGTGGTGACCAGCGGGAAGAAAGCCTCGTAGGTGCGGCTGCGGATAATGTCGGAGGCCTTGGTCAAATCGTGGATGGCAATATAACCCACCACGGACGTCATCTTCACCAGTGAAATAAACTCGCCCTGGTACACAGGCAAGAAATGTCTTGCCGCCTGGGGAACCACAATCTTGAAGAAAGCCCTTGGCTTGCTGTAGCCCAAAGCCAAGGCGGCCTCCATTTGTCCCCTATCCACCGCCTCGATTCCCGTGCGCATCATCTCAGAGACATAGGCCCCGAAGTTCATGCCAAACCCGATGATGGCCACCCAGACGCCATCAAGCCCTGTGCGTGCGAACACCACATAAAACAATATCATCAATAACACAACCATCGGCGTGCCCTGTAGAATACGGATGTACGTAATGGCGATAGTATCGGCCACTTTGTTCCTGGAAAGGCGCATCAAGCAAATAAGGAACCCAAGAATAGTCCCCAAAACCGCAGAAAGAATGGAAATGAAGATGGTAACCCCGATACCGTTTGCCACAAGTTTCCAGCGTGCTTCACGGATGAAGGTCTTCTCGAAACTGAGCTTCAAGGAATCAAAAACTCCAAGGCTGTCGATGGAAGCGGCATCATCACCGGCTTCTGGAGTTTTCACAACGACTGCCGTTCCACCGTCGAACACAGGAGGCGAGAACAGCACCATCTCTTTGCGTTCCTCCGTAACGGTCATACCGCCTACAACGATGTCCACCTGCCCAGACACCAGCGACGACATGACGGATTCAAATTTCATATCCACAATCTGAAGTCCATAGCCATAGGCTTCGCAGAAACGCACCACCCAGTCGATATCGTAACCTACTACTGCGTTAT
>CAMIWK010000185.1 GCA_946402415.1 uncultured Fibrobacter sp.
CCGGAATCTTGTCGCCCTTCTTCAAGTCGGCGGAGATGGCGGCGAAGCGTTCGAGGCCAGCGTCGAGCGTGCGGATAAAGCTTTCTTCTTCGCTCTTGATCACGCTAGCAACGAATTCCTTGCGTTCACGAATTTCCGGGAAGGCGTCGCCCATCGTATCGGCGAGCACCTGAACGAGCTGGCAAATGAACGGCTTTTTCTGGCCGAGCAAGCGGGCAAAGCGGCTTGCGCGGCGGAGGATGCGGCGGAGCACGTAGCCACGGCCTTCGTTAGACGGGAGAGCGCCATCAGCAATAGCAAACGAAATAGCGCGGATGTGGTCGGCAATCACGCGGTGCGGGGTGCCGGCTTCACCATCGTTGTACGGCACGCCACTGAGTTCAGCGATCTTTGCAATAATCGGAGTGAACACGTCGGTGTCGTAGTTGCTGGTCTTGCCCTGGAGAATGGCGCAGATACGTTCGAAACCCATACCGGTATCGACGTTCTTGGCCTTCAGCGGAATCAAGGAGCCGTCGCTCACGCGTTCGTACTGCATGAACACGTTATTCCAAATTTCAATATAGCGGTCGTTTTCGCCGTTCACGCCCTTGATCGGGTCCTTGAACGTTTCGGCCTGCGTAGCGAGGTCGCCGCGGTCATAGTGGATTTCGGAGCAGGGGCCGCACGGACCGGTGTCGCCCATTTCCCAGAAGTTGGAGTGAGCGTCGAAGCGCATGATGCGGTCATCCGGGAGGCCGGACACGTCCTTCCAAATCTGCCAGGCTTCGTCATCATCTTGGTAAACGGTGGCGAACAGGCGTTCCTTCGGGAGTTTCCAAACTTCGGTCAAAAGTTCCCATGCCCAAGCGATGGCTTCTTTCTTGTAGTAGTCGCCGAAGCTCCAGTTACCGAGCATTTCGAAGAAGGTGTGGTGGTAGTTGTCGCGGCCCACCACGTCGAGGTCGTTGTGCTTACCGGACACGCGGAGGCACTTCTGGCTGTTGCATGCGCGCTTCCAGCCCTTCGGATTGTCGCCCAGGAAGATAGCCTTGAACTGGTTCATGCCCGCGTTCGTGAACATGAGCGTCGGGTCGTCATGCGGAACCACCGGCGAAGAACGCACAAAGAGGTGGCCCTTGGATTCAAAGAACTTGATGAAAGATTCGCGCACCTGCGCGGAAGTCATAGTAGGCATAATGTGTCCCTTTATTTTTCGGGCGTAAAGATAGAAAGTCAGCGCTCTCCAAAGTGCTGTTTTTTGCGCCAGGAAATCAATTCCGCCATACCTTACCAGCCTGTACGTAAATAAATATTTACATACAACAAAAAAACTCTTGCATTTTAGAAAAAAAGAATATATATCAGAAGAAAGGGAGGCAAAATATGACAATCTATTCCAGGGTAGCCGCAATCCTAGGTATCCCGCTCTTTGCACTTTTCTTGGCAGATTGTTCCGCATCGGGCGGAGAAGAGACCGTCGGTTCCGTATTCAAAGAAAAAAATATTGTCTCAGCCGATTCCTCTGGCAGCATCGCTACAAGCGACGTCCCACTGTCTAGTCAATCCTCGACAGAGCCTTCCACCGACCAACCCGACAATTCCAGCGGACAGACTACAACTCTCCAGTCCGACAGTGACGGAGGCAGCATTAAGCCCACCATCTCATGCCCAAGCAGCCACCCGGTACTGGACTGGTCGGGAGATTGCCACGCTTGCAATGATGAAACAGGCTTCACGCCAGAAGTTCGGGATGATTGCGAAAGACTTTGTAACGGGAAAAACGGGACTACAAAAAGGGTTTACGATTTTCACTGCAGACTAGAAACGTGCCCCACAAGCAAGCCTCTAATGGACACTTGGGGAGATTGCAAATCCTGCAAGTATGACGGGCCCATCAGGGATACGACAAACTGCTCAAAATGCTCCAACAGAAAAATTCAAAATGGTTACTGCGTCATTGCCAGTTGCGAAGGCCGCCCTCTGTTAGATAATGATGGTTTCTGTTACCCCTGTTCAACATCGCTATCTGTGCAGACCATAACGGGAGTGTGTACCTCTAAATGCCCCAACAGGCGTGAAAGCGGTTCATGGTCTTTCGGTGATGGTACCAGCAAGATCGAAGGCACATGGTGTGATTACAACAGCGAAGGATCAGAATAAGCCATAACATTCCCCGCTCCTTGCAAAAATTTCTATCTTTTTGGTATTCAACGAGTTACGATTAGCCCGTAGCGGGTTTCGTATTTTTGAACCAAAAGGAACCTATATGGAAACCTTAAATTCCATCCTAGACACCGTTGACGGCTACGTGTGGGGAATCCCCCTAATCGCCGTAATCCTGTTCGTAGGCATCTTGCTCACCAGCCGTCTCGGCGTACTCCAAGTAACGAACCTGGGCAATGCCCTGCGTTACATGCTCCATAGTGAAAAGGAAGGCCAGGGCGAAGTTTCCAGCTTTGCCGCCCTCTGCACCGCCCTCGCCGCAACCGTCGGTACGGGTAATATCGTAGGTGTGGCCACCGCTATCGGCACCGGTGGTCCGGGCGCCCTTTTCTGGATGGAAGTGGCCGCCTTCTTTGGCATGGCCACCAAGTACGCCGAAG
>CAMIWK010000186.1 GCA_946402415.1 uncultured Fibrobacter sp.
GGGAAAGGCACACGGCCATCTTTCCACTCCCGGGGCCGGGAGCCGTCACCACCACTAATTCGCGGGAGGTTTCCACAAATTCGTTCTTACCATAACCATCATCGCTCACCACCAGCGGAATGTTGCTGGGATAACCGGCGATAGGATAATGGCGGTAAACCTTCAAGCCCAAGTCTTCCAGCTTCTTCTGGTAAGCCACGGCGCTAGGCTGTTCCTGCCAGCGGGTCAGCACCACGGAGCTCACGTACAGGCCGTAACCACGGAAGGCGTCAATCAGGCGGAGCACATCCTGGTCGTAGGTAATGCCCAAGTCTCCGCGGACCTTGTTCTTCTCGATGTCGCCCGCATTGATGGCGATAATGACTTCGGCCTTGTCCTTAAGCTTTTCGAGCATACGGATCTTACTGTCGGGCGCAAACCCAGGCAGCACGCGGGATGCGTGATGGTCATCGAACAGCTTTCCGCCAAATTCTAGATAAAGTTTTCCACCAAACTTTGCAATGCGTTCCGCAATCTTTTCGGACTGGGTCTTCAGGTACGCTTCGTTATCAAAACCAACTTTGAACATTCTTGTCCCACTTGCTAAAAATATCGGGACAAAAATAAAAATTTTCGGTGGAATATTAAGCGCCCAATTTGCTACTTATCCACCACCAAAGTGGCAGAACCATAGGCCTTCACCGGGCGACCATTCTCGTCAAATTCCGTCGTGTAACGGACATGGAATGGTATCCTGTTGGGAGTCAAAGGAATAACACCTTCTATACTCTTGACCCCCTTTTCAATCTGCCTATGCCAATCGCGGTACATGTCCGCATAGTCCGGCGGGAAAATGCCTCTTTCAATGGCCGGCTCAGGATAGTTGCGGAGCAGTGGAGGCAAGCCCAAGTCCCGCTGGCAACGGAAACAGGGACGCATCTCCTTGGTAGCCACGGTGTACTCCCAGAAGTAGATGTTGGCCTGCTCGCTGGCGGCCTTGAACCTGCGTTCCGTATCCAGCATTCCCTGGAACACGTTCTTCTCGTTGGTGATGTTCCGGATCATCACATAGTAAAGCTTACTGACCTTACTTTCGCCGATAAGTTGTATGGAGCTGCGTATACAGATGCGTTCCGTACCGCAACAGCCCGAGGTGATATTCCGCCAGGTTTCGCACTCCTGCTCTTCACGAGTGGCAGCCGCGCGCTCCAGGGCGGCCTTGTAGACCTTCTGGGATTCAGCGTCCAGCACATCGCAGGGGTTCAGGGCGATAATTTCCGTTTCGGACAAGTTCATTCCCAACTCACGGACGTACTTCTGGTTCACCCGCAAGATTTCCATAGAGCACTTTTCGCCGGTATGGACCTCTACAATGGCGGCCGCCCCCACAAAATTGCTGAAAATCAGGGTTTCCATAGAAATCGGGTTCCAGAACCGGCCTGCATCCACAAACTGATCGATATTCATCTGGGGCACAATCATGCCCACCGTAGAGGCCCCCAAAAGCTTCTCGTATTCCTCTACCGGAAGGGGCTTAGAATACAGGTAGCCTTGCACATAGTCACAGCCTACGCTCTTCAAGAAGTCGGCCTGCTCCACGGTCTCTACACCCTCTGCAATTACCGGGAGCTTGAGCCACTTGGCCATACGGATCACGGAACTCAGGATGGTCCCGCCACGGTCACTACCGATAGCGCCATTGATGAACTGCAAATCCAGCTTCAGAACGTCGAACTCGATATCCTTCAGAACATTCAGCGAAGAATACCCGCTGCCGAAATCGTCCATCTCCACCGTATAACCCAGCTTATGTAGCTTCTTGATGGAATCGATGACCACCTGGGCCCCCGTGACGGCAGCAGTCTCCGTCAGCTCCACATGGATAAGCCTGGTGGGAATATCAAACTTCTGCCGTATGGCATCAAGACACTCAATGTAATCCGGACTCAAGATGTCGTTACGGGACATGTTCACCGACACCCGGGCCAGAGCCTTGTTAGAATCAATACAGCCCCGAAGGAACTGGCAAACATGCTCAAAGACGTACAGGTCCAGCGTAGGAATCAGGCTCATCTCCTCAAGAGCCGGGATAAAGTCCGCTGGCGAGATAAAACCAAACTTTTTAGATTTCCAACGGACAAGGGCCTCGGCGCCAATCAGCGCACCCGTCGAATGGTTGTACTGGGGCTGAAAATAGACCTGAAACTCGCCCTTCTCGATGGCGGGTTCAAACGACTCCGAAATCTGCCGAAAAGACACCATATTTTCCTTGGCCCCTATCTTAACGAAACATATACTTTTTTTACGCATAAAGGAACTCCGGGGCTATTCCAATATGGAATAGTTGTAAAAAAGCCCGCCGCATTGCTGCGACAGGCTTTTTAATAATCAACTCTTTTACAAAAGTTGGATAATCAAGCAAGACAAGGCGCGATTACACGACCTTGGTCATACCAGACATACGGTCTCTCAGCCAAGCGCCAACTTCCTCGACAGGATGCTGACGGATGTTCTTGTTCACCTTGATCAGTTCTTCGTTATCCACAGCGG
>CAMIWK010000187.1 GCA_946402415.1 uncultured Fibrobacter sp.
TCGTTACCGGGAATCACCACCTGCTTCTCGGCTTCAGGGGCGTAGCCCAGCTGGTTCATCAGGGGCCCTGCAATGGCCGTGGCAGAACAAAGGGAAACAACGGCTACGGCAGACAAAGCCACCGCACCCATACTAGAAAAAAAACTTTTACAGGTATTCATGGCCAGAATATACCTAAAAAAGGCACTTTCCTGTACCCACTCTGCCAAATTTCCTGTTTTCCCTTGAAAACAGGGACGGGCAAAAAACAAAAATGTAGAAACTATACTCAAAACCGGCCCGTTTTTCTAACTTAAAATGAGGAGGGCCTTTGTGAAAAAAAGTCTGTTTCTGTTTAGCCTGATAGTTATACTCTCTTCCGAAGCCCTTGCATACGAATCCGAACGCATATTAAATGCGACGGTATCCGACGCTCCAGAAGTACATGGTTCCAATACGACACAAGAACCTTATTCGTCAATGTGGCGAGTCAGTGGGAAAGTAATTGGTGCAAAAGAAGAGAAAATCGACGATAAGGAGCGGACTTATGAAATAGGAGGCGTAGAAGGATCCGGAAAAATAGACTATTTGCACAAAAGTGGAACCCTTATATTTGGAGCCGGTCTAGGCTACGATGATGGACTATATTACCATCTTACATTAGGTTGGAATTTTCGGGATTTCGAATTTGGTTTTTTCACAGGACACATTCTGTTCCGTGATATCAAATATAGCGGAGAAAAGTGCGTGGAAACCGAAAAAAATAACGTGACCATAGATGGGGCCGTATTCTGGAGCAGGACTGTATGTGCGTCATACGAGCCTTTTGAAAAAGAGGAAATAAAATATGGTGAAGATTTGTTCTTTGGTGGATTTGTAGGAATCATTATAGGCAAGTCATTCCTGAATTACAGTTTCAGCATAGAGGGCTTTGATATTGTAGATACATCTATCTTGTCGCATTATATTTCAATGGGGTACAGGTTTGGCGATTTTATTGAACTCAGCTTAGGCACCGTATTGACCAATGTTGGTTCATTGGAATCCGGTTATGTGTATGGCATTACAGGAACTGTCGGTTTTTACTTGATGCCCTTATTTCAATAATGGGCGATACAAAAAAACCGCAGCTTTGGACTGCGGCTTTTCGTTTAACCTTTGGACTGGATCCTTCGCGGCTCACGCCGCTCAGGATGACACGTAGAGTTAGTGTTCAGGAACATGCCGCAGCCACGGCCTTATAGCCTAACCACTAATCACTAACCACTGTTTACTTCTTACTGCGATGGCTGTTCTTAATCCATTCGGTCTTGTGGACTTCGGGGATATCGTCCAGCAGGCGGAGCGTATGCGGTTCAGTGGTGTTGTCCAGCACTTCTGCAGGCGTTCCCTGGTTCACAATCTTACCGTCGTGCATAATGAAAATACGGTCCGAAACATAGTTGGCAAGGCCGATATCGTGGGTCACGAACACCACGGTCATCTTCAGCTCGTCTTTCAACTTGCGGAGGTAATCGAGGATGTTGGCGCGCACGCAGGCGTCCACCATGGAAGTAGCTTCATCGGCAATCAGCACCTTCGGGCGGAGCGCGAAGATACGGGCCAAAAGCATACGCTGCATCTGACCGCCAGAAAGTTCGAACGGGTACTTGCCTTCAATATCGGAGGGCTTCACGTTCACAGCCATCAAGCCTTCGTCCACACGGCGGCGGACTTCTTCCTTGGAGGGCTTGTTCTTGAGCACGTTCAGGGCGTCTTCCAGCTGGCTACGGATAGTAAAGAACTGGTTGAAGCATCCAAACGGGTCCTGGAACACGAACTGAACTTCGTTCCAGTGGTCCTTCAGGTTCTTGATCTTGTGATCCCTGTAGAGGAACTGGCCGCGGGTGGGTTCGTAGAGGCCGAGCATAATCTTTGCGAGCACAGACTTGCCGCAACCGGAGCCGCCCACGATAGAGATGAATTCTTCATCATAGATGTCGAAGGAAACATCCTTCACGGCGGTCTTCAGGGTCTTGCCGGCGCCAAAGTCCTTGCTAATGCGCTTGGCAGAAAATACAACAGGCTTATCACTCAGCATAATCGCACCTCACATCACGACCACCGACAACGCGGAGGTTCTGGGTATTCTTCTTGCAGTCGGGGCATGCCTTTTTGCAACGGTCGGCAAAACGGCAACCCGTAATCTTGTTACGCAGGCTCGGAGGTGCGCCTTCGATTGCCACCGGGTGGCGGTTACGCTGGCTGGCCTCGGTACTGAGCATAGCGCCCATAAGAGCCTGGGTGTAGGGGTGACGGGGATCCTTCACCACCTGTTCTGCAGTGCCCTTTTCCACGAATTCACCGGCGTACATGATGGCGATATTGTCGGCCACGTGGTACAGCAGCGGAAGTTCGTGGGTAATGAAAATCATGGTGCTGAAGATGCCCTTGTCCAGCAAGTCAAAGATCATCTTGATCACTTCCTTCTGGGTCGAAACGTCCAGAGCGGAAGTCGGTTCGTCAGCAATCACCATCTGCGGGTTGAGCAGGGTGGAGATAC
>CAMIWK010000188.1 GCA_946402415.1 uncultured Fibrobacter sp.
TGGCCTTCTTCCTTGTTGAAGGTGTGGAAGGTGTTTTCGGCAATGGAATACACACCCTTAAACAGTTTACCCACGCCAATCGGGAGCGTAAATGGAGCAGTCTTGATGTGCAAAACACTTTCAATCTGGTCCAACAAGTCCAGCACGTGGCGGCCATCTAGGTCCATCTTGTTGATGAAGGTGATGATGGGCGTATGTCGCATGCGGCACACGTCCATAAGCTTGATGGTCTGCTTTTCTACGCCGTTCACGCTGTCGATAAGCACCAGGGCAGCATCCACAGCGGTCAGGGCTCGGTAAGTATCTTCGCAAAAGTCCTGGTGCCCCGGTGTATCCACCAGGTTGAACATGCAACCTTCGAAAGGGAAATTCAGCACGGAACTGGAAACCGAAATACCGCGCTGCTGCTCAATCTTCATCCAGTCACTGACGGTATAACTGCGGTTCGCCTTGGCGCGCACGTGGCCCGCCTCGCGGATTACGTTTCCGTACCACAGGAATTTTTCGGTGATGGTTGTTTTACCCGCGTCAGGGTGGCTGACAATAGCAAAAGTGCGGCGCTTTTCGATTTCTGCGTTCATAACGAATTCCGTTTTTACGCGCGCAAATATAGAAAAAAAACGATGCGCGAGCGGTCACCTGTGAGCCGGAGCAATCAAACGCAAGTTGATTGCAAAGGCGAGGGCGAGGACCAGCCCTAAACTTGTCTGCCAGACTCTAGTCCGAGCGGTCTATTATCTATGATGGTATGGGTGGTTCTGCATCACCATCTGCACGCGGTAAAGCTGTTCGGCCATAATCACCCGGGCATGGTCGTGAGTGAAGGTCAGGGGCGAAAGAGAAAGCAATAGGTCCGCCGTCTTTTTCAAGTTTTCGTCGATACCATAAGCCGAGCCAATGAGAAACACCACGTTCCCCTGGAAACGATCCCGCAAGGTATCCGAAAGCTTGACCGTGTCCATCAACTTGCCTTCTTCAGACAAAATAACACGACGGTATTCAGACTTCGGGAATTTCTTTTCGAACAGGGCCGCCTCTTGGGCAAGGGACTGCAGGCGGTCATCCAGCTTGGACTCCTTCAGTTCCACCACTTCCAGCGGGTACACTCCCCCACGCAGTCGCTTCACGTACTTGTCTACCTCATCCGCTATAAACGGCGAGCCGGCCTTACCAAAAACAGCGAGGACCCATTTCATATGGGTTAGCGACCCACGCTCAAACGATCGATGAGGAAACTAGGCATTCCCGCCTTTTGCATGCGCTCCTGGGTAGCAAAAACATCGTACTCAACACGGATAATGCGGATACACTTGGTTTCCGTATCCAATAGGCACCAGCTGGCACGGCAGTCTCGGTCACGAGGCTGACCCACGCTGCCCACGTTTACCAGCAGTCGCTCCGTATTCTCAATGGTGTATTCATATTCGTCCAGAACCTTGGGAATGGCCATAGGGCGGCTCGCCACGATTACCGGACTGTGGGTATGACCAATAAAGCAGTAGGTTCCCGTAAAATGGTCAAAGGCATTCAGGGCATCTTCCAAGTCCGTAATGTAGAGCCAGTCCGCCGGGGACATGGGCGACGCATGGACAAAGGTGATGTCGTTTTCTTCGTAGATATATGGTAATGAACGGATATAGGCGACAGAGTCCGCGCTCATATTTTCCTGGGTCCACTCGATGGCCTGTTTGGCATAGGGATTGAAACCCATACTGGATTCATACTTGATAGCCACACTGTCGTGGTTGCCTATCAGGCACACATCCATGTTTTCTTTGGCGAGCTGCACACATTCGTTGGCATCGACACCGTAACCTACCAAGTCACCCAGGCAAATCCGACGTTCCACCTTGTTTTCTTTCATAGAATCCAAAACGGCATGGAAAGCGGTGGCGTTAGAATGAATATCAGAACAAATACCGTAAAGCATGGGAGTAATGTAGTAAAAATTCTATATTTGGCGCCGTATGGAAATCGTGGAAGCCAAGACGAAGGTAAGCATAGCCTACACGCTTAAGGAAATGACCGGGCGTATTCTGGAAGAAATTCCCCCGAGCCATCCCTTCGTATACATCCACGGCTACGACAACATCATCCCCGGCCTTGAGAGCGCCCTAGAGGGCCGCAAGCTGGGCGAAACATTCACTGTAGAAATTCCATTCGACCAAGGCTACGGCCCCTACCGCGATGACCTGCTGCTCCAGGTCCCCAAAGAAGAGCTCCAGGAAATCGGAGAACTCTGGCTGGGTATGGAGCTGGAGATGATGCAGGACAACGACATACGCGAATTCCAGCTACCCGACACCGCTGACGAATTCTTCGACGGACTGAACCTGGACGACGAGGATGACGCCGACGGCATCTACATCGTGAAAGAAATCTACAAGGACACCGTCCTGGTAGACGGGAACCACCCCTTCGCAGGCAAGGACCTGATTTTCGACGTGCAGGTGGTAAACATCGAAGAGCCCAGCTTCACCGAGCTGGAAACGGGATTCCCCGACAGGGA